>JAFGHQ010000112.1 GCA_016930035.1 Gammaproteobacteria bacterium | reverse complement strand
TGGGCTTTATTTTTTATGTTAACCAAATGTTTCTCTATCGTTCTAAAAGAATTATTTAGATTTTTGGCGATTTGCTTTGAAGTTTGTCCTAGGGCAATAAATTTTAAAATGCTCAATTCCTTTTTCGAGAAACTACTTTGATTATCCAGTAAGTAGTACTTTTTTACTTTGAATGGTTGTTGAACAATGGATGTTTCTACGTTTTTAATTATAGGCTCCTCCGTGAAAGTATATTTCTTATAAAAAGCTTCAGTCAGTTTTTTATCGCTATGTATTTTTTCTTTAAAGTAGAAGATAAAATTTTTGAATAGATCAATATTTTTTAGTAGGTATTCCATGGACGAAGGAAAATCAACATCAATCGTAAATTCATAAGCATTAACACAGTCTTCTGTTGTCTCATAAATCGTCACACCTTGATAAGCATTACGATCTATAAGATCCTTATTAAACTGAGTCATTTTTTCTGAAATTTCAATGGCGTTTCTTAAATCCCAAGGTAAATAACTGCCTGGAGAGGGCGGAAGGACTGCATATTCTTCTGGAAAGCAGATATCATACCCTTTTTTAAAAAATTCTATTGTCCATTCAACATCAGTACAAAACCCCATCCCGCCATCTTGATATACTCTTTCTAAAGCGAAATTTTTAATAGGCGTTTCATCCAATAGTGGCGCACAAATTTGGGTAATGTCCTTTGCATATTTAACGGCATCATGATTTTCGATATTTTTAGGCGCTATTATATTCATAATTTCGTTACCAAATAATGATTCTATTTTTTAGTTATTAGCAAACCTTTGATTGTTTGTTTTATGTAAAAGTATCCGATTCAATCGACATATACATTCTAAATATATCACTACTCCAAAGCTTTTCACGTAATTCAGATAGATTTTCACACTGGGCTTTATTTTTTATGTTAACCAAATGGTTTTCTATCGTTCTAAAAGAATTATTCAGATTTTTGGCGATTTGCTTTGAAGTTTGTCCAAGGGCGACGAGTCTTGAAATATCCATTTCTTTTTTTGAAAAGCTGCATTGATCATCCAGCAGGTAGTATTTATTTACTTTTAATGGTTTTTGAGTGGCTGTTAAGTCTATGTTTTTAGTGACTGGCTCTTCAGCAAAGGAGTATTTCTTATAAAAAGCTTTAGTGAGATCTCTATTGCAATGTATTTTTTCTTTAAAATAAAAGATAAAATTTTTAAAGTAATCAATATTGCTTAATAAAAATTCTGTTGATTTGGGATCGCTATTAGTAGCAAAGTCGTACATAATGAGATGATCAGGTTGTTTCTCATAAATAGTAATACCTTTGGAGTAGCCTAATTTAACGAGATCCTGATTAAAACGTTCAAATTTTTCAGATATCTTGGGTTGATTAGCTGCATCCCATAACTGATAATCACACATATGGAACCAGTTACACTCTTCACGAATACAACTTTGATATCCTTTGTTGATATATTCTTCGGCCCATTTGCCATCCTCAGATAAAAGCGTATAACCGTCTCTGTAATTTCTGCAGAAAGAAAAAGTTTTAATGGGGGTTTTTTTTACTAAAGGTTCGCAGATTTTTTCTATTTCACCAGCATATTGAATGACCACATGTTTGTTGGGCATCATTTCACCTCGCAAAAAATTTGTTTCAATCCTATTATAAAATAAAATCCTTAAGGAAAACTTAAGAAATGAATAATTAGGTATTTAGTACTTATATATATTTTTCGTAAGTAACCGTCCGGTGAATTGCCTGTTGATGGGATTGAGAAAGCGGTAGTGGAATTCCTTTTTCTCACCAGTCGTTCCCCTTTACGTTCCTCAGAAGGGGGCTGTTGAAATCCGAACTTTTTTAAAAAATAAAAGATTATAACTCTTTGATTTTACTGGATCCTGGATCAAGTCCAGAATGATAAACGGGCAGATCCCAACAGCCCTTTATTGATGAGCTTAAATTTTACCTTCGGATTTTGAAAACTTTGGATGGCAGAATAACTATCACAGGATGTTTTGCTTGATCTAATCGGGACAAAATCTTTTCGAGATTGAGTTCGGACATGGCAATACAACCCGCTGTAGGGGATTTCTTATCTTTCCAGATATGGATAAAAATATTTGAGCCATTGCCCCGAATGTGTAGCACATTATAATCAATCACCGCTCCCCATTGATATAAAGAAATTTCTCGCATTTTTTCAGAGGACTTCCAATCTTTATTTTGAATAAAACGCGCGTCCACGATTTGGTTATAATATTTTGACGTGATATCGTCCACTCCTTCTGTGTGGGTGGTTAAAGATAAATACGGCATATTGGGATTAAAGGAATGTTTGGCAAAACCAAATATTTTTTCAATGTGATAAATCCCTAGTGGAGTTTTAAAATCCCCTTCTTTTTTATAATTCACAGAGGATCGATGATAAAAATCTGCTTGGTTTTCATCCCAAGCTACACCGTTTTTTCCTACTATTACAGGAATAGTTTCCCCGTGTTTTTGCCACCTTCCCTTAGTATCTTTTTCATAAAATTGTAGATCAGCATGAAAATCATCAAAATTTCTGGGAGTAACCCAAAGCATTTGTTGGGCATTTGAAATCACGTTTATATGTTGAGCCAATGCGTTACCCCTTAAAAAAAAGCTCATTAAAAGCAGAAAACCTAAACGAAAAAGCATTTGTACCCCATTTTTTCAATCAAAGATCAAAAATTACGATAAATAAAGGAAGAAGATTACGCTCAAATTTCTTTAAAAAAAATGTAATTTTGATGCGTCTCTATTGATTTTTTAGATGTAGACTATATCCTTGTTCGACTTATTGAGACTTAACGTACTATATTAAAAACACATGAAATACGAATTGATTACAACAGATGGGCTGGCGCGGCGCGGCAGGATGATTTTCGAACGAGGTATTGTCGAAACCCCCACATTTATGCCTGTCGGCACCTACGGCACGGTTAAAACCATGACGCCTGAGGAAATTCAAGCAAGTGGAGCACAAATTATTTTGGGGAACACTTTTCACTTAATGCTACGCCCTGGAATGGAAATCATCAAGCAACACGGCGATTTGCATGATTTTATGCAATGGCAAGGCCCTATATTGACGGATTCGGGTGGTTATCAGGTTTTTAGCCTGGGTAAAATGCGAAAAATTACTGAAGCTGGAGCAGTATTTCGCTCACCGATTAATGGCGAAAAAATCTTTTTAGATCCTGAGCGCGCCATGCAAGTTCAACGTGATCTCGGTTCTGATATTGTAATGGCTTTTGACGAATGTACGGATTATCCGATCGATCATCGACGCGCCAAAGATTCGATGGAAATGACCTTGCGTTGGGCAAAACGAAGTAAAGAAGCTCATGCTGACAATCCTTCCGCCTTGTTTGGAATTGTACAAGGCAGCATCTACGAAGACCTTCGTGTTTGTTGTTTAGAGGAACTCATGGAGATTGGTTTTGATGGCTACGCTTTTGGTGGGTGTGTGCCCCTGGTGGACGTATGGCGGTTGCTTGAAATATTAATCCCCATGATGCCCTCTGATAAACCTCATTATTTAATGGGCATGGGAACGCCCAGCGATTTAGTAGAAGGAGTTTTGCGCGGTGTTGATATGTTTGATTGTGTGATGCCCATGCGCCACGCTCGAAATGGTCATTTGTTTACGTCACAAGGGCTCATTCGAATTCGCAATATGCGATATAAAACCGATACTGAAAAACTCGATCCCCAATGTGATTGTTATACCTGCCAAAATTATTCTCGTGCTTATTTGCATCATCTTGATCGTTGCCGCGAAATTCTCGGCGCTCGACTCAATACGATTCACAATGTGCATTATTATCAAAGATTGATGCGCGATCTTCGAACTGCTATCGAAAATCATCAATTAAAAGCTTTTGTGAAAAATTTTCATGAAGACCAAAGAAATTTAAACTAACGTATTTCTCAAGGGTCTCCTTAAATTTTGCCAATTTTGAGGAATATAATTCCCTGAAATTAGCTAATTTTGAGAATTGTAAAACCATTGAAATTTGATTTTGTGATTTAAAGTGAGCGCTAAGCTAACAATTCTGCGATATTTTCCCAAGGCAAAGCAATAATTTGTTCATCTAACTTCCGTGCTTTTTTGCACCTACAAACGATATATCCTCTTTTGACCCCATAATCTTTCATAAAAGTTCTTAAATGAGAGACATCACGTATAGAGGGATTATCGGTCCATTTAACTTCTATAGGAATGATTTTCTCTCCAAAACTTAATACCCAATCGACCTCCCTTCCTTCTAAATCCCGCCAAAAATTTAAAGTGATTCGTTGTGAATGGCTTCTAGCCAAATGTAATAATTCTAATCCAATAAACTGTTCAAATAATTGTCCCATATTTTTAATGGGCAATTGTGTTCCCTCATGAGCTGCTAATCGTCTAATACCTAAATCGAAAAATAAATATTTACTCGATTTTACGAGACGCCTTCTGACTGAAGCTTTTTCTAAGAAGGGCTCAATACGTTCTGCTATTAGACAATCCTCTAAAATCTGATAATAAGCCGCAATGGTGGTTTGCGCGACACCTATATCTTTAGCCATATTATTGAAATTAGCTAATGAACCCGATTCTGATGCGGCAAGGTATAAAAATTTAGCAAAATCGCCTAATTTGCGAACCAAAGCTTCTTGGCGTATTTCTTCTTCCAAATAAGTAATCACATAACTCTCAAGATCCTGTTCTCTGAGCATATCATCGTCATCAGTCACAATGCCTGGCAAAGTTCCATAAGTGAGGATTTTTCCAATATCCCAATAAGATTTCGGCAATTCCTCGATAGTTAATGAACTCATTTGAAAATAGATGACTCGTCCAGGTAACCAATTTAATGGTTGATATGATCTGAGTTTTCGGGCAGATGAACCCGTTAAAATAAATTGAGCGATTTTCCTGTCAATAAGATCCTGTACAGCATCCATAAGTTCAGGAATCTTTTGAACTTCATCTACAGCAATCAGGGGGGGCTTATGGAGTTTCTCAGCTAAAAATTCGATTTCCTGAGAAAAGCTATCTAGATTCCTTTCATATTGAAGACGGGTTGCTGGACGAGCTAAGGTAATAGTAAGATCAGTAAAGATATCATTCAATAAACTGGTTTTCCCTACTTGTCTGGGTCCTAATAATAATACGCTTTTGCCGCGTTCTAACGCAGCTTCAATGGATAGTTTTATGATTCGATTTATTTTTTTCATACACTGAATTTTAGCCTAATTTTCAGTGTAGCACAAAGAATAATATAAATAATCACAAATTTCGCAGTTAGAAAAACTCATTTCCCTAGTTAGTATCACCCTCGCAAAGTAAATTCACGCGTAGGTGCCCCAAGGGGAAAGTAACAATTGTCATCGAATTAGTTGACACATACATCTGACACCATTCACTTTTTAACTCATCTGATATAACATTATCAATCGCAAATATGGTTGACTAGTGAAAGAAGAGCTAAACTCAAGGGGTATAAAGGTGGTATAAAAACATAAGAAGGAGTATTGATTATGTCCTATAAGACAGAAATGAGAGAAGAACGTCTTACTAAACTACGTCAGAAAAAAACAGCACTTGAACAAAAAAGGGAAAGGATAACTAGACAATCTTGTGAGAGATTGCAATTAGTCATTTCTTTTTTTGAGAGAGGTGAAATACAAGAAGGGGCGCAAAAGCTGACAGAATGTATTGAATTTCTAAATAGAATTTGCGCGCCTTTTAAAGCGCTATAAAAAGCCGTCTGAGACAAGGACACAATGAGTTTTGGCGAAGTAAGCTACTTTATGCATGAGACTTTGCAAAAAAACAAATTTCTAAAAGTACTGTAATAGAAGAACTCATCTGCAATTTACTAGTCAATATTCCTGTATGAAGTTAAGTTTTTAGTAATTATTCAGATGCTACGCGCGAAATGAATTCGCGCTTGCAATCAAAGGGGAGAATCGCGATTCTCCCCTTTGATAAAACCCCAT
>JAFGHQ010000111.1 GCA_016930035.1 Gammaproteobacteria bacterium | reverse complement strand
GAGATAAATTTTTAGATAAAAATATATATTGATTTTTTAATAAGTTAAGAATAACGATTTTATCGTTAAAATAAGTTAAATAAATATGGTCTGGTACATTAAAATACATATGTGTATGGGTATAAATTGGGTTATAAAATAGTACAACAAAAATTCTTAGTTTAAGTCCTTGAAAATTTTTAAACTCCTAAGTCTTTCAATATTTGATAGGTTGTTTTTTCTAAAAAACAAGTTTGATCATCTATCATTTTAAGTTTGCCCGTTTTAATAAACTCGGCAGCTGGGCAAATATCACAAAAAGCCACTGCGTTACATTTTTTACATTTTTGAAAATCATCTATCGTGATGTTACGCCATTCTTTTAAAATTTTTGAATGATTCCAAATGTCTTTTAATGAGCTTTTAAAAACGTTTCCAACTTTAAGTCGTAATACACTGCATGGAAAAACATCCCCTTCGGGGTTTATACAGAAGGTGCTGAATCCTCCAGAACATATTTTTTTAGAATTTCTTCTTATCATTATTTTTTCAATATTACTTTTATCGGGAATGAGATTTCTTCTTTTACTTAAGATTCTTTTTAATCTCCAATTAAAGTTTTCATTTGATAATATTGATTTAATTTGAGGTTCTTTTAGGCAATTTAATTGTTCAGATTTTTTTTCCGAGTTATAGCTTGGAAATATTCTAAAATTAAAAGTACATGTAAGATTTTTAGATTGACACCAGGTCAATAAATCCTGAATAGCATGAAAATTATTTTTCATTACTGAACAAGCAATGTCAGGATTAATTCCTTCCTCTCTTAGATATTCTATGGCTTTTAATGTTTTCTCAAAACTACCTTTGATTTGGGTAATATGATCGTGAGTTTCAGCATCAGCTGCATAAAGGGATAGTTGTATATTTCGTGGTTGATAAGAGGCGATCATTTTGGCTTTTTCTCTCGTTATTAAAACGCCATTGGTCAATAAACAGGTAATAAAATTTTTTTCTTGAGACAACGCTAGAAAACGTTCTATATCTGGATGTAATAAACATTCTCCTCCTGAAAAACCTATTAACATCGTACCCAGTTCTTTTAACTCATCTAAAACATGGCCGAATTTTTCGATATCCCATTGAGCTTTCTGATGATTAGGGTAATAACAATGTATACAATTAAGCGGGCATTTATTTGTCAATTCAAATGTTACAGTAAAGGGTATACGATGGTTGTTTGTTATATGAGAAATTTCATCTGGGGTAGAAAAGACATTTTTTATATAATCTTTAGGAGTTTGTTTTTTTAGAGGAATAAGGTTTGTGAAGGAGCTATCATGGTTATTATCTTTTAAACTAGACAGCTTAATTAAATTCTTTTGATATAAAAAATTAATGATAGCCAATATGTCTTTTTCTAATATGCTTTTTTTGGGGCAATTAAATTCCTTTCTAATAACTCCGCTAATTTTTTTTATAGATAAGGTCTCATTTTCGAATTTTGTTATTAATCTACAAACTGTAGAAGCAACATCTTTAAGGATGATAAATCGTTTAGATTTTTTGTTATAATAAATGGAACAATCAATATTTTTATAATGTCGAGAAACTATATTTTCATTTAATGATATTTTATACATTTTCGATTTTTAAAATCCATGTGAAAAATAATTGTTCGTGATAAATAAACTTTAGTAAGAATAGGAGTAATGTTTTTTAGAAAAACATTACTCCCCTTTTTTTTAATTACGATTGATATTATTTGGTTTTTAGCCGATAGAGTGAAAGAGATTAAAAACCAGGTTTGGGCCCATAGTTATCCGGTTCTTCCTCGGTAGGTAACGGAATCCTATATTTGCTTACGACACAAACTGGATCGCAGGTGCCCGCTTGATCAGGAGTTTTAGAACTATAGGCATTTTCTATTTCCATATTCCCATCTCCTTGAGTATATTTAGACGCTTCTTCTAATATTGTAATGGTATAATTTTTTCGAATCATCTTGGATTACCTCCTATTTAAGTTATCTAGATATATTTATAACCAAATTGCGTATTTTTTATTGAATGAGTAGATTTTCTTAATTGAGAGTCTTTTGCTTTAGAATCTATGATTTTTATCTTTTCTTTCGGTTTATGGTTTTGATTGGAATAAGAACCGCCAAAAAACATATAGAAAGAACAGGGGTCTATAGGTAATAAATCAAAAGACATTTTAAACCTCCTTTTTATAAAATAGTGGTTTATTATTAGTATGTTTGGTTCTCAAATTTAAGAGAAATCCCTTATAAAATACCACAAAAAAAAGTATTTTCAAGAGAAAATACTATTAATTTGGTAATTTTTAATGCAACTTTTGGTGTCAGACACCAAAGGTTACATCGGGTTAAAGATTTTTATCGGGATATTCGCAGAGATCTTGGATCACGCATTCTTTGCAATGCGGTTTTTTGGCGGTACAGACGTAACGACCATGGAGAACGAGCAGTTGATTGGCTTTTGAAATCATTTCTTTTGGAATGACTTCCATGAGATTTTGTTCCACTTCGAGCGGTGTTTTTCCGGGGGCTAATGGGATTCGGTTTGCAATGCGGAAAACATGAGTATCCACGCCGATAACAGGTTTTCCAAAAACTGTGTTTAAAATAATGTTTGCGGTTTTTCGGCCAACACCAGGCAAGCTTTCTAAGGCTTCTCGAGTTCCCGGGACTTTCGAATCATAGCGATCGATGAGGATTCGGCATAATTTTAAAATATTGTTGGCTTTTGAATTATAAAGGCCAATGGTTTTAATATATTTTTTTAATCCGTCTTCCCCCAGCGCCAGAATCGTTTTTGGGGTATGGGCAATTTTAAACAAATTTTTTGTGGCTTTATTGACACCCACATCCGTTGCTTGAGCAGACAAAATAACAGCGATGAGCAATTCAAAAGGTGAGGAATAAATTAGCTCGATTTTTGGATCGGGATTGTTTTTAAGTAATCGCTCAAAAATTTCTTTCACTTTTTGTTTATTCATTCATTTTCCTTTAGAAATGGGGTTGTTGCATCAATTTAAAAAACCGACATTTTTATGTAGGGACAGGTCGCGACCTGTCCTTATAGTATTTCCAATTAATATTTGGACAAATAATTGTCACCAGGCCGTCATTCAGAGAGATTCCTCGGTCGCAAGCTCCCTCGGAATGACAGCGGGAGGGTCATTCAGAGGCGGCGCTATGCGCCGACATTGTCACCAGGCCGTCATTCAGAGGCGGCGCTATGCGCCGACGAAGAATCTCTTCTTTGAGATTCCTCGGTCGCTAGCGCTCTCTCGGAATGACAGCGATGGTGGCGCTCTCTCTGTATTGTAAAAAAACTCAGATCCCAACAGCCCCAATAGTTGAGAAACGATTGAATCAGACTTCGGTTGTTGTATGGGTTCGGTAATAATTTAAAAGCCCTGTTGTTGAGCTGTCGTGGTGAGTTATTGTTTTTTGTTTACCGAGATCGTTAATCATATTTTTTGCTAATTTTTTTCCCAACTCTACACCCCATTGATCAAATGAATCAATATTCCAAATAACACCTTGTACGAAAGTTTTATGTTCGTATAAAGCGATGAGGGCGCCTAGTGATTCGGGGGTGAGTTTCTCTAAAACCAAAGTATTGCTTGGCCGGTTTCCAGGCATGACTTTATGCGGTGCAAGTTTTTCAGCTTCCTCTTGCGTATAATTTTGTTCTATAAGTTCCTTATAAGCTTCCTCGAAAGTTTTACCACAAAGCAGTGCTTCGGATTGTGCTAAACAATTGGTCAATAATAATTCATGATGGTTTCCGACAGGATTTAAACTATTGACGGCCACAATAAAATCAATCGGAATGAAATCCGTACCTTGGTGTAGGAGTTGATGGAATGCATGTTGTCCATTAATACCAACGCCTCCCCAGGTGACATCAGCCGTTTTTTCATTCACTTGGGCACCATCCAATTGAACTGATTTTCCATTGCTTTCCATCTCGAGTTGTTGAAGATAATCAGGTAAGAAACGTAAGTCGTGCGAATAAGGAATAATGGCGTGAGAGGCCGTATTGAAAAAATTTCGATACCAAATACTCAGCAGTGCCAGCAAAACAGGGGCATTTTGAGAAAAATCGGTGAGGCGAAAATGTTGATCCATTTCAAAAGCACCCTTGAGCATTTGCTCAAATGAATCCATGCCAATGGCAAGCGCAATGGGAAGACCAATGGCAGACCAAAGTGAATAACGGCCGCCCACGTAATCCCAAAATTCGAAAACGTTTGCTGCATGAATGCCAAAGTCTATCGCTTTTTCGGGATGAGCGGATATAGCGACAAAGTGATTTTGAATGGCTTTGGGGTCGTGGAAAGTTTTTAGTAGCCATGTTTTCGCGGTATTGGCGTTGGTGATCGTTTCAATAGATGTAAAGCTTTTTGAAGCAATAATGAAAAGCGTTGTTTCAGGATCGAGTGATTTTAACGTACTCATAATCTGCGCAGCATCCACGTTAGAGACAAAATGACATCGGGGTTTGTGATCAGCATAAAAAGCTAACGCATGGGTTGCCATTTTAGTGCCCAAATCAGAGCCCCCTACGCCAATATTCACCACATCGGTAATGGATTTTTGAGTAAATCCTCGCCAATTACCGCAGCGGAGGTCTTCAACGAAACGGCGCATTTTTAAAAGTGAGTTTCTAATTTGCGGCATAATATCCAGGCCGTCTAACAATAAAGGCTGATCACTTTGGTTACGAAGAGCAGTATGCAGTGCAGCCCTGTTTTCACTTGTATTAATGTGTGCGCCTTTAAACATCGCTTCTATTTTTTCTTTGAGTTGAACAGATTGTGCAAGCTGAATGAGAAGATTTAAGGTTTCTTGTGTGATGCGATTTTTGGAATAATCAACAAAAATATGGGAGGCTTGAAGAGAAAATTTATCGAACCGTTTTGGGTCATCACGAAATAAATCTCGCAGATGCAGCATGGAAATTTTTTGATAATGCTTAAGCAGTTTTTGCCAAACAGAATTCTGTAAGCGGTTATTCATAGTAGTGAGTCAATTGAAAATGATGTTGTGATTTAAGATCCAAAAAATAATAAGTTTTTTTGCACATCGTAGAAACATGAACATAACGCAATCGCACCCAAAATTCCTGATCGGTCTTTCAGTTTAGCTTGTACGACTTTTACTGTTTCCCCACTCACGGAAAATGCACGTTCTTTGATCTTTTTTTCGAGTGGTTTTATAAAAAGTTGATCACCTAAATTAGACAATCCTCCACCGATAATAATCAGCTGCGGATTCAAAATGGTCGTAACATTGGCCAACCCAAGGCTTAAATATTCCATGAGATCACCCAGAATTTTTACAGCAATGGGATCTTTTTGTTTCAAACGCTGATGCAATTCTTCTGCTTCAAACCCGAATTGTTTTTTAATAGCACTACCCGAAGCAACGTGTTCTAGCTCTTCGAGGGTTGTGTTCCCTTTTTGATCGGTGACTCTTACAAGTGTGTGGCCAATTTCTCCAGCAAGTCCACGAGTACCTAGGTAAAGATTTCCATCGATGACGATGCAGCTACCAATACCCGTACTTGCCGTTACATAGATGACATGTTTATACCCAATACCTGCACCTTGTGTCATTTCAGCGATTGCAGCCATGTGAGCATCGTTAGCTACTTTGGTAGTTACATTAAAATGTTTTTCTAAGAAACTTTTAAGCGGGACGTGAGTTAATTTTGGAATATTAGGAGCATGAACCAATATGCCATGCTCATAATCAACGGGCCCAGGCACTCCAATGCCAATACACTCGATTTCTTCTTTACTGAGATGGGTGTTATCAAGGCAATGCTGAATAGTTTTTAAGATATTGTTGAGAATATGCTCTTGATCTTCGGTAGCTTCAGTAGGGATTTTAATTTCAGTCAGAATTTTGCCTTGGCGGTCGGAGAGGGCAGTTAGGATCTTGGTACCACCAAGATCAATGCCGATGAGGTATTTTTTTTCCTTCATATTTCTCCTGGTAGTGATTTTTACATTGATAAGGACTCGTATTATAATGGTAAAGGATGAAAATTTATAGTAATGATATATTTTAATCGGATCAGGTGTTTACCGTATTGAACGGGTTGGTTATAGGAGATCAATGATGAAAAAAGTTTTTTTTGTTTTGTTTATTGCTTTGATTTTATCGGCTTGTCATCAAGATAACCAAAATATTACTCAACGAGCTATTTGGAAACCCACTCAGAAAGTTCTCAAACAAATCTTTCAATGTCGAGATAATCCTAAAACTTACCTTTCTTGTTTAGTTCAAGTGATGAAGCGAAACGGAGCAAGTCAAGCAGCGATACAATTTACTCAGAATTTAGAAGGACGTGGTTTTATGAGTGAATTTCAAAATTTAGGAAATGTGGATCTCGTTAAAACGCTAGAGTTGGGTGCGGATTATAGCCAAGGTTGTTATTTGGTAAATGGTAATCCCCGCATAATTAATGTGTTATTGCCGAATATGTTGCCAGCAAATTTATGGCTTAAAGAATGTAAAGTTGGGAAGATTATTTCCGAGTCTGGTATCGTATCATATGTTTTTCATTATGAGGTTAAAGATTGTCATGCTTGTGAAGTGAAAGGAATATCCCAAGTGTCCTTTCGATTTGATCAACAAAATAATTTCTTAGGATTTAACATTCAAAAATGATAATTTTATTCCACATATAATGATATTTATCCGTATTTTTATCGGATATTAATATTTTTTTCAACGGGTTATAATAGAAGGCTGTAATTTTTTTAATCTCCTTTTAATTATTAGAGAGGTTTACCATGCCTTCAACCCGACGTTTAAATCTTAGTCGTTCGATCATTCATCATAAATTAAGGGAGTTGGCTTTATTTAACGGTATTGTAGATTTGAATATTGATTGGAAAAGGACGGAGAATAGTGATCCAACTTATCAGTTAATCATTTCTCGAAATAAGCGTGTGAAGCAGTTTCAATTAAAATTTGATGATATGATATCTTATCCTTATGGTTCCAAAGCTGCTAAGATTCATGGTATCATGAGAAAAATTGTGCAATATTTTTCTTAATTATTGAGAACTTATAGGATCTTTATGGCAAATTCTGATTTAAAACAACAATACCCTTTGTTTAAATATACCAAAAAAATGGCAAAAATCTGCAAACCACTTGTAGACAAAATCCCCATTAGTTCGTTTCATTCAGGGAAAATTTATAAAGACGGTTGGACTTTATTGTCCAATAGTTTGGAATTTTCAGAGTATTGTTTAAGAAAGGAATATTTTAACGTAGAAATTAATTATTACCGTTCCGGTTATTATGTAGAAAATTATGAACTTTGGTCTGCTTTTGATATGCCGCGATTAAGAAAAGAAGAAAAAACTTATTTAGATGATCTTGTTAGATTAAATCATGCTTTTGGTATTAGTTTTTATGAACATTTTGAAGATCATGTCATTACGCATCACTTTGGAATAAGTCATAGAATACCTAAACCGCAAGAATTATTGTCGAAAAATGTCAGTTTATTTAAACAATTTATTATGTATTTCAAGGAAAACCTCCACAAAGATAAGAATTTACTTGCTTGCTACAATAACAAAATTTTAGTAGATCCAAGTAAATTGGTGCCTATTAGTCAAGATTATAGCTCTCCTCAAAACCCCTTTAACATCCATAAGTATTATTTTGGTGGGGATTTTAAAAATATCTACTTTACAAGATCTGAGATGGATGTTTTAAAGCATTTTTATCGCGGTAACTCGATAAAAAAAATCGCTGAGATTTTGGATCTTTCCGATAGAACAGTTGAATCTCATATGAATAACCTTAAGAAAAAAACGGATTCGAAAAGTGCGTTTGAACTTCGCCAAAAATTGTTCAATAACCCTTTGTTTTCGCTGATTGTATAAGAAAAGAATTAGTAATTTTAGAAGAAACTCAGTAAAATAAACTCACTTTTTAATACTTAGAACAAAGGGAATGCTTCATGGAAGTTTTAATGTATGGGTGGGAGTTTCCACCTCATATCAGCGGGGGGTTAGGAGTTGCTTGTCAGGGCATCGTGAACGCGTTGTCTGAAAAAAATGTTCAAGTTACCTTTGTTTTGCCGTACGCCTCTGGCGAATTTCCATCTATTCCAAACGTGAATATTGTTGCTTGTAATACACTTAGCAATTCTGGTTCCAGAAAATTCTTTTTAAATCCTTATGTGACGAGTTACCGAAAAATACCAGGGGAAGTAGCTCAACATATCAATCTCAATCTTTTATCTGAAGTACATTATTATGCAGATATTGCTTCGCAAGTTGCGAGTCAAGTTCATCATGATATCATTCACGCTCATGATTGGTTAACGATCATTGCGGGTCTTAAAGCTAGAGAGCGGAGCAAAAGACCTTTGATATTTCAAGTTCATGCACTGGAAGTAGATCGTAGCGGTGATTTCATGAACCAAGTGATTTTTGATATAGAAAAACAAGGATTAGAAGAAGCGAACCATATTGTTGCTGTAAGCCAGTACACTAAAAACTTGATCGTTGAAAGATATGGTATTCCAGCAAACAAAATCACTGTCGTTCATAATGGTATTAAATCACAAAAACCGAATAAAAAGGTCACACAAAAAAAGAAAAAAATTGTACTCTTTTTAGGTCGAATCACCCATCAGAAAGGGCCTTATTTTTTCCTAGAAGTTGCTAGAAAAGTTTTGTCGAGACGAAACGATGTTGAGTTTATTATGGCGGGCCAAGGGGATTTAATGCATAGTATGATCGAACATGCAGCAAATATTGGGATCGGTCAGCAAGTCCATTTCACCGGTTTTCTAAACCGTGATGCAGTCAATAACATTTATTCGCAAGCCGATGTTTATGTGATGCCAAGTGTTTCTGAACCTTTTGGCTTGACTTGTCTTGAAGCGATGTCTCACGAGGTGCCTGTCATTATCTCAAAACAGTCCGGGGTATCGGAAGCTTTGAAACATGTGCTCAAAGCTGATTTTTGGGATGTGAATGAAATGGCCTCGAAAATTTTAACTATGTTACAACATCGACCGCTTCAATCTGAATTACAAAAAAATGCCACCGCTGAAGTTAAAGCGTTCAGTTGGGAAAAAACAGCCGAAAAATTGATTCGGTTGTATAAACAATTAATATCAAAAACTATATTCTCCTAAGAAGGGGTCAAACCGCGTTTTACGTTTTGAGCGGTATTTAAATCCAGTAATCACGCCTCCCCACCAAAGGGGTCAAACCGCGTTTTACGTTTTTTTTTGATATTATTGCATCAATCAGATTGAGGTTCGTAAGGTCCGCATATATGCGACGAGTTACGGGATCATTGTTTTGTACAGACAGGTCGCTAATTAATGTAGGGACGGGTCGCGACCTGTCCCTACAAAATAAATATCGCGACCTGTCCGCCATAACACAAGGATGTGTGAAGGCGGAAGCGATTCCGCAATTTAGAATTTAAAATTTAAAAAAACATGATGTTTTTTTCCTAAAGATTTTTTTATGCCTGACATTTGTATATATTTCCAAGTCCATCAGCCCAATCGTTTACGAAAATATAGTTATTTTGATATTGGCTATCATCACGATTATGAAGATGATCAAAAAAATAGAAATATTTTATTAAAAGTAGCTCAAAAATGTTATTTACCGACTAATGCACTTTTGTTAAAACTCATTAACGAATTTAAAGGTGATTTTAAAGTTGCCTTTTCTATTTCAGGAATTGCCATCGAGCAGTTTAAAAAATTTAACCCTGAAGTCTTAGATTCTTTTAAGCGATTATCAGAAACAGGCCATGTGGAATTTTTAAATGAAACGTATTATCACAGTTTGAGTTTTTTATTTTCCAAAAAAGAATTTAAAGAACAAGTGAAATTACATCAAAATTTAATACAAAAAGAATTTGGTTATAAAGCCACTACATTTAGAAATACCGAGTTAGTTTATAATAATGAACTCGCGGAATTTGTTGAGAAATTAGGCTATCAAACCATTTTAGCTGAAGGAGCAGATAAGATTTTAGAATGGCGCAGCCCTAATTTTGTTTATCGCCCTAAAAATTGTAAAAAACTTAAGAAATTATTGAAAAATTATCGATTATCCGATGACATTGCTTTTCGTTTTTCAGAAAGATCCTGGAAAGAGTTTCCACTAACTGCAGATAAATATGCTCATTGGGTCCACAATTTTGCTGGTAGTGCTGATGTGATTAATTTATTTATGGATTACGAAACTTTCGGAGAACATCAATGGGAGGATAGTGGTATTTTTAATTTTCTTAACCATTTGCCGCGAGAAATTTTTAAACATCCGGATTTTGGTTTTGTAACTCCGAATGAGGCTAGTCGAAAATATCAACCCGTTGCTGAATTAGATGTCCCGTATTTCGTTTCATGGGCGGATATTGATCGGGATTTATCTGCTTGGTGTGGAAATGCTTTGCAAGAGGACGCGTTAAAAGCGGTTTATGGTTTAGAAGAGCAGGTAAAAGCGACGAAAGATGAGGCACTTTTAGCCAAATGGCGTTCGCTTTTAACTTCAGATCATTTTTATTATATGTGTACGAAATGGTTTAATGATGGTGATGTCCATGCTTATTTTAATCCCTATGACAGTCCTTATGAAGCTTATATGACCTATCAAAATGTGTTAAGCGATTTTAAAACAATTTTGATGCAATAAATATGAAGGAGTAAAAAATGCAGCTTGGATTTATTGGTTTAGGCAAGATGGGTATGGGTATGGTAGCACGGCTACTTGATGGCCATCATGAAGTCGTTGTCTATAATCGAACTTTTGAAAAAACGAAAATAGCTCAATCTAAAGGCGCCATCCCTTCAACATCTGTCGAAAATTTTATTGCGCAACTGGAAAAACCTCGAATTATCTGGTTAATGCTACCAGCGGGTCGTCCAACAGAGGATATGATCAAACAATTATTTGTTTACCTTAAAGTAGGTGATGTGATTATTGATGGTAGTAATGCTTTTTATCAAAACTCCATACAAACGGCAAGAAGACTAACCAAAAAAGGAGTTCATTTTTTAGATATTGGCGTCAGTGGGGGTATTTGGGGTTTCAAAGAAGGGTATTGCTTAATGATTGGGGGCAAAAAATACATTTTTGAACAAGTAGAACCCATTTTAAAAACATTAGCACCTCAACAAGGTTATGCTTATGTGGGTAAAAATGGCGCCGGGCATTTTGTTAAAATGGTTCATAATGGCATTGAATATGCCATGATGCAGGCCTATGGAGAGGGGTTTGAATTAATTCAAGCGAAAAAGGAATTTGGGATCGATTTAGAAAAATTAGCCCAATTATGGAATCATGGCAGTGTTATACGTTCTTGGCTACTTGAATTGGTACAATCTGGATTTCATGAAGACCCTGATCTTAATACTGTAGCTGATTTTGTTGAAGATTCAGGGGAGGGGAAATGGACAGTCGAGGAGGGCCTTCAAAATGCAGTACCTCTCCCAACTATCACACAAGCATTGTTTGCTCGTTTTCGTTCACGGCAAACACAATCTTTTAGTGCAAAATTAGTTGCTCTATTACGTCGCCAATTCGGCGGACATAACATTAAAAAATTGTGAGGAGCGCATATAATATGTGTTCCTTACAGAAAAAGATACTCTATGAAAACTCAGTCGTTGTCCTCCTGCAAGCTTGATTTTAAAACACTTCGAGCTGGCCCTTTTGTGTTAGTGTTATTTGGTGGAACTGGAGAATTGAGCCTTAATAAATTATTGCCGGCTTTGTTTAAGCTTTTTAGCGAAAAGTTGCTCAAAAATTTTAGTATTCTAAGCCTAGGACGGCGTCCGTTTTCTTTAGAAAATTATCAAACGTTCGTAAAAAAATCCATTCAAAAAAATCTGCCTGGCAAAATAAACGCAGACACATTACAAAATTTCCTTAAAAAAATTCATTATCAAATTTTTAATATTAAAAATGAAATCGATTATGGAATATTATGTCGATCAATTCAAAAATTGAGCCAAAAAGATGAAACGGAAAATGTCATTTATTATTTGGCCATTTCCCCGAGTTTATATTTCGAAGTTATTGCTTATCTTTCAAAAAACAAATTATGCAAAGAAAAACCCCACACGAAAATAGTTGTTGAAAAACCTTTTGGTCATGATGAAAAAAGCGCTAAGCAACTGAACCAAATATTACTTTCAGCGTTTGATGAGCATCAAATTTATCGTATTGATCACTATTTGGGCAAAGAAACCGTTCAAAATATTTTATTTTTTCGATTTGCTAATAGTATTTTTGAGCCTTTATGGAATCGTAACTATATTGATCATATTCAGATAACTGTTTCTGAGACCATTGGTATTCAAAATCGAGGGGCATTTTATGAAGAAGCGGGTGTGATTCGTGATATGGTGCAAAATCATATATTACAGGTGATCGCAATGATTACCATGGAAGCACCCGTTGGATTTGAATCCAATTTGGTTCGAGATGAAAAGGTTAAAATATTTGAAGCCATAAGACCTATGGATAGTCGTTATATTCAAAAAAATATTATTGTAGCACAATATGATAAAGGGAAAATCGCCCGAAAAAATATTAAAGCCTATCGAGACGAAGAAAATGTGGCCAAAAATTCTGTTACGCCTACTTATTTTGAAGGAACTTTTTATATTGATAATTGGCGATGGGCGGATGTGCCCATTCATGTGAAAACAGGGAAACGATTAGCCAAACGTAGTACCCAGATTGTGATCGATTTTAAAATGCCGCCGCTCAAATTATTAAAAGACGCTTGTAGTTTTTTAGAACCTAATACTTTGATTATTACGATTCAACCTGAAGAGGAAATTGCGTTAGCATTTTGTGTCAAATATCCAGGACCAGAAAATCGGCCCTATCCTGTTCATATGCGGTTTAATTATCAGGAAGCTTTTAAAATAAAAACTTTTTCGGCTTATGAACGTTTGATTTTAGACTGTATTAAAAGTGATGCATCGCTGTTTGCACGACAAGATGAAATCGAACTGATGTGGCGTATTGTTGACCCTATTACGCGCTATTTAGAGCGCAAACCTCATCGAGAAATTTTATTATATTCCGCAGGAAGCGAGGGGGTCTAACGCCTGTTTGAAATAGAAATAATATTTGGTATTAGACACCTATTATGGGGCTCTTGGGATCTTCCAATTTGTCATCCCGGACTTGATCCGGGATCCAGTAAAATCAAAGACTTATAATCTTTGATTTTTTAAAAAAACTCAGATCTCAACAGCCCCCATTATTGCATCCAATTGTTTTTGTTCGATGCGTTCGATCATAGGTTCGAAGACATTAATGGTGTCATTTTCCAAAGGTTTTTGATGATCTTCCCAAATGAGCGGTGGAATGTTTAGAAAAATTTCAGTTTTTTGGGCCAAATTGGGCAGCACAGGTTTTAAATAAAGTATTAACAGTCGAAATAAATTTAATCCCACCGTGCAAATATCTTGAACATTTTTTTCTTGATTTTTTTCTTTTATTAACAGCCAAGGTTTTTTTTCATTAATATATTGGTTGGCCCAATCTGCAAGTAACATAATTTCTCTAATGGCTTGGGAATATTCACGTTGTTCATAAAATTGAGCAATGTCTTCACCTTTTTGTGAGAAATTATTGAATAATTCTCGCTCTGTTTCGATACTACTCAGTTTCTGGTCAAAATATTTTTGAATAAAACTCGAACATCGGCTGGCAATATTCACGACTTTCCCCACTAAATCCGCATTCACTTTTAATTTAAAATCTTCTAAATTTAGGTCAACATCTTCAATATGATTACCAAGTTTCGAGGCAATATAATAACGAAAATATTCAGGATTGAGATGATCCAAATATTTTCGGGCCATTATAAATGTGCCACGCGATTTCGACATTTTTTCGCCATTAACCGTTAAAAACCCGTGAACGAAAACGCCATCAGGCGTTCGAAGATCAGCACCCATCAAAATGGCCGGCCAAAATAATGTATGAAAATATAAAATATCTTTTCCAATGAAATGATAAAGTTCCACTTGACTGTTTTTATTCCAGTACTCTTTAAAATTTAAATCCGAACGTTTATCGCATAAATTTTTAAAGCTGGAAATGTATCCGATCGGAGCGTCGAGCCAAACATAAAAATATTTGCCAGGCGCATCAGGAATTTCAAAGCCAAAATAGGGGGCGTCACGAGAAATATCCCATTCTTTAAGTCCTTGCGTAAACCACTCTTCCAGTTTATGTGCAATAGCATCTTGAACATGTTTTTTTTCATGCAACCATTTTTTTAAGATATGTTCATATTTGGGTAAATCAAAAAAATAATGTTCAGATTCTTTTTGAACTGGCGTTGTACCCGAGACCACTGATTTCGGATTTTTTAATTCGGTAGGCGTGTAAGTAGCCCCGCATTTTTCACAGTTATCTCCATATTGATCAGGGGCGCCACAGCGAGGGCACTCGCCTTTCACATAACGATCCGGTAAAAACATATCTTTAATGGGATCATAAGTTTGTTTAATGATTTTTCGAATAATATCGCCGTGAGTTTTTAATTTTTCGTAAATCAACTCAGTTAATTGTCGGCTTTCCTCGGAATGTGTGGTGTAATAATTATCAAATTCGATAAGAAAATCTTTAAAATCTTTGATATGTCGTTCTCGCATTTTAGTGACAAGTGCTTCTGGAGAAATGCCTTGTTCTTCGGCTTTCAACATAATAGGCGTGCCATGGCAATCACTCGCGCAAACGAAAATCGCATCATTCCCCATCATTTTTTGGAATCGAACCCAAATATCGGTTTGAATATGCTCAATCATATGGCCAAGATGAATATCTCCGTTAGCATAAGGAAGAGCGGCGGTGATCAATATTTTTCGCGGAGTCATAAAGAGTTTCCTTTTAAAAGAGTGACCTTTTATTCATAATGAGTCCACATCCGGATAATTTTTACTATTTTTTGATCAGGTATAATGGAATAAATTAAACGGTGTTGTATATTAATACGGCGCGAATAAATGCCTTTTAGATCTCCTAATAGTTTTTCATAATGTGGAGGATTTTGATAAGGATTTTCTTTTAATATGTCTAATAATTTCTGAGTTTGATTTTTTAACCCTGAAGAAGCTAATTTTTTAGCATCTTTTCCTGCTTGTTTTGTAAAAAATAATTTCCATTTCACCAATCTAATTCCTCACTACATTCTTCTATAGGAATATTCATGCCTTCTATAATGGATTCACGCATACCAGGAATAGAAAGCAAATGTAAAGTCTCTTGAATAGAACTCCAATCTTCCTCAGAAATAAGCACGACATTAGATCGTTTGCTGGTAATGTGAACCGGTTGGTGTGAAGCGTTTACATCATCGATTAAGCGATATAAATTAGCTCTTGCCGTAGAAGCGGTTAACGTAATCATTTCAATACCCTCATAAAATCATGTTTAATAATTATTATGGTACGGAAAACAGTACGTTTTGTCAATAAAAAATCTAAGATAGTTTTCCCCTTTTGAATTGATTCAACTAGATAGAAGAGCGATATCCAGCACTATGATAATAGTGCTGGACACCGATTATAAAGTCAGAAAGCACAAAGAAAATTATTTCTTTTTTTTTCCTTTCCCTTTCTCTGTGCCTTTTTTAGGACCGCAAGGACAGCATGGCATAGTAAATCCTCCTTTTAAATCACCCTCAGTGTCAGACACCGAAAGTGAGATAACAGTCAATAATGAAAGTGTAAATTTACTGAAAATTTACATCGACAATTATAATCTTTTTTAAATTTTCTAAAAGAAGAAAAATGGAATATCGTTGATGCAACTTTTGGTGTTTGATACCAAGGGTTATACAAAAAAATAAATTTTTCTATTTTATCAGGATTTAATACCTAACTATATTGTATTATAAAGAAAATTTCCTAGCGAATAAATTTGTTTGCCCTAAAATCTAGCTATTAGCATTACCTACTGCGTAAATTATTTATAAATGCAAAAGAAGTGTATTTATGTTGATATTATCTGAATGCCTGAAAGATAAAATTGTGAGTTTGTTTGAAAGCAATCTTACACTAGAAAAGGCCAATCTACGATTAGAGTTAGTTGGGGGGAATCAATATTCTCTTTGGAGTGGTTCAGGGGACAGTGAAGTACCGCTTTCTGATTTTACACTGTTTTATTTTGCACTAATTAGTGGCGGGGAACGAGAGGATATTCGAGGGTTGTTTCAGAAAAATGCTGATTTATCATTTTCTTCTATGACTGAAATTATGCAAGCTTTGGTTAGATCGGGTGAGGATTATTATTTGCCAGAAGGGACCTTAGTTAATTTAATTGAAATATTGCATCAGAATATCGTCATATTAGATGAGCCGAAATCTTCAAAGGGCGGTTTACTAGGGAAATTCACAAGAAAAAAAAGAGAAGTCAATTATAACGATGAGGGATTAAACAAGCATATTTTAACATTTCTCGATGTATATTTAGATATCATGATTCCTCGATGGGGTGATTTTAAGGACGATTCAGATCTTATTAGGGGGATTCAATTATTTCAAATTTTCGATCAGTTAATTCCGGATAATATGAAGTCTCAATTAAATGTATATCAAAAAAGTCTATTAGGGGATGGTAAGTATGCAATGTTTAAAACTAACTGGCAAAGTAGAAGAGCAACCAAAGGATCCTTTTTTGTTGATCCTTTATCAGATGAAACTTTTACGTTTAAAGTCAATAAGAAAAAATGGCGTGATTTGTTAATTCAAGTTTCAGATCCTGAAAATGTTCGATCTTTAGTAGCGGCAGTTGATACGGGTGGTACAAAATTTTACAAACTTTTATTTGATGTAAAGTTGAGTACGGCACAGCAAATTCAATGTCTAGAGGTTCTTGTAAATTATGGTGAATCGTTAAGTTCATATTTGCCGTATGAACATGAAACTTTAATTCATTTTTTATATGCTTTAATGCAGGTTCCTTGCGTTGATGTTGATGAGATTTCTAAAAAAAAGCTTTTAAGATTATTTAGTATTAAGGAAAAATTGTTTTTATGGAGAGATCGCATCACGCGAATTGATTTATTCAAAGAATTATCAGAAGTATTTGGCGCAATCGATGATCTGTTTGAGCAAAGAACAGGTCAACTTCGACAAAAACTCAATTTAAAGCAGTATTTTGAAGAAAAATTAAATGCAACTGAAATAATCGATCCTTCAAAAGAAATAGACAATCTCAAATGTTATGCTGCTTTATTGATTCGAATAAAACAATTTATTTCTACACCAATTTTTCAAGATGAAGAGTTATTCGTTTTTTACCAAGATTTTGAATATCGGAATTTAACATTGACTCAAGATAACTATGAAGTTATTCATGATGTTTTACTCTCATTGGGATTTGAGATCGATGGAACTGAGCTTTATAGGCTACAAGAAAGAGCTCAAATTGAAATTATTTTAGATGGCGAAGATCAAACAGCTGTCGATGAATTACCCATATTTTGTCAATATGCATTGTTAATGAGGAGTGCTTTTGATGTTTTTGATAGCGATAGAGAAAAAGCTATAGCAAATTATGAAAATGCTCAGCGCTTAAAAGGACAATTATCAGATGAACAACAAATACTTGTTGATTACATGTTAAAACGATCTAAAAAAGTACTTTCTGATCAAGATCGACTTCGACTGGAGGTATTTCCCTGTATAACAATTCCCAATATCGATGCAAAACCTCAAAAGAAAACTCTCGCTAATAAAACAGCAACTGCGTTTTATACTATTTATGCTTCGTTTTATTTAAATCAAGTGGCTAAATCCTACAGAGAAGGGAAACCACTGCAAAATTGTCAAAAAGCTTATCAAGCTTATTTAACATCTTTTGACCAGATTCCAGAGGATCAAAAAACCATAGCTTTTGAAGTGATGATGTTAGAGTCTAATATTGTACATGAGATGGATCTTTTTAAAATAGATATGATATATCATATTTCTCAATATCTTAAATATTGTGATAATAAAAAGCCATGGATAAAAGAAGCATATGAGCCAGGAGAGGATGAGTATGTTAGCAAACAATTGTTGTATGGATTAAGAGAAATAAATCCTATATTTGATGACGATTTAAGTGAAGGTCAGCCGGGTAAAATTGATTTAAGAGAATATTATACGAATATTTTATCGTATGTTTATTACATTATTGAAGCACAAAAATTTTTAAAACAAGACAAGGAAAAGTCTTATGAATATTATAAAAGATCACGTGAATTTCGAGCAAGAATTCATCCCGCTGTTCAAGGGGTGATCGAAGATTTCTTAAGCGGAAAAGATTTTTTAAGTGGGGGACGTGTAATAATCCAAGATCTTGATATTTTACTAGAATATGAATTGCGCTATTTTATTGAAAATGGTTGTATTGATAATATTCCAACGAGTCGTTTGGCGAAACCAAAACAATATGCGAGACTTCTTAATCAGTTCAAATTATTTGTAGAAACTTTAACAGATCAAGATAAATTTTATGAGGAAAACGCATTATTAAAAACTTATAATGCGATTCGAAATTTTGATCTTAATGGTGAAACAAGAAATTTAGTAGAAAGATTATCAAAATTCGATCGATTTTCAGATTTCATTTTAAAAATAGATCAATATCGTGATCTTCAAGTATTTTCTGTATCTTTGAACAGTCGAGAAATAGGTTGTCAATTATCAGACCAGCTCCAAAATTATATCCGACAATTAAACCGTATTACCCAAGCGTTAGCCAATAATGATTTGACCGAGGCATTTGCTGGATTTCTTCAAGTTAAAAAAATGGAATTAAGTTTAGCAGGTTCGGATAAAATCCTCATTGATCAAGTAAAATATTTAACAGCTTTTTCGGAGTCTCAAAACCGATTAGCAGGAGTGATTACGTTAAATATATGGTTTCAAGGAGTATTGGAAAAATTGGCTTCAGACGAAGCATTTGATATATCTGCTTTTTTAAATGATCACACCGAAAAAGAAAAAAAAATATTTTATCGTATGTATTTAAATCATTTAAATCAGCAAAAACGATTTATTGATATCCCCCTTGTTTTGTCAAATCTCTCTCTAGAAGATTTTAATATTGAAGAGATTGAAGCAATTTTTACGATAAATGAATATAAAGAAAATAGAAATTTAGAAAATGAATTTATTGCACGAAGTATTTTATATTGGGGAGGAGAAGCTACAGATGATGACGTATTTTTGCGAAAACATGATCCTGATGGCAATTGGAATGGTGTTTTTTATAGCGTAGGGCTTTGTATCTTATCCAGTGTGTTAGAAGCGACGTATCAAGATAATCGATTATTTGAAGTTTATAGAAATTTTCATAGGAAAAGGGATTTGATTACTGATGATAATGAGATACTGCCTTCATGGAATTTATCAATCGATTCCTCATTGCGAAACGATTTAGAGATAAGGCGCGTGATTCAGGGAAGCCGACGAGAAACCGATTCTATTACTTTATTATGGCTAGGTCTTCAACAAATCAAAACAAATGGGATCATTTCTGTCGCTCGATTTTTATATAAACAGATCTATAACTCTGGAGAAGAAAGCTTAAATCCAGATCAATTATCAAAACTTGAAAAAGTTTTTGAAATTGCCATCCATTTAAAAACCAAAGGGATAATAGATAACGATTTACCAGAGAATATTAATGAATTAAAAAACATTTTAGAAAAAATGGTTGAATATAACAAGCTCATGCAAAAATCACATAATGAGCGTGATCTGAGTTTGTTGGAAAGATATGAAGCATTTGCTCAAGCGCAAGCTATAAATGAAAAACACTTGAAGAGTTCCATGCCAAAGGGCGAGAATGATAATTTTGTGCAATTATATCAATATGAAAAGAGGGAAATACAATTTAGTGACGTTTCTCCCCGTTGGTTTAAAATCATTCATTTATTAGAAAATATCATCAGAAAAATCTCTATTACTAGACAAAATTTTTGGATTAATCTTTTAGCTGAGCAAGTATGCGAAATTAAAGATAATGATTTCAGGGTTTTTAGATTATTTGTTGATCGTTTTAAATCGGAAATAGGAAGTGAACTAGGAATTATCAATCAAGAAGATCTTAGTGACTTAAAGAAACAATATCCATTAATTATCCAATTTGAACAAAGAGACTCAGTTTCTATTTGGGATGCAACAAAGGAAGATTGGAATACTGCTTCCAAAACATTGCAAGTAGAGTTTCAAGATGAACGCCTTAGTAGCAAGTATGGTGAGTCTTATAATACTCATTATATGCATCACTATGTTGCTCATTGCGCTGAACAATATGTTAAGGTTTTTTCTATTACTGATGACGATAAAATTCAATATAAAACAAAACTTACTTCTTTGATAACAAGTAATCTTAGCTTTATTGCCCTGCGGTCAACAACTTCAAGTGGCCAAGACCCTTTATTAATCTATTTTCAAACGATTATTCGTTTAAAGCAGATTTTAACTAGTGAAGGATTTGTTAATTTAAATGAAATACGTACGTTATATCAAACCCTCAGAAAAATAGAACAATCTTATATACAGGGCATGCGTCCCAAAGATAAAAAAATGATTGTTGCCATTTTAAAAGATGCTTTTCAAGAAAGACAGTTCAAAAGTGGTCCACGTGCACTTAATCAAGATGGATTTGCAATCTTTACTGATGAAGAAAGAGGGCTCTATACTTCATTTTTTGAAGAAGATTCAAAAATAAAGAGAACTCACGATACTGAATTGAGAGCGATAATAAAACGAGATGTGATTTATCGCTATGAAGATTATTTATCTGCTATTGGACGTAAGGCTAAACAACTTTCTAAATCAATAGATCGAATAGATCAAGATAAGGTGAGAGTTTTACAAGCGTATGAAACAGCGCTAAGAGATAATGTTTTAAGTGTTGTCAACGCTGAAAATTATGAGCCAGAAGGAATATCTTCGGAAGGCAAAATAGAAATTTTAGAATACTATCATGCGTGGCGAGAAAACCTGATTCATAAAACGGATCAAGCAAAAGAGATTTTTCTAGAGGATGCGGATCAACATGAAAAGTTGAATAGAAGCAAAAGTTGGCTTATAAAAATTTTTCATATTTTTAATGTAAAAAAATGGTTTACATCTAAATCATCTACGATGTTTTGGCAAGACTCTGCTCTTACATTGGTGAAATCAGCGCTCAAAATGATTGATGAAAGTATCAAACAAGATATACGAGATATGCAATTTTTTGGGGGCGCTAAAGAGCGTCGTGACTTTCTTGGCGGCCCTTTAGCAATTCGATATACGAGTTGATGCAACTTTTTGTGTTAGACGCTAAAAGTTGCACCAGAAATTTCTAGTCAAGGAATGTTAACTGTCATATGATCCGATAAGAAGATATTAAGAAGATTTTGTAACTATTCAGATGCTACGCGCGAAATGAATTCGCGCTTGCAATCAAAGGGGAGAATCGCGATTCTCCCCTTTGATAAAACCCCAT
>JAFGHQ010000110.1 GCA_016930035.1 Gammaproteobacteria bacterium | reverse complement strand
ATGGGGTTTTATCAAAGGGGAGAATCGCGATTCTCCCCTTTGATTGCAAGCGCGAATTCATTTCGCGCGTAGCATCTGAATAGTTACTAAAAAACTTCGATAGAGACACTGGAAATTTATTTTAAATGTTAAATGGCATTGTTGCATAAATCGTCATTAAGGACCATCCTGGATGATCCGATCTTTGTCATTCTGGAAATCCAGGAATATTTAACTTTAACATCCCTGCCAACTGGATCCTGGCTTCCCAGCCAGGATGACAGGTGGGGTTATTTATGCAACAATGCCATTTTTAATTAATTATCCCTCCGCTTTCATCAATGCACGTAATCGTTTGAGCGCTTTTTCTTCAATCTGTCGAACGCGTTCTGCAGAAATAGAAAATTTATCAGAAAGTGTCTGCAACGTTTCTTTTTGATCATTCAACCATCGGGCTTGAAGAATATATTTACTTCGATCATCCAACTGTTCAAACGCCCCATATAAACGTTCTTTATTCACTTCCTGCCAATCCATTTTAGTCACTTGATCCTCAGGATTAAATGAATAATCCTTGAGATATTCTTTGGGGGCAAATGAGGATTCATCATCTTCTGTTAAACTCCCATCAAATGCTGCGTCGCTATCATGCAACCGCTTTTCCATCTCTAAAACCATTTTCGGCTCAACGTTAAGTGTTTGCGCCATCTCATTTACTTCTTTCTTATTCAACCAATTTAAACGACTCTTCATTTTGCGCAAGTTAAAAAACAACTTCCGTTGGGCTTTAGTGGTAGCAATTTTAACAATTCGCCAATTTTTTAATATAAATTCGTGAATCTCTGCCTTAATCCAATGAATAGCAAAAGAAACGAGCCGAACCCCGATCGTCGGATCAAATCGTTTCACCGCCTTCATCAAACCTACATTTCCCTCTTGAATTAAATCAGCCAGTGATAAACCGTATCCCAAATAACCTTGCGCTACTTTAACGACAAAACGCAAATGTGAAGTAACCAACTGACCGGCAGCATCTAAATCCTCATGCTGACGAAAACGGGTTGCAAGATCGTGCTCTTCTTGTGCGGTCAGCAAAGGAAAACCATTTACCCGATGAATATAAGCATCCAAACTTCCAATAGGAAGCGATGCTACCCTTAATTGCAAAGGATTTATTGTCATAAATAATCGACCTCAATCTTTTTAGAATAAAAAATTATAGGCCAAATTTTCATCAATCGCCATAAGAAATCTGGTCAGTATCAAACTAAGATAATTTTTTGCATTTTTTAGAATGTCCGCTATACTTTCTCTCATTATGAAAACGCTACTTCCCATAAAGATGTTCTTTAACTGCTAAATTGAGCAGTTTTCTTGATATTCCTTTCATTATTTCATTTTCCTAGTAATAAAATTTTTATGAGGCAAGTAGTGAATCATTATTCTTCTCTTAGTTTAAAAACAATTCTTACAGAAGCCAAGATTTCGATCCGGCTAGCGCTCCCGCTTATCGCTTCCTTTTTAGTCCAACAATCGAGTGGCTTTGCTGTAACAACCATGATCGCGCATTTAGGTCATGATACACTTGCTGCAAGTCCTTTAGCGTGGTCTGTCTATTCCTTTGCTTGGATGTTGTCTATTGGTTTGTATCAGGCGATTTGTATTATGGTCGCTCATAGTTTTGGAGCAAAAGACCCGAAAGGCATTGGCTTGGCAGTCTCACAAGGATTTTTACTATCTCTTTTGTTTACCATTCCTACAATGAGCTTAATGTGGATTGCTTCTATTTGGTTTCGTTTTAGTGGGCAAAATGCCACAATTGTTAATATTGCCGCTCGTTTTGTACATGATTTAAGTTGGTGTGTCATCCCTATTAGCATTTATGAGGTAATGGAACAGTTTTTAATCGGTATTGGGAAAACACGTCTTGTTTTAGTAGTCAGTTTACTCCAAGTACCGGCGGCTATTTTGCTCAATTACGCTCTCATCTTTGGAAAATGGGGGTTGCCAAAGTTTGGAATTTACGGCGCTGCTTATGGATATTTCATTATATTTAGCCTCGTTGCGTTATTCCTGGGGTTATTTTTATATTTCTCAAAATATAGTCAACGCTATTTTATATTTTCTTATTTGAATCAAATTCGCTGGAAATTCTTCTGGGAGCTCATTCGTGTCGGTTTCCCTATTGGATGTACTTATATTATTGAGGTGGGCATTTTGGCAATAATCACTCTGCTGATGGGCCATTTTAGTAGTGATGAATTAGCCGCCCATCAAATTGCTTTACAATTTTTAGGTATTTCATTCGTGATCATGCTGGCTTTAGGCCAGGTAACCAGTATGCGCGCTGGCTATGCAGTGGGTCAAAATAATCGTTTTGGCATAAAACTTTCGACTTATGTAAATACGATAATCGGATTGATGATTTTAGGAATAATTGGCTTTTTTTATCTCGTTTTCCCGCAATGGATGCTCAGTATCGATATTAGCGCCGCCATGCAGAACTATCAGGTAGTTTCGCATTATGCCATAATTTTTATAGGAATCTCAGTCCTCATACTCATATTCGATAATATTCGCTTAAATTTTATGGGTGGATTACGTAGCTTAAAAGATACACGTTTTCCTATGATCGTCAGCGCCATTGGTTTTTTGGGAGTCGTTTTAGCTTTAGCTTATGTGCTTGCTTTTTATTTCCAACTAAAAGGAGTGGGGCTCTGGATCGCTTCGACAAGTGGTTCTGCATTTTGTGCATTGATTCTTGTCATTCGGTTCATCAAACAAGTGAATCGATTGGATCTGACCAAACTGGTTACTTTAAGCGATCAGCAATAATCGGAAAACCCCCACAGCTTACCGCGGGGGCGGCATGATTATTATAGATGGGGTCAAACCGCGTTTTACGTTTTGTGAGGCCTTTGAAGCTAGTATTTATCTCATTGGCCAAAGGGGTCAAACCGCGTTTTACATTTTGGCTTTATTACATAAATTAGATCAGGCATATTTGCGTGTCCGAAAGGTTCCACCTTCGTTTTTCGAACTACGGCGGACAAGCGCGCTGCGTCCGTCATAGCATAGGGATATGCGAAGTCGGAAGTCAGAACCTCCTCTTTCTCGACAGAAATAACGATCACTGTAAAGACCTCATATCATATGCCGGGCCGCATAGCATATATGCGGCTCATACAATCCTCATTCCTTGATCCTTAGGTATTGTGATTGATGCAACAACGCCAAAACAAAACGTAAAACGCGGTTTGACCCCTTTGGTGGAAAGCGTGATTACTGGATTTAAATTCCAGACAAAACGTAAAACGCGGTTTGACCCCTCTTTTAGTGACTTTTGATATTTTTTATTGTATACAGAACGCATGAAGATAAATTTTTTTATTAAATCTATTCTTTGTTCTTTAATTGGTTTTTTCCTCCTATTTTCGGCTACTTTTACAATCCTTGGGGCTAAAAAAATGAACCTCAAAATTCTTTTCGATTCAATGGCTATCAATACTCAACTAAAAACGGGTTGGGGATTTTCCTGTTTAGTAAATCATCATATTATGTTTGATACTGGTTCAAACGGAGCAGCATTATTAAGTAATCTGAAGTTAATGCATATACCGTTGTCAAATATTCAAAAAATTATTATTTCGCACGAACATCATGATCATTCTGGCGGTTTATGGGAGATTTTAAAAAACCAAAAAAACCTTCCTGTTTATATTTGCCCCGATTTTAATCCAGCGTTCAAAACAGAAATTAAAGCATTTCAAAGCAATCCTATAGAATCAAAGCCATTTCAAAAAATAGAAGAAAACATTTTCACCACAGGGGAAATTAAGGGAATTTATAAAACATCCGCCATACCTGAACAATCACTTATTTTAAAAACAGTGAAAGGTCTAGTGATCATAACGGGTTGTGCTCACCCTGGAATTCTCAATATTGTAAAAATAGTTAAAAAATTTTTTCCTGAAAATAACATTTACATGGTTTTGGGTGGATTTCATCTAAGTGCGGCCTCAGAAGCAGAAATTGAGTTGATTGTTAAAAATTTTCAGGTTTTAAAAGTCAAAAAAGTGGCTCCTCTTCATTGCAGCGGTGATCAAGCAAAAAAAATTTTCAAAAAATATTATGGTGATAATTTTATTACTTTAAAAGTAGGAGAAACTTTAGAAATTTAATAACTGCTCGAAAAAATTGAAAATCACGTTACAGCAACCTCAGAGCTCAATAGAATTAAACTCCGAAATCGCTTCTCTTTCTATTAATGCTACTTACGCCGCTATTTTGCACGTGAAGATTTTGCGAGGGCAGTTATAGTGTCTGTCATAAAAGGTTTCACGAAAAAGACATCAATTTTTTTATTTTGCGTGGTCTTTTTTCTTTAGGCTATGTAGAATTCTTGGTGATATATAACAAATAGGAGTAAAAAATGCGGCGCTTTGCTGGGATACTTTTTATTTTTTTGATTATTTTATTCATGAACGGCTGTAATTGGAATAGCCAAAATCAGCTCCATGGTTATATTGAAGGAAAATTTACTTATGTAGCATCTCAAACGGAAGGGACGCTCGATAAACTTTTTGTTCAACGAGGAGACCAAGCCAATCAGGGAGCTCCCCTTTTCAAACTGGACCCTTATCCGCAAATCACGCAAGCCCATGAAGCTCAAGCTAAATTTAATCAGGCTCAGTCAAATTTGGCTGATCTTCAAAAAGGGAGACGTCCTACTGAAATTGCAGCGATAGAAGCCCAAAAACGCCAAGTGGAAGCGCAACTAGCTTTTGCTCAAAAAACATTAACTCGCTATCAAAAACTTTATCAAAAAGGTTTTATTGAAAAATCTCGGCTCGATGAGGCGAACTCCAATTATCAAAACTTTAAAGCACAGCTTTTTGAAATCAATGAAAATTTAAAAACAGCAAAATTAGCTGCTCGTGAAGACGAAGTGCAAGCTGCCGCAGCTAATGTCAAAGCTGCCAAAGCAGCACTTGACAACATGTTGTGGCAGTTAAAACAAAAAACGATTTATGCTCCCGCTTCAGGCACTGTTTTTGACACCTTTTACCGCGAAGGGGAATTAGTACCGGTCGGCTATCCTGTTGTTGAATTATTAGCGCCTGAAAATATCTACGCCATATTCTTCGTCCCTGAAAAACAGCTATCATCCCTGCACCTGGGACAGACTGTGAAAATTACTTGCGATGGATGTTCAGGCTCGTTTGATGCCAAAATTAGCTTCATCTCGCCTCAAGCAGAATTTACCCCACCTGTTATTTATAGCGAAAAAACGCGCTCAAAACTCATTTACCGCATCGAAGCACGTTTCTCCACTCAAGATGCAGTCAAATTCCACCCCGGCCAACCGATTAGTATTAAGCTGAGTCTATGATGGGGTTTTTGGAATCTGAGTTTTTTAAAAAAATCAAAGACTATAAGTCTTTGATTTTTATTCGTCTCATCCGTGAGACTCTCGAGCTCGCTTCCTTGCT
>JAFGHQ010000109.1 GCA_016930035.1 Gammaproteobacteria bacterium | reverse complement strand
TTCTTGCGGTGCTCAAGGGCCACTGCGTCTCCTCGGGAGCTGGATTTATGGGGTCAGACTCAACGCGCGAATGCGCGTTGGGTCTGATCCTTAAATCCTAATCTCCCTGCGGTGCTCGTGTTAACGCCTGTATCAGGCGGAAAAGACCCAGCCCCGCCATTTTTTCCGTCACCGAGGGCGGTGTGTGGAAGGAGGGGCTGAAGGCTCCGTCATCCGGTGCCGTTTTACGGCACTGAGCGCTTTGCGCTCAAAACGCGCAGCGTTTTGGATGACAAGGTCATTTTTCGCGATAGCGAAAAATGGGTTTTATTTTGGTGTGAGTTTGGAAATTCATATGCGTAAAGTTGTATTTTTTTTAGGGGTTGTTTGTTTTTTTCTTGTGTTAACTTCGTGTGGGTTTAAATTACGGGGGGCTATGAATTTGCCGCCGCAGATGCATCGGCTGTATTTGCAAAGTGACGCCCCTTATAGTGAATTGACTCGAGAGCTTAAACAAAATCTACACCTGTCTAAAGTCCATTTAATGGGTTCCCCTGATCAAGCCCCAGTTATTTTAGCCGTTTCAACTGAAACTGTTAATCCACAACAGATAACTATTTCGAGTACTGATCAAAGTCGCATTTATACGGTCAATTACTCCCTTTCTTATGAAATGAGAACACCAAAAGGGGTTACGCTTATCGGGCCTAAAACCATTCAAAAGCAGACAAACATTACTTTATTGGCGAATGAAGTTATTGGCAACAGTAATAAACTTAGTGATGTAGTTAGAGTCATGCGACAAGATGCTATTTATAGTATGATGTTACAATTATCTTCAAAAGAAGTGATGGATAAATTAAAAATTTGAGTAACTTTTGAGTAACTATTTACCGTTTAATCAGTAATTCCCGGGCTAATAAGTTATAAAACCAATAAGTTATGTACGCATATCGCCGCGATGGAAGATTGTTAAGGGGGAGAACAGCGATTCTCCCCCTTAACCGCGAAGCGCGAATTCATTTCGCGCGTAGCATCTGAATAATTAAGAATTTCGTAGAGATGAAACTCAATTTAAATCGTTTTAATCAGCATTTGAACGCTCAAAAGTTAGCGCCAGCCTATCTTATTAGTGGTGATGAGATTTTATTGGTAGAAGAGGCAAGAGATCGATTGCGCGAAAAAGCCCGAACTTTAGGATTTTCGGATCGTCAAGTTTATTATGTTGATCATCAATTTGATTGGAACAAGTTATTAAATGCAGCGAATAACTTAGCATTATTTTCTGAAAAAATGCTCATTGAATTGCATGTTGTTGGCGGAAAAGTAGGCACATCGGGAAAAGAAGTGCTCTCAAAATATTTCAATCATTTACCGGATGATAAAATTCTTGCCATCATTACCGATAAATTGGATCAAAATGCCGCGCGCTGGGAATGGATTAAAAAATTAGATCAGGTCGGTGTTTATGTGCAGATTTGGCCTATCACTTCTCAAGAATTTCCTCGCTGGATCCATTCGCGATTATTAGAAAACGGTCTTCAAGTTCAGCCGGAAGCCGTTCAGTTTCTAGCAGAGCAATGTGAAGGAAATTTACTAGCTGCAAAGCAATTTATTGAAAAAATCTCCCTATCATCCCCGCAGGGAAGCGGGGATCCGGTTGACAGGGAGGTTATCGATACAAAACTCGTTGCTTCAAGTTTGAACCATCAATCTAAACAAACATTAGGACTAAATGACATCATTTCCATCATCAGTGACCAAGGTCATTATGATGTTTTTGAGCTTGTAGATTATACGTTGCTTGGGGACTTGAAACGTGTGATGCGGATCTTCAGTCATCTTCAAGAAGCAGGCATAGAGCCCATTTTAGTTTTATGGGCATTAGCTCGTGAATTACGCGGTTTAATTAAAATGGAACAAATGTTGAAAACAGGAAAAGCATTAACTGCTGTTCTTAGTGCCCATCATGTTTGGGACAAACGAAAACCAATTATTTCTCAAGCTTTAAAGAGGTTTTGTAAAGACAGGTCACGACCTGTCCCTATTTTTTTGGAACTATTACAATTTGCGGGACAAATTGATCTTGTTATAAAAGGCATCGAACCCGGCGATCCCTGGCAAATGTTAGAACAGTTATGCCTGAGGTTGGGTTATTAGTTGATGAAGAGAAAAGGCATCATGTTAGAAAAAAAAGTTGGAATTTTAGGTGGGACGTTTGATCCCATCCATTTGGGCCACATTCGAATTGCTCAATATGTTTTTAATCAATTTTCTTTAAAAGAAGTGCGTTTTATTCCTTGTTATGATCCTCCTCATCGAACACCTCCAATCGCCAGTCCGAACGCACGTCTTGAAATGGTCAAAATCGCTCTCCGAGATTATCCCTATTTTGTTCTTGATGATCGAGAAATGAAACGTCGAGGTAAATCGTATATGATTGATACCTTGCGATCATTACGAACAGATTTTCCTGATGCGCCATTTTGTTCCATTTTAGGATATGATGCGTTTATAAAATTACACACATGGCATCAATGGGAATTGCTTAAAAATTATACTCATTTTGTTGTGTTAAATCGGCCCAATACACAATTGAAATTGCCGCCTGAAATGCAAGAGTTTATAAAACATCATCAAACGATTCAATGGGAGGATCTCAATCGAAACTTAGCGGGTAAAATTTATTTTTTAACCATACCTGACATTCCCATTTCTGCGACTGAAATTCGTAAACAACTCGCAAAAGGACTAAAACCAATAGGACTCGATAATCGAATTTATTATTATATAATGAAACATAAAATCTATTAATGCAACTTTTGGTGTCTGACACCAAAAGTTGCATAAGGAATTCCTATGCCATTACGTATGATTGAAATTGTCACGAGTGAAGAACTCAGTGAAAAGATGAAAGAAGTGGTGAGCCATTTGGACGTTGTTGACTCATGGCGTTTTGTGGATGACGTTAATCATAAAGCAAAAATTTCCTTATTGGTCCCATTAGAAAAGACACAAATGGTGCTAGATGTTTTGCAATCTACTTTTGGCGAGCGAGAAAACACGCGCATTTTAATTTTACCTGTTGAAGCAACATTGCCTGAAATCAATGAAGAAAGAAAAACTGTAGTGCTAAGCACTCGCAAAAGTGATACTGGGCGAGGCTGGTCTCAAGAGTCCTTTGAAAAAGAACTGATCAAATGGCCGAAAGGCATATCCCGAGAAGAATTGTATAGTGAAATTGAAGAAAATACTCAGTTGAATGTCAACTTCGTTCTTTTAGTATTGCTTTCCACCATTGTTGCAACGGTAGGACTCATTAAAAATCATACGACAGTTTTAATTGGGGCAATGTTAATCGCTCCCTTACTTGGTCCTAATTTAGCACTTGCTTTAAGCACCATATTGGCAGATTTTGAATTGATGAAAAATGCGGTAAAAACCAACTTGGCAGGATTAGGCCTAGCGATTTTATCATCTTTTATCATAGGACTTATTTGGCGATACGGATTAGGAGGTTCTGAAGTGCTTTTTCATCCTGCCGTTGGTTTTGATAGTGTTGTTTTGGCGTTAGCTTCGGGGGCGGCTGCAGTAGTATCTTTATTATCTGGGTTATCGAGTATTTTGATTGGTGTGATGGTTGCTGTGGCATTGTTACCCCCCGCTTGTTTTTTAGGCATTATGCTGAGTTTAACGGATTATCACCAAGCTTTTACCGCTCTTTTATTGTTAATTGTCAATATCGTATGTATTAATTTAGCTGCGAACATTGTATTTTTGTTAAAAGGTATTCACCCTTATCATTGGTACGAACAGCAAAAAGCAAAAAAAGCTGTAATTTTAAATATTGGATTTTTGTTGGCTGCATTGGTTATCTTGGGTTTGGTGATTTATGTCCAGTTTTGAAAGCCGCTCATTTTGGATATCCCTATGAATCAATTTCCGCTGCTCATGCTTAAAAAGCGCGAAGAACGCCGGTTACTTGCTGGTCATTTGTGGGTTTACAGCAATGAGATTGATATTCGAAAGACGCCGTTAAAAAATTTTACACCAGGTGAGCTCGTTGAAATTCAATCCTATTCGGGAAAAAAATTAGGATTAGGATATGTGAATCCGCATACCTTATTATGTGCTCGTTTATTGACGCGCGATTGTCATCAAACCATTGATCAGCAATTTTTTGAACAGAATATTTTACGAGCGCTTCGGTTGCGCGAAAGTTACTTTAAAAAGCCATATTATCGATTAATTTTCGGAGAAGCGGATTTTTTGCCAGGTTTAGTCGTGGACCGTTTTGGCGATCATTTTGTTGTTCAAATCACGACCGCGGGCATGGAGCATTTAAAAAATTTTATTCGCGATGCGTTGATCAACATTTTAAAACCTCGTTCCATTTTATGGCGTAATGATGTTTCGATTCGGCAGCTAGAACAGATACCTTTATACATTGAAGAAGCTTATGGCAAAGCGCCGCAGTTGGTTTCGATAGAAGCATCCCATTTGAAATTTGATATTCCCATCCACGAGGGACAGAAAACAGGTTGGTTTTATGATCAACAATATAATCGTTCGCGACTCGCTTTTTATGTAAAAAAAGGTCAGCGGGTTTTGGATGTTTTTACTTATATAGGTGCTTGGGGGCTTCAAGCCGCTTATTTGGGAGCAAAAGAGGTTTTATGTTTGGATAGTTCAGCACAAGCGCTCAAATGGTTGGAGCAAAATGCAAAAATAAACCAACTTCAAAGTCAGGTTCAAACGTGCAAAGGTGATGCATTTGAAGTGTTGGAACAATTTCGACGTCAAAAAGAACACTTCGATATGATTATTTTAGATCCCCCCGCATTGATGAAATCTCGAAAAGATTTAAACCAAGGGCTACAAGCTTATCAACGACTTCACGAACTGAGTTTCGATTTATTAAAAGATTCTGGTCTCTTATTTAGCACATCTTGTTCCATGCACTTATCTCGCGATCAATTATTAGATATTATTCGCAAAACGAGCATTCAAACCCAAACAAAAATTTCCGTTGTAGAACAACTGCATCAAGCCCAAGATCATCCTATTCATCCGGCCATCTTAGAGACAAATTATTTAAAAGGGTTTATAGTAATTAAAAATCAGCGATTCCCGAGCTCAATTTCATTGAGCTCCGAAATCGCTTCCCCTTTATTGACGCTGAGTGCGAAATGAATTCGCACTCCGCGGTTAAGGGGGAGAATCGCGATTCTCCCCCTTAACAATCCCCCATCGCGGCAATATGCGTACATAACTTATTGTTTTTATAAGT
>JAFGHQ010000108.1 GCA_016930035.1 Gammaproteobacteria bacterium | reverse complement strand
TCCAGAAAAATTCGTCGGGAACGAATTTTAACGAGCAAGGAAGCGAGCTCGAGAGTCTCACGGATGAGACGAATAAAAATCAAAGACGTATAGTCTTTGATTTTTTTTAAAAGTTCAGATTTCAACAGCCCCACAATTCAAAATTTTATAACGTTTCTTGACCGTTTGGTTTCATTGAGTAAAATATCACTTCTTTTAAATTCATTTATTTCACATAAGGTAAAAATAATGTCTGCACAAATCATCGACGGCTCAAAATTAGCCAGTCAAATTCATGAACAAATCTCTAAACAAGTTCAAGAACGAATCGCTCAAGGCCTTAGCCGACCAGGTTTGGCGGTGGTTTTGGTCGGTGAAGATCCCGCTTCTAAAGTATATGTCAGAAATAAGCATCGCGCTTGTGAAAAAACAGGGATTTATTCAAGACAAATTGAACTGTCAGAAAAAACAACTCAAAAAGAATTATTAAAAATAGTTGATGATCTAAATAGTGATCCAGAAATTCATGGAATTTTAGTACAATTTCCTTTACCTAAACATTTAGATCCTAAAGAAATTATTGAGCGCATCCATCCTAAGAAAGATGTTGATGGGTTTCACCCTTATAACGTAGGCCGACTCGTACAAGGGATGCCCACACTACGCCCCTGCACTCCTTATGGAGTCATTAAAATGCTCGAAAGCACAGGTGTTGATTTGACTGGAAAAGATGCAATCATGGTTGGTGCTTCAACTGTTGTAGGCCGACCCATGTTGTTAGAGCTTTTATTAAAAAACTGCACGGTAACGATCTGTCATAAAGCAACACAAAATTTATCTGAAAAAATTAGACGATCTGAAGTGGTGGTGGTGGCTATTGGTAATCCCGAATTTATCAAAGGCGAATGGATTAAAGAAGGCGCTATCGTTATTGATGTCGGTATTAACCGTCTTCCTGATGGCCGATTGGTTGGAGATATTGAGTTTGATGTGGCCAAAGAACGCGCAAGCTTTATTACTCCTGTTCCGGGTGGTGTCGGCCCAATGACTATTGCCATGCTCTTGGTCAATACGTTAGAAGCCGCCAAAATGCTCGATGAATAGCCTAGATGAATAATTTATTCTTGAGGTACGCGATTTATCGCATATTTATATTTTGGGGCTATTAGGATCTGCAATTTTTCATCTCGGCCTTGATCCGGGACCCTGTAAAATCAAAGACTTACAGATTTTGATTTTGTGAAAAATTACAAATCCCAACAGCCCCCTAGTAACTATAGTCAATTCGATTAATATGTTGACAAATGATAAGAGATTCTTCGTCGCTTCGCTCCTCTGAATGACATCGGTGTTGTCATTCCGAGCAACGAGAGGAATCTTTACTCGCGGTACGAAGTGTCTAAATATTAATCGAATTGACTATAAATTACTGATGTTATTTTAAAATAATCCATTTTACACAAATTATTAGTCTAGACAAAAATCCTCGAATTTCCTGGTTAATTCTTCGGCTGGTTCTTCTCCAGGCCCTCCCAAATAAAATTCCATGTCCGCTATCCCTCTTCTATCTACCCAATCTCTAATCTTTTCTTGTGTTTCTCTATTAAAATTCCCCCTTAAGATAATTTTTCTTACGGAATTTTTCTCTAGAATTCCCATTACTCGGTCCATGAATACTATCAAGTTCATCTCTTCTTTAGGTCCTACTTTTATTGGCTTTGGCCCCCGCTGTGATGTTTTCGGCCATATTGTTATCTTTACCGTATTAGGCTTGGGGTCACCTACGCTGAAAATACCCCTCATCTGCCCCAATAGGTATTCTATAGGTTTTTGTGAGAGTCCGGACAATTCCATTAATAAAAAACCTGGCTTTGAATCTATCTTTACAGATTTATGCCCCTTCTTTCCTATTGGGACTTCTCTTTCAAAAAATGTCATAACTATTTCTCCTATGTTGTTTTTGTTTTCTTTACCGTTTAATTCATTACGGTATAGTTTTTTATTGAAATTTAGATGTTTTTTTCATCTGTAAAAAACAATAACATGCTAAATTTTTTAAACAATGCGTATTAAATACCTATTCTTGGAAAATAAAAAAGGCAATTGAAATCAAAAATAGAATATATGAGCGGGTGTTATGTAAATGAAAATATAATAAAATTTTGATGGGAGACCAAGAAAGAGTTTTAATCATTGAAGTATACTTGCTTCCAATGATTAAAAATTTAGCCTTGATAGCGCCATTCGGTTTTTTCTTCTTTATCTTCAAGTTCGACACCCATTTGTTTTAATTGGTTGCGAATTTTATCCGCTTTTGCCCAATTTTTTTCTCGGCGGGCTTGATTGCGTTGTTCAATGAATGCCTCAATTTCTTTAATTTGATCAGGCGATAATGTTTTGATTTCCTGAGCGTTTAAAAATTCTTGTGGGTCTCGTTGTAAAATACCTAAAACAGCCCCGAGTGTTCTTAAAGTTTGGATTAACTTGGGATCTTGATTTTTATTAATTTCTCGCGCTAAATCGAATAGAACCGCCAAAGCCTTTGGGGTATTAAAATCATCGTCCATGGCAGCCATAAAATGCTGTTGATAAGGAGCCAGCGGTGAAGAGGAAGGCATAGGCATATCTCCCCTATTATTTTGCACAAGTGCCTTATATAAACGCGTTAATCCTTGTTTGGCTTTTTCTAAATTATCTTCCGAATAACTTAACGGACTTCGGTAATGTGCCGATAAAAGAAAATAGCGTACAACTTCAGGATCATATTTGTCTAAAACCTCGCGAATCGTGAAAAAATTGCCCAGCGATTTTGACATCTTTTGATGATCGATTTGTAAATAGGCCACATGAACCCAGTAATTGACAAATCTTTCATTGGTTGCGGCTTCTGATTGTGCGATTTCATTTTCATGATGAGGAAACAATAAATCCATTCCGCCGCCATGAATATCGATGTGATTGGCCAAACAATGAGTTGACATCGCTGAACATTCAATGTGCCAACCTGGGCGCCCTGCTCCCCATGGCGATGGCCACTTGGGTTCCTCAGGTTTTGCAAGTTTCCACAAAACAAAATCAAGCGGGTTTTTTTTGTGTTCGGAAACTTCAACACGCGCCCCTGCCTGGAGATCCTTGAGCTTTCGATGAGCTAACTGACCATATGGTTTAAATTTATCCACATCATAATAGACATCTCCATTTTCCCCCACGTAGGCGTAACCTTTATTCAGCAATGTTTGAATCATTTGAATAATACGATCAATAAATGCCGTGGCTTTCGGTTCTTCATCAGGATGTAAGAGATTTAATCGGTCAAAATCTTCGTGCATCGCCTGGATGAAGCGGTCTGTCAACACTTGATAATCTTCACCTCTTTCATTGGCGCGTTTAATAATTTTGTCATCGATATCGGTAATATTGCGCACATACTTGACTTCATAATTTAAATAACGCAAATAACGCACGATTACATCGAAGGAAGTCATGGTGCGCGCATGACCGATATGACAAAAATCGTAAACCGTAATACCGCACACGTACATATTGACTTTGCCGGGCACGATCGGCTTAAAAATTTCTTTGCGTTTTGTCGCACTGTTGTAGATTTTAAGAGGGAACATAAAATAATCCATCATAATTTTAGAGATTATCTTCTTTTTCGCTTACCCAACGGCTTACAAGTGCCTTTTTAGCGTACGCTAACCGTTCTTTAATAACCTCTTGACCCAATAATAAAAAAACATTGGCTAATTCTGGGCCATGTGTTTCGCCTGTTAAAGCTATCCGCAATGGCATAAATAAAGCCTTGCCTTTTAATGTAGTAAGTATTTTTAGTTGATGAATAGTTTGTTCGTAATCCGCATGAGCAGTTTCAACCGCATGGATGGCTTGCTCAAAGTAATCACTCCCTGCTTGTTGCAAAATTTTAATTTTTTCATGATCAAAAAGGGTCAACGGTTTGAAAAATACATCAGCAAATTGGTAGGCGTCTTCTAAAAATAAAATATTCGGTTGTATGGTTTTAATAAAAAGTGCTTGTTTGTCTGGGGGAACGATACTTTGGAGCTCATCACCTAGCCACGCTAAACATGCTGGTTCTGATAAATGCGTGACCGCCATTTTTTGCCAATGAACGAGTTGAGATTGATCAAATGCTGCAGGCGATTTACTCAAATGTGCTATTTTAAAATTTTTAGCTAATTCATCAAAATCCATATAATCATTGCTTTCGTAATGATGCCCAAGACGCGCAAAGCAATTGATAATAGCGCCAGGTAAAAAACCAATTTCCCGCATATCTCGCACAGTATCACTCCCTTCCCGTTTGGACAATTTAGCGCCAGTCGCACTGCGGATAAGTGAAATATGGCCATATTCAGGAACACGCAAACCAAGAGCTTTTAAGATCATCATCTGTCTGGGGGTATTAGAAACATGATCTTCCCCACGCATCACATGCGTTACCCCCATCAAAGAATCATCAATCGCATTACAAAACATAAAAGGTGATGTGCCATCAGCTCTTCGAATAATGAAATCACCCAAATCATTGGAATTAAACCGCTGTTCACCTTTCACGAAATCTACATATTCAATCACTTGGTCTTGCGGCACTCGAAAGCGCAAAGTTGGCTTAAGACCGCCTTCAAGTTTTTCTTGAATTTCTTTTTGAGTTAATTCGTGACATCTGCCCGAATATCGAGGCGGTTGACCTCGTGATAATTGCAACTTTCGGTTAAGCGCTAATTCTTTTTCAGAACAAAAACAGTAATACGCATGACCTGATGCTATGATTTTTTCATAAAAACGATCATAAATAGACTGCCTTTCTGATTGATAATAAGGGCCGTTGCCTAAATCTTTTCCAGGGCCTTCATCCCAAAACAACCCTAACCATTTTAAATCTTCCAGCAAGGCTTCTGTAAATTCAGGCATAGAACGATCAAGATCGGTATCTTCAATTCGTAATAAAAATTGCCCGTTTTGAGAGCGCGCAAATAACGCCGCGAAAAGCGCTGTTCTCAAATTTCCCAGATGCATATGTCCCGTCGGGCTCGGGCAAAATCGTGTTTTCATTTCAGCAAACCTCTTAATTTTTAATATAGCGTATTTCCAATTAATATTTTGACAAATAATGGTCACTATACCGTCATTCAGAGGCGGCGCTATGCGCCGACATTGTCACCAAGCCGTCATTCAGAGGCGGCGCTATGCGCCGACATTGTCACCAAGCCGTCATTCAGAGGCGGCGCTATGCGCCGACGAAGAATCTCGCCTTTGAGATTCCTCGGTCGCAAGCTCCCTCGGAATAACAGCGATGGCGGCCGCTCTCCCCGTATGACAACCTCTTGTCTAGATGTTAATTGGAAATACTATATGTAATTTATTCCGTTATTCATAAACCACAAAATCAAAATAATTACTCTGATTAATGATCCCAAAATGAGAATTTTTATAAGTATCTAACCATTCTTGAGGCACTTTGGTTTTATCTTTCTTCCATTTGAATTCATACCCATAAAGATGCCCGCCTTTTTCTTCAATCAAGTCCATTTCTTTTCGATCGTATGTGCGCCAATAATAATAATTAACTACAACATTCGTATAAGAATTTCTTTTCATTCTCTCTATAATGATAAAATTTTCCCACAATTGTCCTACATCTATTCTTGTATCTAAAGAATTAAAATTTGCTATAAGCGAATTTCGTATGCCTAAATCATAGAAATAATATTTGTTCATCTTACATACTTCTTTACGAAGATTACGGGAAAATCCTCCTAAGCTAAAAAGAACAAAAGACTTTTCTAATAAATCGAGATATCGCAATACTGTATTTTTATCAATGCCCAAATTTTGAGCTAATTCCGTTGTAGAGACTTCTTGTCCAATTTGGTAGGCAATAAGTTTTAATAAGTCTATAATTTTTCTTGAATTTTTGACTTTATCAAACGCTAAAATATCTTTAAGTAAATAAGAGTTTGTGATTTCATTGATAATTTCAACTTTTTTGGTGTGTAATTCAGATGAGAACACTGCAGGATACATACCATAAACAAGATAATTTTTAATATTATTGTCTAAATCATATTTATTCGTAATAGACAACGACTCAGAAATAGAGATGGGATAAAGCATTACGACATGTTTTCTTCCCGTCAAAGATTCGCCTGTACTATTTAATAAATCAAAAGAAGAAGACCCTGTTACAATAACTTTGACATCTTTAATATGATCCACAATGAGTTTAAGAGCTCGACCAATATTAGGTATTTTTTGAGCTTCATCTATAATCAAAAGAACTCCATCTGGTATTTTTTTTTGTAACCAATCTAAGCTACATTGAGAAAGTTCACTAGAAAAAGGAATATCATCTCCAGTTTTCAAAATATACTCTTCTCGATAATTTTTCAGATACTCAGCAACCAAAGTAGTTTTGCCTACTTGACGTGGTCCATAAATAATGAGTACTTTGTTGTTTTCAACGTGTTTTTCTAACTTGAGGCTTCTGTTTATCATGGCAGGATAATATTAGGAAAATATAAGCTTGTCAAATTGGGTGAGATTGACTCACCTAATTATTGATAATTGAGTGAACATGATTCGCCAAATTGGGGCTGTTGGGATCTGAGTTTTTTAAAAAATCAAATATTGGAGTTGTTGAAATCTGAACTTTTTTAAAAAATCAAAGACTATAAGTCTTTGATTTTACTGGATCCTGAATCAAGTTCAGGATGACAAATGT
>JAFGHQ010000107.1 GCA_016930035.1 Gammaproteobacteria bacterium | reverse complement strand
CCTTCGCTCCTTGGAGGAGGAGGAGGGGCTGAAGGCTCCGTCATCCAGCGCCGTTTTACGGCACTGAGCGCTTTGCGCTCAAAACGCTTTGCGTTTTTGGATGACAAGGTCATTTTTCGCGGGGCGAAAAATGGGGATTATAGGCCTGATAGGGAGCGTTAGCGACCGAGGAATCTCAGAGGAAAGATTCTTCGTCGGCGCATGGCGCCGCCTCTGAATGACGGCCTGCTGACAACGTCGGGCGCGTAGCGCCGCCTTTGAATGACGGCCTGGTGACCATTATTTGTCTCAATGTTAATTGGAAATACTATATATGAGTATCAGCTAGCAGTCGCCATTTGTTGGAGTATTTCTTTCCGAGAAGTTATTAAGTCTGAATCCGTTTGGCGCATTTTGTCTAAATCCGCGAGTATTTTATCTGTATATTCTTTAAATAACCTGAGCTGCTTTTTATGGCTAAATAAGCTCCAGCGGTTTGCTGGTGAGCTTTTGGTTTTTTGTGATTGCTTTTGAGCGAAGAAAGTAGCAACATCCTGGCCATAAATACTTGACTCTTTCCCTCTAAAAAATTGATTTAAACCATCTTTAATGGCTCTCCAAAATCCTCGCTTTACTTCTCGTGATTTGGTGCCGATATTATCAGCTATTGATCGAATGTTAGTTTTGTACTTTGCTATGGCTGTATTTATTTCTTCTGAAGTTATTTGTTTTGTTCGAGCCCGTTTTCTTTTTTCATTAATTTTCTCAAGCAGCGTAGTTATACTATCAATTTTTTCTTCATAAAATGTTTTTATCTCTGTTTCGGATTCGGGTAATAAAGAAGTTTGAGTTCGAAGATATATCCGTCCGACTATAAGCGCTTCCCTAAGAGCTTCTAAAATATTTTTAGCATTTATATATATATAGTTCAAAGGTTCTTGGCTGGATAGGTCCCCTTCACTTTTAGTGCGTGGTAATGTATATATACCGGGAGCAGCATCAGCACCCTCCCCTCTGTTTGGGGGAAATTCAGGGCAGGAAACTGTACCCGGTATCTCGTATCCCACTGCGGGTTTCTCAGCTCCTCTTGTTGGGCTGTCTTCAATGGGCTCAGGGAGTGTTGTTTCCTCTGCATGAGCGGCAGGGGCTTCCATTTGATCTCCTAGCTCTGAGCGATATTCCTCTAAAACATCAAGAAATAAGGTTAAAAGATGTTTTTCTTGATCGGTTAGTAACTTGGATCCGATGAAACGATTTAACTGATATTCGATCGTAACAAAATCAATATCTCCGCCCATTTGAGACAGTTTTTCTTTAAGTTGAGTTTTGAGGCTCTCTATTCCACTTTCTTGTATCGTTGTGATATTTTCGGTGAGTTCGGCTATTTTTGTTTCGAGTTGTTTTTTTCTTTCCAAAAGATTCAGTTCGCCCGACTCTAAGCCCAATCCTTCGAATGAAATATATCGTTCAGGATGTTTTAATAAAGAATTATCTTCATTTATAGTTATACTACTTTCAATAGACAATTCTATTTCCCCAATAAAGCTTTCATTTTCGGCCACGGCTTTTTCTAACTGATCTAAGCTAATGTCCTCGCAGAAAGATATTAACTCATTTTCAAGATCTATGCCGATAAGTTGAGCGCGTATAGTTTCTAGATTTTCACGGCGTAAAACTTCTTTTGTAATTTCCTCTCCGATTTCGTCAAAAATTTCTTTGCCATATTGAGTCAATTCCGGTTGAAACTTTTTTCGTAACTGGGCGTAACGAACCTTGTCGGAGAGAAGGAGCACATTAGAGTACCGTCGGTTTAATCGATCAAATTGCTTTTGCCGTTTTGTAGAGAGCTTTTTTCGAAATTTTTTTAAAAACCGATTAAGGATCTTGGTTTTAGAATAGTTCCTCTCACGCCATCCTTTTAAATGGGGGATCTTCCTATCTTCTTCTATATTTTGCGCGGCGGCTTCAACCCGCCCGGTCAAGTCATTTGTTAATTCAGGGGGAAGAAGAAGTTTTTCGATAGTACTAATATTCCTCGACACTTCTTGATTGAATTCTTTTAAAGAACAGTCATCGTCAGACCAAAAGGCTAAAATATCTTGTTGCTTTCTTACTATTTCTTTAAGGAGATCATGTTTTACAGTAACATCAAGCCCAAGTACTCTTGCAGACTCTCTTGAAATTATTTTCCTACACTTTTCTAGACGTAACAATTGTAGTAACAATTCTACCTGAGCTTTAGCGATTAAAAGTGAATTTCTTTGTTCATTAAGTTCGGAAAAACGATTGGGGCCATTGGGCAGAGATTTAATGGAATGAGTGACATCAACAGCAGCTATGGATAATTTTTTAGTATCCGATGGTTTATCCGATGGTTTATCCGATGGTGCTTGGACGAGGTTTTCCAAAGCTTTTGGAAGGCCGGCTTCTGGGATTATAGATTCTCTTCTCTCAAACGAGCGATCAGGAGGAGCTTCATATCTCCTAGTAGCATAAGACTTCCAGGCTTTTATTTGCGTTGTTACTACCTGGTATTCAGAATTAAAACATTGGTCAAAACTAGGTTGTTTTATTGTTGTTTCTTCTTCAGACATAAAAATCTCTACTATTTTTTTCTTTTGCTTACGTTAAAAATTATAGCCTTTTTTTATAAAAATACCACATTTTTGTTATGCTTTCGGATGATCATTTCTATTAGGAAATCAAAAAATTCCTTGCCTGTTGGTTGTATAATGGGGAAAATGGTGCTCGGTTTATACACTGATCCCGATTGAAAATCTGTTTGACTCATCCATGCGACTTTCGAGCTTGCATCATTAATGCTCGCTAAATTTCGTTCCTGATGAAATTTCGGCGTTTTCAATCTACTGGCAGTTATAGACTCGAGCAGTTGGATTTTAAGCGAGGCGTCCAAGCGATGAACGACCGGAGTTTACAAATGGTAAATGAGGATCGCGAAGAGCGCAGGTAACGAAGCATAAAATTCAAATGTGACGAGTATATCTCTCTCTTTAGCACAAGGAGTTTACATCATGTCTCAAGTTATTAATTTTCTGATCGCAGCGGTTATCGCTTATTTGTTGGGTTCTATTTTAAGTGCCAAAATTATTTGCAAATTCACAGGGCAACCTGATCCGAGCACGAAAGGCTCTGGTAATCCTGGCGCCACAAACGTGTTACGTTTTGCCGGTGAGAAATTGGCACTCATGACATTAGGCGGAGATATTTTAAAAGGTTTAATTGCAGTCATTATTGGCAGGATTTTAGGTGTTCAAGGCTTTTTTCTAGGCTTAGTTGGTTTAGCTGCATTCGTCGGCCATCTTTACCCGCTGTATTATAAATTTAAAGGGGGGAAAGGTGTTTCAACGGGCTTAGGGGTTTTATTGGGTTTATCGCCAGTAGTGGGAATACTTGCTTTGGTTACCTGGGTTATTGTGGCCGCCATTTTCCATTACTCGTCTTTGGCCGCATTAGTTACTGCTGTGTTGTCGCTTGTTTACGCCCTTTTATTTACCACACCAACCTACCTTTTACCCATTTTGATTATGGTGGGTTTATTGGTATGGAAACATTATGCCAATATTCAACGATTACTAGCAGGAACTGAGGACAAAATGTCAGTTGATCTCATGAGCCTTGGCAAATCGCTTTGGGCGAAAGGGAAGACACAAGTCGAGGAGCTACAAAAAAAACGCATGGAGCAAAAAGTAGAGAAGAAGACAGAACCAAAAGCGACTCAGGAAGAGAAGGCCTCGAAGCAAAAATCCGCAACTAAATAAGAATGATGAGTGGGGACAGGCCGCGTCCGTCCCCACATATTCTCATGAAAACTATTATCCAATTTTTTATTCTTGCTTTTTTTCTCATCCCTATTTTGTGTTTTGGCGCAAGTTCTTTGCCTAAAGAATCCCTTGTTCCGGGCGGTATTGCTATTTTAAAAATTCCTGGGAAAGTGAAAAGCGTTCCAACGGGCTATTTTCAACAGCACCGTCTTATGATTTTGAACATAAAAAATCATTGGGAAGCTATTGTTGGCATACCATTAGCAGCGAAGGCAGGAATTCATTATATTTCTATTACTGAGGGGAAGAAGACTTTTCAATTAGCATTTAAGATACAATCCAAAAAATATCCCGCTGAATATATCACCTTAAAACATAAGAAATATGTCATGCCTAAAAAAGAATTTTTAGAAGCGCTTAAAAAACAGCAAAAAATAATCCAGCACTGTTTTATGCATTGGCGTGATGAAAAAATAATTAATATGCATTTTAAAATGCCAGTTGATGGAAGGATTTCAAGCCGATTTGGTTTCCAACGTTACTATAATGGGGAAAAACGAAGCCAGCATCGTGGTATTGATATTGCTGCAAGCCATGGTGTTTACGTTCGCGCCCCGGGGAATGGCATCGTGATTAACACGGGGAAGTATTATTTTACGGGTAAAACAGTTTTTATTGATCATGGCCAAAATTTAATTACGGTGTATGCCCATTTGCATAAAATACTTGTGCATAAAAATCAAGTGATAAAACGCGGGCAAATTATTGGCACGATTGGAAGAACAGGTCGCGCAACAGGCCCTCATTTACATTGGGGGGTGAGCTTAAATAATACGCGAGTGGACCCGATGTTATTTTTATGAATGAATCATTAATGCTTCTGGGCCAATATTTTTGTAAAGATGTTTTGGATAGCCTCGATAATAAACACGGCTATCATCAGAAGCATTGACAAAGAGCTGATTAAGAGCATTTACGGAAATAATGGATTTTCCACTGGTTCTAATTCTGGCTTCCGTAGCTCGTAGGTATTGAGCATCAACAATAGCAAAGCCCTCCGTGTTGATCGTTAATTTTCTGGTTCTTCCCGCAAGCTTCACAACACCTGAAGATGCTTCCACTAAAGTGTTTTTATTTTTATTTACCCAACGGATATCAATTTTTCCAGTACCTTTTTGATAAATTTTCTGAGCATTAATGTAACCACGGAGCACAAGATCAACGGAGCCGGTATTGGTAACGGTAAGTTGATCACTACGAAAGTCATTTGAGATTATTGGCCCATTCCCTTTATTTTGGATGGATTTTATAAAAAGTTTTTCACTATCACCTCGAAATTGTTTCGGGCGATTGCCATCAAACGTAATCTCATCAAGGTCAATTCTTCCTCTGAGATTAAGGCGCGCGACATTTTTATCATATATCTTTAAACGAGATTTTGATAAGGCTTTAACTGTAACGCTTGGGATTTCCTCTAAATTAATATTACTTAAGTTCCTAGTAAAAATAGTAAATTGAGTAGTTTGAGATGATCCTTGAATATACAAAATGCCGTTTGAAAGGCTCATAGCCATATTGCTAGTGCCTGTAAGGCCTGAGACATTAAATTGATCACTTTTGGCTCCGTCCATGATGGTTAAAGTCATCGGTCCTTTTGCCACAATAGTGTGGATGGTTTGTTGTTTAGCAGATGAGGATGCATAAATAGGTTTGGTATGAATGGCGTTAGCTTGAGACACGTTTATAGATAGGAAAAGACAAGAAATTAGAGCAAACATCAAAAGCTTTTTCATATAACTTTCCTCTAGTTAGGATTTCTATTGATAAAATCAGCTTACCATTTTTTTGAGCTTACGCAATAATTCTTTTGGAGGTTATATCTTGTGCCATTTTGTAGCATACTTACTCACTGTAAGGTACGGAATTTATTGTGGTATAATTTTAATATGAAAATGAATGATGAAAAACCGTTAACGTTTTTGGGATTTGATTATGGCACGAAATCCATTGGAGTTGCCATCGGACAGACTATCACTAAAACAGCCCAAATTTTGACCACCTTAAAAGCTATCGACGGGGAACCTAATTGGGATGAAATAGGGGAATTAATCAAAAAATGGCGACCTGATGCCATTGTGGTTGGGCTGCCTTTGAACATGAATGGGACTGAACAGCCTTTAACTGAAAAAGTACGCGTTTTTATTCAAGAAATGAAATCTCATTTTCATATTCCTGTTTATCCAGAAGATGAACGTCTCACCACTGTCGAAGCACGAGCCGAATTATTTGAGCGTGGGGGGTTTCGCTCACTCAAGAAAAAAGCAATAGATGCCTTATCCGCCAAATTAATTCTGGAAAGTTGGATGAAAAAGTAGCAAGCGCGCATTATAAGAGATGAATTGCTATCTTTTGGCCCATTTTGACGCGATCGGAAGGTTTCAGCCCCGTCGCATTCCAATCCATTTGATGAGGTTCAAAGAGGAGAATCACGGTTGAACCTAATTCAAAATGACCTAATCGTTCGCCTCGTTTGAGCGTGATGTTTTTATTACTGTAATTATAGGATTGAATCTGATTACTTCGGTTAGGGGTGATTTTCCCGGCCCAGGCCGTATGGATGCTGCCCACAAATAATGCTCCTACGAGGATAATTGCCATGACTCCCTTATTGGTTTCAAAATAACAAATGACTCGTTCATTTTTGGCAAATAAATTGGGGATTGTCTGAACAGAGGGGGGATTGACGGCAAATAATCGCCCCGGAACGTAAATCATTTCCACCAGTTTCCCGTCGGTCGGCATGTGAATATGATGATAATCTCGGGGGGATAAATAAAGTGTGGCGAATTTTCCATGAATAAATCGATCCACGTATTTTTGGCTTATAATGAGGTCTTTTAGTTTATAGTTTTTTCCTTTTGCCTGAATAAGCGTGTTGTTATGAATATTGCCCAATTGACTTACAAAACCATCAACGGGGCAAATGATAGCATCGGGATCTGTGTTAATGATTCTTGACTGAGGTTTTAATTGGCGCGTAAAAAAATCGTTGAAGCTTTTATAATCATGGATGTTTGATTTTTTTGCCTCACTCATATCAACGTGATAATGTTTGATAAACCGTTTAATCAAAATGTTTTTCAGGAAACGGCATTGATTATGAGCAAAATAACCCACACATCTTGATAAAAAGCGTGTAGGTAAAACGTATTGTAAAAATGCACTAATTTTTTTAAACATAATTAAACTTATTATAGCGTATTCCTCCCGAATAGGTTAAAAAAATGAAAATGATAGATAATATTCAATGTGTTTTATTTGATCATGATGGCACGATTGTGGATTCTGAAGTTGCGGCTATGGATGTGGCTTTAGAACTTACCAATCAGGTGATGGAAACGTTCGGGAAACCTCATTATACCAAAGAAGAAGTAATGGCCACAGTCGGAAAAACTTTTATGGATGCCTTGGTGGATAGGTTGGCGCCAAGGAACATTACCTTGACTGATGACTTTTTACGTTTTCTTTTTCTTGAAAAAGAGCGACGAACTATCGAAGCAATTAGAAAATCTGCCAAACCAACTCCAGGAACAGTTAAAACACTTAAAATTTTACATCAAGCTAAGATTCCTATGGCTGTAGTCAGCAACAGCACTACCAGTCGATTACGTGCCAGTCTTACTACAACAGGACTTGATAAAATAATTCCTTTTGATCGAGTATTTAGCGCTCAAGATTCCTTTGAAGACGGGATCTCAAGACCAAAACCCGCAACGGATATCCATCACTTGGCCCTTAACAAACTTAAACAACAAGCAGTAAATACCATTATGATAGAAGATACGCCCGTGGGGGTTGAAGCTTCTGTTAATGCTGGCATTAAAACAATAGGGTATGTCGGTGCAAGTCATATTCTTTCTGCTAAGCGAGTATCACTTGGTCAAGAATTGTTAGCGAAGGGGGCGGTAAAAGTGATTGACCATATGGAACAATTATTGAGTATAATGGAACCGTTGAAATCTACCCGTTAGTCATCCTGAACTTGATTCAGGATCCAGTAAAAACAAAGAGGTTAGGAGAGAAATTCTATGGAAACATTAGAAGCTATTTTAACCCGTCGCAGTGTGCGTCGGTTTATTCAAGATAAATCTGTGCCGGCTGATATTGTTGAAAAATTACTAGAAGCTGGCATGAATGCCCCTTCTGCACGTAATGAACAGCCTTGGCATTTTGTCGTTGTGGATCAGCGTGAACTTTTAGATAAAATTCCGACTGTTCATCCTTATTCGAAAATGTGTTTGGAAGCGCCATTAGCCATTATTTGTTGTATGGATGCTTCAACCGCGATGGATGATAAATTTTTAGCACAAGATTTGGGCGCGGCTGTTCAAAATATCATGTTAGCTGCAAGAGCGCTGGGCTTGGGATCAGTTTGGTTAGGGGTTTATCCTAATGAAAAGTTAATGAACGGGTTGCGCGAATTATTTGGTATTCCAAAACAAATCATGCCATTTAATATTATTCCAGTTGGGTACACGGATATGGAACAAACGTCCCAACCCCGCTACAAAAAAGACCGCATACATAAAAATCAGTGGTCAGTAAAGTTGGGTGATTAATGTCAGTTATGTAATTGTTATCCATAACTGACGTTAACTTATTTAATTTCTGAGAATTCATGAAAATTAATTTTCTCGCGCAAGATTGATAAACGTGAAAACGTTTTTTCAAATCAGCTTTATTGGAAGAAATAGCAAAACACTATCATGTTTTAACCCCCAGCAGATATGTTGATATTCCAGAGGAAAAAGACGATTTTAATTTTGCTGAAAGATTTACTGTGCTGAAAAAAGAATTTGATATACAAATCAAGGAGGAAACAGAGCTAAACAAGAAAATCTTAGAAAATTTAGGAAGAGTTGAGTATGAAAAATAAATTACCAGACAATCAAATAGTGTTTTATCAGACATCGAATGGGTCCGCTCATATTGAGGTTTTATTTGCAGAAGAGAATATTTGGCTGTCTCAAAAGAAAATGGCAGAACTTTTCGATACCACTCCTCAAAACGTCACTATCCATTTGAAAAATATATACCAAACTGGAGAGCTGGAGGACGTGCCAACTTGTAAGGATTTCTTACAAGTTCAAAAAGAAGGGAATCGAGAAGTTGAAAGAAAAATAGCCATGTATTCACTAGAAGCGATTATAGCGGTTGGTTATCGAGTAAATTCTGAACGAGGCACACAATTCCGACAATGGGCCACAAAAATTTTAAAAAGTTATATTCATAAAGGTTATGTTCTTGATAGCGACCGAATGAAATACGGTTCTCGTTTCAGCTCTCGTTATTTTGATGAGTTATATGAAGAAATTAAAGATATCCGCACAAGCGAACGATTAATTTACCAAAAGATCACTGATATTTATGCGACAGCTATAGATTATTCGCCAAAAGCTTATGAAACAAAGCAGTTTTTTGCAACTGTTCAAAATAAACTGCATTTTGCTATTACTGGAAAAACCGCAGCAGAAATAGTATCCGAAAGAGCCAGCGGTAAAAAAGAAAAAATGGGGCTTACATCTTGGCGCCGATCTCCCAATGGAAAAATTATGCCGAGTGATGTAACAATAGCAAAAAATTATTTAAATAAAAAAGAACTTAATGAACTTAATCGAATTGGCAACATGTATTTAGATTATGCAGAATTGCAAGCAGCACGAGGCAAAGCAATGACCATGAAAGATTGGGCAGAAAAATTAAACGCTTTTTTAAAGTTTAGTGAACATGAAATTTTGACTAATGCAGGCAAGATTTCACACGAAGTGGCTAAAGAATTAGCTTTGGGAGAGTATGAAAAATATAGAGTAATTCAGGACAAAAATTACATTTCTGATTTTGATCTGGAAGTTAAAATGCTATTGGACGATAACGAAAAGAAAGATTAAAGATGAACAATAAATCTAAACAAAGCAATAAAATAATTTTATTTCGAAATCGAAAGATCTGCCGAATTTGACGTAAGAAAGACTGGTTTGTTCAGTAGTAGATGGGGTCGGAGCATTAACAAAAAAAACCAATCCAACAGATTATCTCAAACGTGCTAATTATCAATAGTACATAGTGATGTCGCTTCGTCAATTCTCGCATAAATAAAGGGTTTGAGGCAACTTGCGTGTTTATTTCATAAGGTAGCCCTGCGTTTCGCGCAGGCTGAATTGTATCCTATTTAGGGACATGATAAGATTTTTATTTCAAAGAGCAGATAAAGAATCAAGGATAAAAAACCATGCCTAAAAAAATGATATCAAATTCTGAATTTATTCAAAAACTAAAGCCGGCCTCAAGAAAAATCATTGGTCGTGATCAAGAAATCAAGGAAATCAGTGAAATTTTGTGTCGTGCTAAAAAACATCATCCTATTTTGATTGGCGAACGAGGGACAGGACGATTATCGATCATTAAAGGCTTCGTGCAATCTATTGAAAAAAATGAAACGCCCAAACATTTTTCGCAGTTTGCTTTTGAATATCTTGATATAGAACGGTTACTTTTGTCGGAACGTTATTCAGAAGAAGTCTTATATCATCTGACTGAAATCGCTTATCAAAAGAACACTCATAAGATTTTAGTGCTAGATAAGCTCGATATTAATAATATGGGTGATGATGAGAGGCTTTTAGCATATCAAACTTTAATTCGTTGGGTTAAAAATATTTTATTAAAAGAAGAACTTACTTTGATTTTATTGTGTGATCCTTTATTTTTCGAACATTTTTTAGAAACCGACACCGTATTTCGAAATTATGGCGAAACCATCACGATTACTCAGTTTTCGAAAGATGCCCTCATTGAAATTTTGAAAAACAGAGCTCCGGAAATTCGAAAAAAATACCAACTCTCTATTCAGCCAGAAGTTTATCCTCATATCATAGCGCTTTCTCAGCGGTATTTAAGCGAGATGCCTTTGTTTAGCGCGATTATTTATTTATTGGATGCGGCAGCGGCTTATGTTTATGTAGACCAAAAGGCGAAACAGTTAACCAAAAAACAGGTCTCCACTTTTATGTCTGAGAAATTTGATATCGAATTGGAAGCTTTATTGCGTTCTGAACCTGAAAAAATGCTCACAGGAATGGATTATTTAGAAAAACAAATTTATGGTCATCGAGAATCTTTGGAATTAATACTGCAAACCCTCCAAGAGGGGTATTTAGGATTACATACCGCAAATCAGCCACTTGCCACAATGCTGTTTGCTGGTGTGCCTTACGCCGGCAAAACTATTACAGCTTATGCGTTAGCAAAACTTTTGTATGGAACATGGGATGTTTTGTTTGAATTTGATCTCTTAGATTATCAAGATTCAGAATTGTTGATTGAGGATTTAGTGGCGGTACTTGGGGAATCCCCTTATTCTGTATGTCTTTTTAGAAATATCAACCTCGCTTCCCCTGAAATGATTCAAACGTTGACTTTAATGCTCAATGGTCGGCTGGTTACCGATTGTGATCTAAAAAATACAATTTTCATTATGATGGCGTCTTTAGATTTGCAAATGATGGAATTATCGAATGAGAGCGTAGCGCAAGAGGTTGTGGAAACAGAGTTAAATTTAATACAGTTTACATTATCCGGTTTTCCTGAAATAGAATCAGGGAATAAAGCATACCAGATGCACATTAGGGCAGCGACTCAACAAATTCAAACAGCACTTACTCATAAACTGGGGTCGGACTTGTTACGTCAATGTACTATAGTGCCCTTTTTATTGCTTTCATCAGCGGATATTAAAAATTTTATACTCGATGAGCTAACTTGTTTCGATGAGCAACTCATGCAGTCTGCTAAAGTCCATCTTGTTTTTGATGAGAATTTTGTACAAGATCTTGTAGAATTATTGCCAGAAGAGCAACATACTGTACTGGAAGCCCGGCTTTTAATAAAAAATCATGTGTTGCCTGCAATATCCTTTGCTATTGCCCAGGGCCAGCATGCGGATAAAAACATAACATCGCTTTATTTGAATATGGATTTGAATAAACACTGTATTTGTGATTGGGAGGGGAACTAATTTTTATGACATATGCTACGAATGAACTAAAACCCGGTGTAAAAGTCATGATTGACTACGCTCCTTGCCACATTCTTGAGAATGAATACGTCAAACCAGGGAAAGGGCAAGGGTTTAATCGTATTAAATTCAGGAATCTCAAAACAGGACGCGTTCTTGATCGAACGTTTAAATCAGGGGAAAGTTTACCTGAAGCTGATGTCTCGGAATTTAATGCCCAATATCTTTATAATGATGGGACTCAGTGGTTTTTTATGCATCCGGATACCTATGAGCAATATACCGCGGACGAAACTGCTGTTGCTGATGCTAAGCTATGGCTAAAAGAGCAAGATGTTTGCACATTGACATTATGGAATGGCGCTGTCATCGGTGTTGTTCCGCCTAATTTTGTTCATCTCAAAGTTACTGAAACAGATCCAGGGGTGAGAGGGGATACTTCGGGTGGCGGCACGAAGCCGGCGACGTTGGAAACGGGCGCAGTCATTAAAGTTCCGCTTTTTGTTCAAATTGATGATCTATTAAAAGTAGACACCCGAACTGGAGTATATGTTTCCCGTGCAAAGGAATAGGGGGATATAAATTTTAAATTAATGAGTCGCTTCGCGATGTAATAATCGTAGGGGGCGCGGTCTTTCGACCCGTGGTGATGGGGTTTTTGTTTGGTGATTTTGAGGCTATTGGGTCTGTACATTTGTCATCCTGAACTTGATTCAGGATCCAGGAGAATTTGTTGGGAACGAATTTTTTTATTTGGAGTAGTTTGGTGGAGGGATAGGAAGGGGAATGGGGGAGAGTTTTGGCTGGATATCAGAAATAAAATGGCTGGGTTGGGATTGGGTTTTATGGGGTTTTATTTGGGGTGGTTTGGTGTGGGGTTGGTTTTGGATGCTGATGAAAGGCGTTGGATTTTTGAGGGGGTAGGTGATATCGAAAATGGCGGGGTTGGGTTGGGTTTTATTTGTGAGGGGAATGGCGAGAGTTTTGCTTGGATTTCAGAAAAGATGATTTTGATTGGGGAATGGGGGAGAGTTTTGGCTGGATATCAGAAATAAAATGGCGGGGTTGGGATTGGGTTTTATGGGGCTGTTGCGATCTGATCATTTTGTCATTCAGAGCGCAGCGAAGAATCTT
>JAFGHQ010000106.1 GCA_016930035.1 Gammaproteobacteria bacterium | reverse complement strand
TAGGTTTGCATGATTCCACAACGCCGAAGGCGTTGAATGTGTTGATGTTGAGGGGTGCGCATATATTGTCTGGCTTATGCGTTTTTTATTGTCACTATTTCCAGTTCAACCCGCTTCGGGGTTGTGAGGCTGTTGGTCTCTGGAACCCGCGGATTCCATCCGCGGTTAATCACATGACGACCTCCGGTCGTATTAAAAGAGTCACAAAGTTAAAGAGTCTTAAAGTCTTGAGGTTTAGTATTTTCGGGAGTAGGAGGGGCATCTTGTAAAAGAGATTCCTCCCGTTGGTTCCAATGACAGATTTACATTCTCCCTGTCATCAACATCTTATGCCCAAATTTTTGGGTTGCCACTCCGGACGCAGCGCAGTGGAGAGAGGAATCTTCCGAAAAGGAAGGAGGTAATTTAAGGGTAAGATAGAGGTGAACGATTGGAAAAGAATGGTATTGCTCAGTGGTTGATGTTATTGCAGTGCTTACCAATAGCCCCAAACCAACGGACTATCCCTTTTATATCTGTTGGGTGGCTTGGGGCTTAGCCTTGGGAGGCATTAGGAATAGACCAGCTCTTTTAGGCCACTGAATATCTGTGACCAATTTGTTTTTAAAAATAGCCAAACATATTATTGTTTTATTATTTTTGTTTAGGCGTTCAAGGCTGAGTGTGTCATGTTATGACAAATTCAGTAATCAATAACGGAATGTGTTTTTATCGACAAGTTATGGGCAATTAAAGCAAAAGGACTAGACTAACTATAAATCATTTAACTATTAAAATATTAATATGGAATCAGTTAAACAATACAATGGATTTTCAGGGGCGAAACAAAATCCCGATAGAACATGGATTTGCGGAGGTGCATTTACAGGAGCAAAACAAAACCCAAACGGAACTTGGGTGTGTGGTGGTGCATTTACAGGTGCGAAACAGAATCCTGATGGAACTTGGGTTGTAGGAGGTGCATTTACTGGAGCAAAGCAAAATCCAAATGGGACTTGGGTTTGCGGAGGAGGATTTACAGGGGCAAAACAGAATCCTAATGGAACTTGGGTTGTTGGAGGAGCATTCACAGGAGCAAAACAAAATCCTGATGGAACTTGGATTTGCGCATAATAGAAATTTTATAAATAGAAACATTATGAGTGATTATTCAGAAAAACAACTAAATGAAGTTTGGGAAAAAGCTAAAATCGTGAATCAAGATTCAAAAGACGAATGGAGAAAAGATTATGCAGGAGCTTGGATTAATAGAAATCAATATGGTAACCATGATTCTACTTATGGTTGGGATGTTGACCATGCTAAACCACAATCAAAAAACGGTGCAGATAATCTTAGTAACTGGGTTCCTCTTCAATGGGAAAATAATCTAAAAAAATCCGATAATTATCCGAGTTTTCAAACCGAAGTAACTTCAGAAGGGAATAAAAATATTTACAAAGTTCAGAATTGGAATTATTAAAAAACGCACATAACACATGGTATAATGCATGCGGGTTTTAGCGGTTTGCGATGGTTTGTAGCTTGTAGAAAAGTAGGTGTAAACTGGTAGGAACGTAGCTTTGAACTCCCGAACGACACCATACCATTAAACGTTGGGCGCAAGCATTAGAATCGACTTTGCTAACTAATATGATTCACAAAAATAAAAATATAATGAAGAAAATTACTTTTTTTAACCACAAAGGTGGTGTTGGAAAAACTACAAGCCTTTTTAATTTAGGCGCTCGATTAGCTCAAAAAGGAAAGACTGTTTTACTGATTGATGCTGATACTCAGTGTAATTTGACATTGCAAATACTTGGAGAGATTGGCTACGAAACTCATTATGAAAATAATCCTAAAAATAATATCAAGAGTTATTTGGCACCGGCATTTGATTCTCAGCCCGTCCTAATTTCTGCTGGTGATTGTATTTCAACAAAAATTTCAAATCTTTTTGTAATGCCAGGTAGTTTGGATTTATCTGGAAGTGATACACAACTAAGTATGTCTTTTAATTTGAGTAGTTTTTTAACTTCAATGCAAAACCTGCCAGGTTCATTTGATTACCTTATACAGAAGACAGCAGAGAAGTATAATGCTGAATATGTTTTAATAGATTTAAACCCAAGTCTTAGCGCCGTTAATCAAGATTTATTAATTACTAGTGATTATTTTATAATTCCTACCTCTACAGATTATTTTTCTGTTCAATCAATTCGTTCTCTTGCATCAAAATTACCAGAATGGGAAATGTGGGCTAAAAAAGCTAGAGAAGTTTTTAAAGAGTCGTTTTATCCTTTGCCATTAAATACTCCCAAATTTTTAGGTTTCACATGTAATAAATTCAATTTACAGGGAGGTGGCAGACCTCAAGAGAATCAAAGACAAATGATGGATAGAATTGGTAAAGCTATAGATGATATTTTTGTACCTAATTTGAGGGCGGCTGGTATGCTTATAGATGAAAGATTATACAAACAATATCCAAGACAATTAAGATCAACACAAAGTAAATATTGTTTAGCCGAGTTTTCAGATTATAATAAATTAAATGTTATTTCTCAACAAAAAGGGATTCCTTTATATGACGTTACAAATTATGATGTGCGAGAAGATAATCAACGGTTGACACGAGATTGGTTCAAAGATTTGTATGACTACTTTGCAAATGAAATAATAATACGTACAACTGATGCAACAAGCAATTGATACTTTTAAATTAAATATATCAAGTGTAAGGCAAATTGATGTAATTTATCAATTTTTAATGCAAAACGAAGTTAAAACTCTTGATCTATCAGAGCTTTTAAGAACTGAAATTGTATTATCCGTTAGCGCACTTGATAATTTTATTAGTGATATTATACATATCTGTTTAATACAGACATTTAAAGGTAATATTCAGATTCCAGCTGATTTTGCCAAGCCTTTTAAAGAATTTCAAATAGATATGCAAACTTTAGTTCAGATTTCCGCTGCTGCTACTTCAGATGAAAAATTGTTTTGTTTGGGTAATTTCATTAGAAAGTATAATTCAAAAAATCCATATCAAGACCCAAAACAAATTGAATCTGCAATGCTTCTTTTAGGAATTAGAAATCTTTGGACGAAAGTAGGAACTGAGTTAGCTATGAAGGGTGATGATGTAAAAAGAGAATTAGCAAATATTGTTTGGCAAAGACACAAAATTGCGCATGAAGCAGATTTTGATTATTTAACACAAAGTAAACGAATAAGGGATAGACAATCAACGTTATTTGCTATAGAATTTTTAGAGAAACTTTGTGTTTCTATTTATACTATTGTCAAACTTGAAACAAAACAATAATGCCAGCGCCCAACACATAGCCCTCATTTGGATATTCCGTCCTAAGCTGACCCCCCATTTTGAATCCTGACAGATCAGTTTTTGAGCTCTGTCCGTCTGTCATTCCGGCAGATGTTGACCCCTTTTTTGATGTTGACCGGTTCCCTGTTTGAACAAAGATAGCTTTTAGGGGTTATTCAGGAAAAGGCCATCATGTTCAGCATCAAAACGTCCATCGACCTTGGATCGACTCCTTATACCACCCACCGTGAATTGTCGTTGCAGCGGCTGGAGCTGCTGCACCAACGCTTGAAGCAAGTGGCAGATGGGGGTGGCGCTGCGGCTGTGGCCAGGCATACCGCCCGGGGTAAGTTGACTGCCCGGCAACGCATCGAGTTGTTGCTCGACCGCGACACCCCCTTCCTGGAGTTGTCGGC
>JAFGHQ010000105.1 GCA_016930035.1 Gammaproteobacteria bacterium | reverse complement strand
TTTTGTTCTTGTTGCCCCGTATAAATCACATAACCGTAAGGACAACGTTCTCCTACCAATTTTTTAAAATAATGTATGCTTTTTAAAAATTGCATGGTGAATGTTTGCGCGGCCTTAATTTCTATAGGAATGAGCTGGTTGGCTTTTTTATAAATTAAATCTACTTCATTGCCCAAATGATCTCTGTAAAAATAATAATTAGCTGATGAATGACGATTGAATTGAGCTTTGAATAATTCCATTACCATCATATTTTCTACTAATTGCCCTCTTAAAGGATCGCGTTTGATTTGGTCAATATGGTGAATGTCTAAAAGGTAAGTGGCTAAACCTACATCGGTAAAATATAATTTTGGTGACTTTATGATACGTTTTCCAAAATTTTCATAATAAGGCTGCAGTCTCATTACCAAATATGAAGCCTCAAGAATTGATAACCAAGAATGGATAGTATGATGAGAAACCCCGATTTCATTGCTCATATGATGACTATTAAAAATCTGCCCCACTCGTGATGCGGATAATTTTAAAAATTTTTGAAAAAGCGATAAATCTTTGACATTAACCAACTTTCTTACATCTCGTTCAACATAAGTTTTTACATAATCTCTATACATGGAAGTTGGATCTAATTTTTCTTTATATATCCTGGGGAAAAATCCTTGAAAAAGATATTGGTCCACCGATAAATCTACATTAGTTTTCGCCAGCTCCGTGATAGACAGGGGAAGCAATTCACAAATAGCAGTACGTCCTGCTAAAGATTGGGAGATGAATTCATGCAAAGCTAATTGATGGCTTCCTGTTAATATAAATTGTCCGTTATGATTTTTTTCATCTACTTTAACTTGAATATAAGATAATAAGTTGGGTACATTTTGAATTTCATCCAAAATGACCTTATCAGGATATTGCTCTAAGAAACCACGAGGATCGTTTTCAGCAAATAAGCGAATATCGGGCGCTTCCAAATTGACATAAAGCATATCAGGGAAAGTGTGGCGAACCAGGGTGCTTTTCCCTGTTTGTCTTGCCCCTATAACAGTGACGATGGGATACTGCTGAAACAGTTTTTTTAATGGCTCGCTTATATCTCTAGGAATGAACGAAGAGTTTTTTTTATCCTGCATAAAAATTAACCTCAGTGTAAAAAGTCAGGATAAGTATAGTTTATACATTTTGGAAGTTCAACTTCCAAAATGTATAAAAACTAAACGGAGGGGAGTTATTCCTCATTCATAAATATTGTTTCAATTTAACTACCTTCTTTTTCATATGATTCTTTTCATCCCTGGAATTTTTCTAATCCAATGGCACATGAAGAACGTTAATGGCACGGCAATGAGAGATACCATAAAAAACTTACTGAGAGGCCCGATATTTAAGGTAACAAAAAAATATTGCACCATAATCACGATGGGAAAATGAAACAAATATACCGCGAACGCGTCTTCAGCAAGCATACCCCAAAATGCATTGCTCCAATTAAAGACTTCACGAAACAGCACGATTAACCCCATACACATGCCCATACAATAAACGGTTTCCCATATATCATATCTTAAGGCATTAAAGCTAAATCCTCCCCCAAAAAAGAATCTTTCATAACAACTAAATAAAATATAAAAAACGCCCAACAAAACTCCTACAGCTAACCAGCTATAACCTTGCTTGCGTGTGGTCGTAGCTAAGAGATTTTGGCGATAGGCAATGATGCCTAAAATAAAAAAAGCCATATCGCGTGGAAGATCGGCTGGAGCAACCATAAAAATAATATAATTTAACCATTGATCGATGGGGAATCTCAATCTCACTATGAAAGTCAGAGGGATAATAATGAAAATCGTAGATAACAAGATTTGATTCAAAGAACGCGCTCTTAAGTAATCATTTAATTTTCTGAGGTGGGATGTGAATGGATGCAACAACACATAACCGATCGATAAAACAAGTAATAGCGAAATAAACCACAAAGGCCCTAAATTAGCCGCCTGCATTAAGGGTTTAATACCGACATTCCAATAAAGATGCCAATAATATGACCAAAATTTTATGGGTTCACCGAGATAATGGGCGTGTAAAAAATAACCTAGAATGGGGTATAAAACGACCAAAAAGAAAACCATGGGAACACCCAACCTGATTAGACGATCCTTGATGTATTTCCACATGCCCTTACGATCAACAGAGATGGGGACGAAATAACCAGCCAACATAAAAAATAAACTCATAAAAAAAGATCGATCCAGTGTAAATAGAAATCTTAAAGCTGGTACGCGTTCGGGATTACTAATGGGCCACGATCCGCCCGTAGCACCATAAGCCTGTCCCACATGGTGAATAATAACGAGTGTTATTAATAGCGCCTTCAAATTATCAATAAAAAAAAGTCGTGATTTGGGTTTCATCAGGGTAGTCATATGTTTTTCATCTCACATAACAATCCAGCGAGCGCTTAAAGTAGTTAAAACTCAGGCTCGAAATAGAAAAATGTTTAACGATTGATAAGTTTGGTGCCGATATCAAGGATCATTATTGTTTTGTCTTAACCAACACTATTTTACCGTAAAACGCCATACCGAGTTGAATGATGTTAATAATTCATGATCTGTTTTAATTGTATCCAAATTTTTAGGTTAAATACCAGTAGAATCAAAGACCCATCAGCGATGCCCGAGCAATCCATTGCTTTTAAGGATAAATTAGCATGGAAATTGCTGATGCCCCAATTGGCCACATTGATGTTGAATACGTTGTGTGTTATTGTAACATAATTTATTATAAGTAAGGGTATCAAAGTATATGTATGACACATTAACTATTCGTATTGATAAACAGACTAAATCAGCACTGGAAGCGTTTGCAATAGCTACTGATCGTTCTAAAGCTTATTTGGCACTTAATGCTATTAAAGAGTATTTAACTCATAATTTATGGCAGATTCAGGCGATTGAAGAGGGAGTAAAAGAAGCTGATTCAGGAAAACTCATCGATCATGATGAAGTAAAAAAATGGGTTGATAGCTGGGGAAACAAGCGCGAATTGGAGAAACCAGAATGAAATTGGTTTGGTCTCGACTCGCTATGAATGATTTAGAAAATATTCGTTATTACATTGCTAAGGATAATATCCTTGCAGCAAAATCAACTATACATAAAATTTTTAAATCAGCTGAAAATCTTATAGATCAACCAGCTATGGGTCGTCCTGGGAGAATTGTAGGAACTCGGGAACTCATTATAAATCAATTGCCTTATATCTTACCATATCGAGTCAAAGAGAATATATTGCAAATATTGCGTGTATTACATACTTCTATGGAATGGCCAGAGAAGCTTTAGAAGTAGCATGCCTAAGATTTAGGTATCACAAGGAAACTATCATATGACTCTGCAAAAGACCAAAAAACGTTATTTGGATTTGTTGGAAACTGCTTTTGGAGCAGATATTGGCCAATTGATGCAAAATACTGACGTGATTGAGATTATGCTCAATCCAGATGGAAAATTATGGGCAGAATCTTATGAGCGAGGGAAGTATTTTACTGGGGTCGTATTTTCGCCGGAACAAGGCGAAAATATTATCAAATTGGTTGCTTCAAATCGCCAAGAGATTGCCAATCGAGAAAATCCTGAAATCGCTTGTGAGTTGCCAGAAACAGGGGCGCGTTTTCAGGGCTGGCTCCCTCCCGTTGTTTCTCATCCGGCATTTTGTATTCGTAAAAAGGCAGTTCATATTTTTTCATTAGAAGATTACATTGCTCAAAATAGTCTGTCTAAAAAGCATGCTGAAATTCTTAAAAAAGCAGTTTTAAATCGGAAAAACATTCTGATTTCAGGCGGCACAGCAACAGGAAAGACAACTTTCGCTAACGCCATACTTAATGAGTTGCGAGGGAGTAATGATCGCATCATTATTTTAGAAGATTTACCCGAGCTCCAAATTGTCGTGGATGATTTTGTCAAATTGCGCACAAGCGATACTAAAAATATGCGTGATTTGGTAAAAGGTGTTTTACGTATGCGACCCGACCGAATCATTATTGGCGAAGTACGCGACGGGGCCGCACTAGATTTGTTAAAAGCTTGGAATACTGGACATCCTGGGGGTATTTGCACGATTCACGCCAACAGTCCTGAAGCGACACTGATGCGACTCGAAGATCTTATTCAGGAAGCGATACCGATCGTACCCAAACGACTTATTCAAGAAGCCATTGATCTTATTGTTTTTATGAAACGTGGCACAAAAGGTCAATATCTCGTTGACAGCATTCACGAATATAAGAAGATCGATAATCTTTTTACACTTAAAAAACTTTGATGTAACAAAGCAATCTATTTTATTAATGGTAACAAATATGAATCACAAATATCAAAACATATTAGAAATAGTAAAAAAAGAGCTTTCTTGTTCGGCTCATGATTTGGGTCATGTCATGCGAGTAGTAAATCTTAGTGAATATCTGGCTCAATTTGAAACCGATGTTAATCTAGACGTGTTAACGAAAGCAGCATTATTGCATGATATTGCCAGAGTACAAGAAGATACGGACCCGACGGGAGCTATTGATCATGCTATTTTAGGAGCACAAATGGCCGAGAATATTTTAAAAAAATTAAATGATCTCGAACATATTGAAGCCATTAAACATTGTATCCGATCACATCGATTTAAAAAAGGGGCTCAAAGTGAAACGCCTAAAACGATAGAAGCTAAATTGCTTTATGATGCAGATAAAATTGATGTTCTCGGTGCGATTGGTATAGCCAGATGTTTTATTATCGCTGGGGAATACAGAGAACAAATGTTTTCTGATGTCGCACTAGCGAGTTATTTAACAGACAATATAGAAGGAAATAAACCTGGCGGTCGTATTAAAGATCTTTCCAAGCATTCGCCTAATTTGGAATATGAATTAAAATTAAAATATATCCCAGAAAAACTCTACACTCAAAAAGCTAAAGAAATAGCCCAAGAAAGAGCGGCATATATGGACGAATTTTTCAAAAAATTAGCCGAGGAATTTGATGTAACCTTTGGTGTCTGACACCAAAGGTTACATCAAACACGATCATTTAGTGAAACTTGTATTTTTAAATTGACGCGATATGATTGTATTTAATGTCAAATAGAAAAATCCCATATTCTTTTTTTGTACTCATCGTTATCATGATGGTTTCGGTGCCCATGATGGCTACCGATATTTATTTACCGGCACTGCCGGCAATGACCCACTTTTTTCAAGCATCTATCGCTGATTTGCAATTAACGTTAAGTGTATATTTTTTAGGAAGGGTGGTGGCTTTTCTTATTTATGGGCCATTAATTGATCGTTTTGGATATTGGCGCGTGAGTTTATTTTGTATTGCTTCATTTATTTTAGCAACCATCATTTGTGTTATTTCCCCGACGCTTCCTGTTTTAATTATTGCTCGATTTTTTCAAGCGGCATTTATCGGTGCAGGTTCAGTTATTGGTAGAGCGAGTGTGGGTTATTATTTTGACAAAAAGAAGGCTATCCAAACTATTTTGATTACTTCGCCTTTTGCTTTAGTTAGTGCAGGAATTGCGCCGATCATAGGCGGTTATTCGGCTCAGTATTTAGGTTGGCGCAATCCATTTATTTTTATGGTTATTTTCGGCTTGGTGATGTTTATTTTAGTTTTTAAATATTTTCGAATAGATTCAACCCGTTTAATAGAAAAACGGCATGGTTTGAATTTTAGGCAAATGGTTAATCAGTATGTTATCGTGATGAAGAATGTGCAATTTATTCGATATTTGTCTGTGAGCGTAGGGGTTTTTGCTATTTATTATGGATTTCTAACAGAATCTCCTTTTATTTTTGATCGATTGGGTTTTTCGGCGTCGCATATGAGTTATTTTTATTTATTTTTAGCTATTGCTTATTTAATAGGTAGTTTTACAGGAAGAACATATATTAAAAAAGTAGGGTCTGAGCGCATATTTCAAATCACCTTAGGCATTTTATTTTTAAGTATATTAAGTTTAATAGTATTACCTCTTTTTAACATTCATCCTTTGCTCTCTTTTTTAGTTTCAATTTTAACGATGTCATTAGCAAATGGCGTATTAAATCCATTGAGCATTATTAGTGGTATTGCATTATTTCCTGAAAGTGAGGGAACCGCATCAGGGCTTATCGGATTATTTCCCATGTTGGCAGCTGCTTTTTCGGCAAAGTTTATTCATATTTGGACGCAAGGTCATTTGCTCTTGATGGGAATTTTCATGATGACCATTGTTTTAATAATGATGGGTGCCTATTTTGGTTTAGCAAAATTTCCATATCGCACACGATGAATCATAAAACATTGGGGGGCGTAGTGCTGAGCGCGGCTTCAATCCTCAATCCTTACGTCTACATTAACTCGATGATTTAAAGCTTCGGCAATAGTTCGACTATCCACATATTCTAATTCTCCGCCTAAAGGCACCCCCCGCGCAATTCGAGTTATCTTCACGTTAAATGGTTTTACAAGCTCGCTGATATAATAAGCTGTGGCTTCTCCTTCAACCGTATGGTTAGTGGCTATAATGATTTCTTGAATTTCTGAAGCATTTTTGAGTTGTTCGGCAAGTAGGTTTAATCCAATTTCTTCAGGGCCTATCCCATCTAGCGGGGATAAACGGCCTCTCAGGACAAAATAGTGACCTCGATAACCCCCCGACTTTTCGATAGCGATAACGTCACTAGGGGTTTCCACGATACATAATAAACGGGACTCTCTACTTTTATTGTTGCAAAGATCGCATATGTCTGTTTCGCTAAAATTTCGACATTTTTTACAATAATGAATAGCCGTTGCTGCATCGCTCAATGCTTTTGATAGTTCTTGAGCTATGGTTTTATTTTTAGGGGTGTCCAAAAGGTAGAATGCTAAACGTTGTGCGCTTTTAGGTCCTATGCCAGGAAGATATTGCAACGTTTTGATGAGATGTTCAAGGAGCGGACTAAAACAGGAATTCATGGGTTATTCTTCGATTTTACTTAGAATATCCTCTGGGAGTTGAATATTTTTGGTAATTTCTTGCACACGAGCTTGAGTCGTTTTTTCAATTTTTTGTGCGGCATCATTACAGGCCGAGGCTATTAAATCTTCCAACATATCAGGATCTTCTTTGAGCAATTCAGGAGCGATTTCTACCCGCAGTGTTTGATGCACGCCATTCATATGTATTTTGATCAGCCCACCGCCGGCTTCTCCAACCACCAAAATTGAAGCAATTGCTTTCTGTGCTTTTTGCATTTGACTCTGCATATCTTTTGCTTTTTGCATCAGCTCTTTTAAGTTAGGTAAAGGCATGGTTATTTCTCCATATAAATATAGTTAAAAAAATCAATTTAAATCTATTATGCTATTCTTTTAAAGGTTCAACAAGATTTAGTTGTAGATCTGTTTTAAATTGGTCAACAAGTGTTTTGACGTGTGGATCCGCCTCGATGTTTTCGAAGGCATTTAGCTGATTTTGTGTTTTTTCTTTTTCTTTTTTATCAGCGGGTGTCTCAACCTGAGGTTTAACGAAATCTATTTTAAGAGAAATGGGACGTTTAAAGTAAATATTTAAAGCCTCGTTGATTTCTTGTTGTGTTTTTTTACTAAATAGTGGTTTGTATTGGGGAGAAGTGTGCAGTAAAATTTTGTCATTTTCTTGGTTGGCTAGCACACAATGTGAAGCAAAAATAAAAGTCACACCTTTTAAATCTAATTTAGGGAGAATCACATTCCAGTCGCTGCTTAACTTTTCTAAAGACAGCTTTTCATCCGTTTTCGTAGAAGATTCTGTATTTATGCGGGGAGGAATGTTTTGTTCCTTCTCTGCGATGGGATGTTGCTCCTCGAACCCTGTGGGTGAGGATGCCGTATGCTTACTCCTGCATCCTCTATCTTCCGTTTCCTGCAACGTGAACGCCAACATACGTAACAAGGTCATTTCCAGTATGAGCTTTTTATCCTCGATAAAATTCATGTCGCGGCGTCCCATCAAAGCAATTTGATAATAAAGTTGTACGGTTTCTGGATCCCATTGTTGGCTTAATTCCAGCATGAAAGCGTTTTTTTCATTTATGTCTGAGCGAAAGTTTTCAGGAACAACTTGAGCTATTGCGATTTTGTGTAAACGCGTCATTAGGACATCTAAGACATGGGTAAAATCAGCCCCTAGCTCATTGAGTTTTTTAACCGTATCGAGCATTTCTTTTCCGTTAAGGTTAACAAGTGCTTTCAGTAAAATGTCAATGTGTGATTGGTCGATAACGCCTAATAATATGTTGGTATCCTTGCTGGTTATTTCTCCATTACCGAAAGCAATAGTTTGGTCTAATAAGCTTAAAGCATCGCGCACACTGCCTTTGGCCGCCTCAGCTATATGTCTTAAAGCTTGTGCTTCAAAAGAGATATTTTCTTTTGTGACGACAGATTCCAGATGGGTAGTAATTTGATCTGCTGTTAAATTTTTTAAATGAAATTGTAAGCAACGGGACAATATCGTGATAGGAAGTTTTTTAGGGTTTGTCGTGGCGAGTAAAAAGATAACGTGTTTCGGGGGTTCCTCTAAAGTTTTTAATAAAGCATTAAAACTATGTGTCGAAAGCATGTGAACTTCGTCGATTAAATATATTTTAAATCGACCACGAGTTGGTAAATATTGGACATTATTTAATAAGTCTCGCGTATCTTCTACTTTGGTGCGTGAAGCAGCATCCACTTCAATAAGATCGACGAAGCGCCCCTCGTCACATTCTGTGCAGGTGGCGCATTGATCACAGGGCATTGCGGTCACCCCTGTTTCGCAATTTAAACATTTTGCCAAAATGCGAGCGATAGTTGTTTTTCCCACACCTCGGGTGCCCGTGAATAAATAAGCATGATGTAATCGTTGTTTATTTAGTGAATTAATCAGTGCTTGTACAACATGCTGCTGCCCCACAACAGTTTCAAAATTATGAGGTCGCCATTTCCGTGCGAGAACTTGATGCGCCATGATGTTATGATTTGAAGTGATAACTTAAATAAAAAATGACGGCGAACACCAGCCTTGCTCTGACACGCGTCTGTCACTACCGCTGCTTCCTTCCGGACCTGGCGGGGTTTGCAACATAGCGTTACAAAGGGGCAAATGTCGCCGCCAAAACTCAATGAATTGATTATAGAGAGCTAACCGATGATGCTCAATTATTATTTTACCAATCCATTTTATTTTGGTTTGACACATAATCAATATATTTGGCATGATGGAGCGATATTTTTTATAATTCAGGAAGTTAATTTACATCAGGTGTGGATAACAATTCCATAACTGACGTAATTTTAAATGTTGAATTTTAAATTGTTGCATTGTTCCGCGATGTTTATATAAGTTTTATTGCTTGTCCGTATCGAGGTCAAATATGTTAAGAAATATCATAATTGGTTCTGTTGCTTTAGCCGTTAGTACTTTAGCCTTTGCTGCACAACCCGATGTGAATAATGTGGCTAATACAATAATAGGTCTTGGCCCTTATGTTGGCATACAGGCGGGCATTGGTGGCTTGGATACGAAATTCCCAAGTGATAAAAAAGCAGCGCTTTCCTCATATAGTGAAAGAGTAAGAAAAGGAGCAGCAGCTCGTCTTTTTGCTGGTTATTTATGGGGAAATAATCGTTTACAATATGGTGCTGAAATAGGAGTTGCGAGATATCCAAATAATATCTACAAAATAATGATTATAGCCCCAGAAGAAGAAGAGCCAATACAAGTAAACCTAAAATTGACTTATCAAGATTATGATAATATTGATTTGCTCGGTGTTGTAAGATATACATTCCCTTTCAAAATGAATTTATTCGCTAAAGCTGGTGCTGCTTATGTTACACAAAAAGCTAAAGCAACTGGTTTTGTTGAAGAAGAGAAAGATAAGATAGAAATTCCTGTTACAGATTCTTATACAGAACATAGAGAATTACTCAAGGCCGCTGTTGGTATAGGCTGTAACATGATCAAAAATCTTGAAGTGCACTTAACTTATAGCCATATTTTTGGTGCCACTCTAAAAGTTGGTAACCCAGATGTAGTCGCCAATGTCGATGCGCTGATGGCGGGTGCAACTTGGTATTTTCTTGATTAATTAATCTATAGTAATTCTTGCTAAAAAATACATAAATTGATCTTTTTAATCGCGAGTCTTTAGTTTCCGCAATTCATCGCTCGAAGCGCTGCAATTGCCCTCATAAAAGACATTTATCTTGCATGCTGGGACCATTTTTGATATAAGTGCGCGCTTCGATTTTGACGAGAATTGTAATAAGCATATCAAATTTTGTTTTTATTATTTTACTCAGACAAGTTTTACGCTTTAAGCGAAACCCATATCCCGATGGGGTTTCCAAAGGGGAGAAGCGGGATTCTCACCTTTGGCCACCGTCCGCGCGAATTCACTTTGCGCAGGTATTATTAACTAAGGAACAAGTTTCGCTCACTGCGAAACTCGTGACTAAGAAAGGAGAAAAATTCATGCCCGTTGATTTAGGTACTGCTTCCACAGCTTGGATCGGCGATATTCCACCATATCAGCCCGAAAAAAACGAAAAGTATATGAGCCCAAAAATGTGTGATCATTTCCGCCAAATTCTTCATACAATGAAACGTAGTTTGATGGAAAAGGTTGATAACACGGTAGATTACATGCAAGAGCAAGCAAATAATTTCCCCGATTTAAGTGACCGAGCGACTCAAGAAGAAGAATTTAGTTTCGAACTACGTACTCGGGATCGAGAGCGTAAATTAATTAAAAAAATTGAAGCTGCACTTAAACGACTTGAAGAAGGAAGCTATGGTTATTGCGAATCTTGTGGGGAAGAAATAGGGTTAAGACGTCTCGAGGCGCGGCCCACAGCGATTTTGTGTATAGATTGTAAAACATTATCTGAAATGCGAGAACGACAAGGTGGAGAATAGTCGTTCCCATTCTTTCTATTCAATAATGATCGTCACATATTGATAAGTGATTTCTTTATAGAGCAATTTTTGAGTAGATAAAGGTTTTACTAAAAATTGCAACACGTTTTTGTTCATATCATATTGAGGGTTTGATAAAGCTGCCAAAAGAGGAGGGGTGTTTTTGTTGATTGTGTCATTAATTTGCCCCGCGACAATCACTGCATTGGGGTTATTGTCTTGAAAACTATTGGGCCCGACATTCCAGGCTTTTACAAAATTTTGCAAAGGGACAATTCCACTATTTCTATTAGGTCTTTGAGTAAAATAGGTAATGTAAGGGGCTACATTATATAAAGTGAGTTGGTAATAACCTTCATGAAGCGTGCTTTCTCTTAATTCCCCAGCCGTAGCACTTTGTAAAAAAATTAAATTAACTTGGCTAAATTGCTCGGCATTTGTTGTGGCTTGATCTGATTTTTCTTTTTGTGGGGCTGATTGTCCGCAGGCAGAAGTAAGAAATACTGCAGTGATGATTATGAAAACGCTAAAAAGAGATTTACGCATAAAAGTGCACTCCATTTTTATGTGGGGTAACTATTTAAGTAGCAGTTTTTTCCGTTAATTCTTTTACTTTTAATTCGGCGTGAGTGAGAGACTGTTGGCATAGTTTAATAAGGTTCAAACCTTCCTCAAACAAAGCCAATGATTTTTCCAGCTTTAGCTGTTTCGACTCCATATCTTTAATAATGGTTTCTAACCTTTCTAGATTTTTTTCAATATCTATTGTTTGAATCTCATTGTTCATAAATTATCACAATCAATTGGCTAAAACGGAAAAACAAGCTAAAATATCAAATCTATACCCTTAGATAGGGGCACTATAACATTTTTTTGTGTTAAATCGTATGAGTTTTATTATACTTTTTGACATTTGTTAGGTTTTGGTGAGATTGTTCAAAAATATAGTTGACAAAGCAAATCCTTTCATTAAAATGCACACCCCTTTTATGAAAAATGTTCTTTAAAAAATTAACAAGCAAGATATGTGGGAGTTTAGTCAATAGCCTAAAACTCAAATAAGATTATACACAACATAAGTTGTGTCATAGTTTTTGATGAAGAGTTTGATCCTGGCTCAGATTGAACGCTGGCGGCATGCCTAACACATGCAAGTCGAACGGCAGCATCAGTTAACTTCGGTTAATTGGATGGCGAGTGGCGGACGGGTGAGTAATACGTAGGAATCTGCCCCGAAGTGGGGGATAACCCATCGAAAGGTGGGCTAATACCGCATAAGCCCTGAGGGGGAAAGCTTGCCTGCAGATCAAAAGGACGAGTATGGGTCAGACCCAGTTAAAAGTCTGGCTATCTCGCCTTTTTGATCTGCAGGCTGGCGCCTTGGGATGAGCCTACGTCGGATTAGCTAGTTGGTGAGGTAATGGCTTACCAAGGCGATGATCCGTAGCTGGTCTGAGAGGACGATCAGCCACACTGGAACTGAGATACGGTCCAGACTCCTACGGGAGGCAGCAGTGGGGAATATT
>JAFGHQ010000005.1 GCA_016930035.1 Gammaproteobacteria bacterium | reverse complement strand
TGTATGATGCTGTTTAAACCACAAAGTTAAAAAATGCGCCATGATTCCCTTGTGAACTGCTTCGAAAATGATGGCTTAAATTTTGCATGATCTAGTAACCGGATTTCTTTTGTTTTGTTCGGGCATCAACGGTTCATTTATTTGTTACTTTTGGGGCATGACTTATTGGCGATCGAAAATAGGGGTTGTGGTTTTGATGTTTGGCCTGATTCTGTTGTGGAACCAGTGCCCGAGTCGTGCCATGGCTTTTCGTGCCGACCCAACTACCGGCGTGGAGGCCAAGCCTTCCCTTCAATACTATGAGGCGGGCGATTATTCGTTGGGCGAGTTTCTTCCCGCAAGCGCTTCAGGTAGTCTGCTCAATGGGCTGTTCTCGCGCGATTGGTCCCCAAATGTACAAATGCGTATTTTTGGCGTTTCACTTGTGGCGCCCTTCAATTTCTTCAACCCATGGCAGGAGTGCTACATTTTTATCAGGCAGATTCTTCTTATGCCCTTTGAGGCTTACGATATCGGCTATCCCTTCCATTCATTCTGGTAATTGATCCATTGGCTGTTTTCAGCTTTTGGCGTGGCCCATGTGGTGTCATGCCCAATCTGTAGTGCTTTGTTGTTTTTTTTAATCCCTGCTATCTTGGGATGTTTGTTTAATAACTAATGGATCAATTATGAGTAGCTTAACAATTATATCGGTGATTTTAGTGGTGGCCTGCGTGGCTCCATTTGTATGGATTTCAGTCAACGGGCGGCGCAAGCGTCAGGCCATGGTCGACCGTCTGCACCAGACATGTGCTTCCTATCAATTCAAGGATGAGGGGTGTTCCGTTTGGGACGATGCCATCCTGGCGGTCGACACGAATCGGGAAGTTATTTGCTTTCAAAAGGGTATGTCACCGGTGGTTGTTCATCCCTTGGCGTCCATAACTGGGTGCAGCGTTTCGCAGCAGCACAATACGGAAGGGGGCGGAGCCCTCGCAAAAGTGGATTTATGTCTCTTTTTGGGCAAGTCGAAAAATGAAGTGCGCATCCCCTTCTTTGACGCCCGCGAACGCCTCGATTTGAACAATGAACTGATGTTGGCCATGGAGTGGAAAAGCCGCATTGAGTCGCTTTTGAAGGCTAAATGATTCTTTTTGTGGGCGAGAACAATACATCTATTTTTTACCAATTCATTCAAGAGTATGCCTTTCAACGAGAGGCATATTTTATTAATTTTGGTTTTATATTGCCCAATATTTGGCTTATTGCTATTTTTTATGTTTGGTTGGCTATTTTTGTGTCTTGAAGACGGCCCGTCTGTCAGGGTGTAGAATTATTTTATGAAAATAAGTTTTTTTTATGCTGCAATATTTATATTGCTGATTTCCTGTAAAGAAGAATGTTTGGATCATAGCCAATCCCCGAAAGAAAACGAAATTCAAATGGTTGATTTTGCATCTATTTTATCTAAGGTTGTATACGACCGAAAGGATGTTCGTGAATTTTTAAAAAAATGAAGCATTAAAACAATTTGATAGAAATTATGATGTTTTGAATTTTTTGCAAAGGATGAATTGATTAATGGTGAAACATTTAGGGATATTTTGATTGCCTATTCAAGCGAGGAAGAAATAGAGACTATTGAACGTGAAATTCCGTATTTGAATATTTACTTGACTCGTACCTCATTTCTCAAAGTCTATCCTGAGGATTTAGATGTTGAGGATAATGAAACACCTGTAGCTGTTTCTCAATCTGCTGGAGCTGCATTGTATTTAAATGGCGAAAAGGAACAAACACTGGGGAAAGGAGAAGTTCCAGGTTTTCATGCATTTGTTGTTAATCAAAATAAACGGGTTATAATCCCTGATGCCTATACCAATGGGTTAAAAAGTGCAGGGCATAAAACGATTATTTTCAAATCACCTAATTTTGATGGAAACAATTATAAAGATGAATCCTCTGATTTGAAATCAGCCCTTGTTGGGCCCGGTTCTGTTGAATCGAAAGCAATTGAGGCTGCTCAATATTTTAATAAAGATGACGGGAGTATTTATTCGAAGGCATTTCAGCGTGATTTTATCTACTATGGTATAACTCCTCAAAAGCAAACCGGCAGCTTGAACAGAAGTGTGTCAGAATACATTAGTTATATTGAGGTTGATCCTAATGCGTATTTTACTATTCCTAATGAGAGGAATAGTCCTGCAGGTCATAATGATCCTTATATAGATAATTATGAATATGAAAGAAAAAGAAGGCCTGCGACAGAAGCAGAATTGTTAGAGAAAATGTGGACAGAAGGTGCCTATAATTTTAGATTTGAAGTATCTACTTCAACAATGAGTGAGGCTCAAGTTAAACTTATTCCTCTACGACCTGATCAATTGTGGGATTTTAATGTTGACTTGCAATATACGCATTCTACTTGGTTTAGGAGTTCTAAATATGCATATAAAATTGATCCTAATAAATTTATCTCCAAACCATGTTTCCTTGAAAAAATGATTGATTTGGGTAAGTGGAATATTGCTGAAGAGGCATTATATCGGATGGTAACAGTATATGAGGAAGATTCAGGTGCAGAGGAAGAGCATACAAAAACATTTGAAATGATATACGCTCATAAAACAAATTTTAGTGGTGATGTGAAATTGAATATTGGATTAAAAAAAGCAGGTTCTAATGTTGGTGGAGGTGGGACTGCGGGCGTTGAGGATTCAGTAACTGAAAAGGTTACAAAATCGATCACTATTAGGATAAAGAACTCACCAAATTTACTTGGGAAAACCAAAATCTTTTTTTATGACCCAATTATTGATAGAATTGTTCGTTTTCCTCAAGTCTATGATATGCGTACTTATCATACTGGCTCCCTTCAGTTTGGTATTACTGTTAAATAAGGTTTTATAATTAAAATGAGTTTATGAGAACGAGTTTGTCGATTATTTTTACTTTATTATTATCAATTGCGTTTTTTTCTTGCTTCAAAGAGGATGGATTTGAAGAATTGCAAAACGAGAAACATAGAGTTAAATTTAAAGTGTATGCAGATGATCCTAAGGCAAAAGTGTATCTTCCAAATTATTACGGTATTATGACGACTTTTAATGGGGAATGGGAAGATGAGTATGTCACAAAAGATTTTTTTTGTTACATAACAGCCGAATGCATGGATGAAAATGTATGCATCACCATTGAAGCATATCTTGATGGGAAATTCAAAGAGAAAAGAATGGGGCATAGACTTGTTATGTCAGGATTCAGGTTGAAGGGACAAGAAAAATGAATTATTCTTAAGTTGTTTTCATTATCAGTTATCTAAATAGAATTCCTGTTTTGTCAAGCATACATGCATCTGCTCTATTCCAATATATTTTGCGAGGTACTGTAGTCATATAGGAATCGATTAATTGTAGCAGCAGAGGTTTTGAAAAAATCGCAATAACTATGTCATTATCAAAAATAATTGTATCTTTGCCGCACAATTTTTAGTAGGTTGTTTAATACATTTTAATTTAAAATTAGTCCAATGGCTGTAAAAATCA
>JAFGHQ010000104.1 GCA_016930035.1 Gammaproteobacteria bacterium | reverse complement strand
TAGGATATTTCTCTGATATATAACGAGATTTCATTAGCACAGATTGAAAAAAATATCGTAGCGAGAGAATAATTCGAAAACAGCAAGCGCTTTTGCTTTTTTTTATTTACAAATCAGGAGACACTTTAAGCGGGGAAAAGACTAAACACGCCGCACGGCCCTTTGGGCGCGGCTCAGCCCCTGTAAGACTTGGTGGCTGTGTTGATGCGCCCCTCGGTGCGCACAGAACTAAAAAAGCAGATGCGCAGCAACACAGACAGCCAAGGACGGAGCGGCCCCACGTGCACAAAACTAAAGAATCCGCAGGTAGCTGCAAGGGGCCGCGACGAAAGAGAATGCAAAATCAGCTCAGATAAGGGCTAAGACTTCGCCGCACAGTTATTATTCAAATTTCAAAAGAATCGGACGATAGTCCAAACGAAAAAGCACTTTTAAATAGAATGAAAAGGTGGGGAAAATATGGGAAAAATGAAAAAATTACTTATGGCCATAAGTGCAAAAAATACATGGGTAAAATGTGGGAAACCAAAAAGGGCATTTTAGGTACAATTTTGGGCATTTTTAGGGGTGAAGGAGGGTATTTTGCTGGTGTAAGATTATTATTTTTATTGCAGTTATCGTAAAATAGGTTCCATAACAAGATCAAAAGCCGCGCCATACCAATCCGTTTCTTTTCCCCCTGTTTATTAACAACTTAATCATGCGCCTTAATTTTTGGGAAATGAGTGGGAAAAATATGGGAAAAGCTGTTTTCGTTTAAACAACAGACCATCAAAGCCTTCATTAGTGATCTTTCTGTTGCCGCTTATATGTTCATCGGATTTAATGATTAGATTTTCATATTATATCTGCTCCAGTATAATATAATCAGTTTTTGTTTAGAAGCAAATTACAACTTGGCAAAGGCTGGTGATGGTATACATTGAAGATGATCAGTGCTGAATTGAAAGGGCCTAGAATTAAATAAATGACAGATTGATTTTGCAAGGAGCTCGCGCAAATTCTAATTGCATATTTAACGAATTGGTTTGGTTTTGGATTGGCACCAACATTATGTCGGTTGCGTACCTGACTGGGGGGCAAGGGACCGGAAGTTCAAATCTTCTCGCCTCGACTATTTTATAACGATCTAAGGTGGTTACATGACCTTGGGGACTTGAGGGGGACATATAGGGGACATGGTGAATATGTATCGAGTTCCCACTAATGTAGATCAAACTTAAAAACCTGCATTAAAAAATGCGGCTTTTTTTGTAATGAATAGATTTTCTCTCCGAATGGATAAATTGAAGTTATCTTATCTGATTTGTTTTCATTTTCCCTTGTGCAGATGCGCATTTATTATTTTGAGGTTCATTAGCTTGTAGTGAGGATAAACTCCATCCATCACGATGCACTCCCGCAGGCCATTTTACAATTTAGCAAAGCTGATTTTCAGAATTTGTCTCAAGAAAAAGGAGTTCGGATGTAATTACCCCCCACGGGCTCAATGCGTGAAGCTGTTATCTCCAATAGAAAAGTGGCAGAAGCTGCATTCTCATGTTCTGCAGTAGCGGTGATATTGTTACATAATTATCCCAGCGGTGACAGCAATCCAAGCAAAGAAAACAAACTTATAACGATAAAATATCCAAGGCACTGAGATTTTTAGAAATCAATTTATTAGATCGTATCATCTTCGGATACGATGAGTATCTCTCTTTTGCAGATGAAGGAGTTCTGATATAGAAAATGATAAATAGAGTTTCAACCACGAAAGCATTTAAAGAGACAACACTCTGGAAGACGGTACGAAAAGGGAGAATTGATGTGATGACCAATATTAACACCAGCCATTAAGGTGCAAAGTCAGGCTGCATTATTGAATGTTTGTGAATGAATTTTTCTGTAATTTCTTGGAGTACAATTACACTTTTCCTTGAACGCTGCATTAAATCGGCTCACAGAGTTAAAACCTGCTTCATACGCTATTTCGGTGATACTTTTGTCAGATACCGAGAGCTGCCTTCGAGCGTAAAGAATTCTTTGCTGGATTACATATTGATTCAACGTCATGCCAAAGGATTTTCTAAATATAGTATTTGCATAATCCGGATGAAGTCCAACTGCCTTGCCAATATCTATGTTTTTTATTGGTCGTTGATAATTACGGGCTATAAAGATGGTCATTTTCTCGACAATGTCAAGCTGAGAATATTCATAATCTCCTTCTTTAAACTCATTCCATTCGGCCGGAATTGAGTTAAGCGCAAATCGATGCAAGCGTGCGCACATCTCCATTGTTGATACTTCCATATATTTTTCATCTCCTGCCGATATATCCTGTAGCCAGGCCTCCATCAAGTATTTATCATAGCTATAATCTTTGTTTGTCGTCGCGTTCACGACCTCTCCTTTTAATACATAATTAACAAATGCAAATGGAAATTGCCAACTCATAAATTGTGCAAAAGGAATGGTGCACACATAATATGGCGCATCATTATCAAATTGTATTATTTGATGCGGTATCAGAGCCCAGAAAATGGCGAGTCTCTTTGCTTTAACCTTGACCTTCCTATCATTAATCAAATAGGTTAACGAGCCGCCCGTTAATAAATTAATTTCAATTTCATTATGTCTGTCTGGTTTTGACATAAGTTTTGGCGTCCACTTTTCGACCGTAAATCCATAAGGTTTGAACTCGGGTCGATTATTATCGAAAAATTTTAAATTCTCGGAATTCAGCATATTTTGCCTTAAATGTAGGTGGTTTTTAGTGTATTTATGGATAAATTTAATAAAATCACTTAAACTGTCAAGTTATTTTCTACGATAAACGAATCAAAGTTATAATTGTATCATATATTCAATCCTATAGAAAATAATTAGATCACACTCCGAATTCCCAAAAGGGTTTAAATAATGAGCTTTTTGTGCAAATTAAATACACTATTAAAATCCATTTTGACTGGACGGAAACAATTCGACAAACCGCAACAATAAAAGTCAAGTAGATCTGAATCAATTTTAACAGCAGAAGGGAGATCTAAATGAATCAAAATAACTCCTTAGTTTCTATTCTGATCCTGATGCTAATATGTTTTTCAAGTATTAGCTTTGCCCAAACAACCGGGAAAATAGCGGGACAGGTATTAGACAAAAATACCCGTGAGCCCTTGCCTGGGGCAAATGTTATAATTGACGGAACCTCCATGGGGGCTGCGACAGATTCTGAGGGTCGTTTTTTTATCATCAATGTCCAACCTGGTATATATAATGTTAAAGCCAGTATGATAGGATATGGTAGTGTAATGATTCAAAACATTCGAGTCAGTGTGAATTCGACGACAAACATCTCTTTTGAACTCAATGTCGAAGTCATCCAGGGGGAAGAGATCGTTGTGACCGCCGATCCGGTTGCCATAAAAAAAGATCAAACGAGCTCCGTTCGTACCGTTGCAACCGAAGAACTGGAGATTCTGCCTGTAGAGAATATCAATGAGGTTGTGAACATGCAAGCCGGGGTCGTAGCAGGCCATTTTCGCGGTGGCCGAAATACAGAAGTCTCTTACATGATTGACGGTATGGTCGTGGATAATTCGTTTAACGGCACCTCAAAAAGTACCGAGGTCGATGTTGAGGTTGTCAAGGAGCTCGAGGTTATTACCGGAACGTTTAATGCCGAATATGGTCGCGCCATGAGTGGCATTGTAAATGTAGTGACCAAAGAAGGATCATCAAAATTCGGAGGATCGTTTTCCGGAAGACTTGCCAATTATTTCACTCAAAACAACGATGTTTTTATCGGACTGGGGGAGGATGATTTTGCATCCAGAAATCTGAGTCAGGATTATAAAGTCCAACTTGAAGGTCCCGTGTTCACTAAAAAGCTTTCTTTTTTAGTAAATTATCGATATCAAAATAATAATGGTCCTCTGAACGGTGTCAGGCTTTTTCAACCAACGGATTACAGCGAGTATCTCGGATCCGATCCGGAACTCTGGCATAAGGAGAGTACAGGGGATTCGGCATATGTCTCCATGCAAACCTCCCAATCGCATAACCTGTTTGGTAAACTGACCTTCAAACCGATTAACAATATCAATGTTGGCGCCATGGTGACCTATAACGACTGGCAGGGTACCGGTTATAGTCACAGTTGGAAATATAATCCTGATCCATTGCGAAATAATTTTAATCAATCCCTCATGGGCGCACTTACGTTGAATCACATGATTTCTCCCAGTTTATTCTATGATTTAAAGCTTTCGTATAACACTCAAATGCAGGAAAGTTATTTTTATGAGGATCCGCTCGATTCGCGTTATATCAGTCCTGAATATGTGGGAAAGGGACAACACGGTTTTGTCACCGGCGGTATGGCGAGTCCGGGAAAACCTACGGATATATTTTCAAACCTAAATTTGAAACTTGACGCATACTGGCAAGTCGGCCAACATCATGGCTTAAAAGCCGGAGCCCTGGCCACTACGCATACCATTGAGCGTGACAGAATTGATGTGCGAAATATCTATGAAGGATCTGCAGACGAGCTTGTGAAAGTAGAGGATCCTGTGACCGGGAAAATTGACTTTCCGAATTATGAACTGCAAATCGTGCCAAAAACTGACGAAACCCTGGATGTATACACAGTAAATCCTCAAGAAATTTCCGCCTATATCCAGGATAAAATGGAGTATGATGAGCTGGTTCTTAATCTTGGTGTAAGATTTGATTATCACTGATTTTCATTATGTTTTAGAAACCCTCAAATTCTTGCATTTCACAAGCTGGTTCCGATTTCGAATTTTAATTTGTAG
>JAFGHQ010000103.1 GCA_016930035.1 Gammaproteobacteria bacterium | reverse complement strand
CAGGATCAGATGCGAACCATGAACAAAAAAACGGATCCGATGTCCGTTCGTGTTGACCCTCTTTAAATTTTTTGACGTGTAGAGTGACACATATCAATAAATTCTTGTATATCAACATGGGCTATTGTAGACTTCGTGCCCTTTAATTCTTTTTGTAGTTTTCTCTCTCCATCGCTTCTATTTTATATGAGCGAATGAAGCATGAAGAAATTTGTAAATTAAGGTTTTTAATCCATGAAAACTGTAACAGTAAAACCCAGTGACATTAAACAAAACTGGTATGTTGTTGATGCGGAAGGCAAAACATTGGGGCGACTAGCTACTGAAGTAGCAAAACGCCTAAGAGGTAAACACAAACCCGAGTACACCCCCAATATGGATCTGGGCGATTATATTATCGTCACTAACGCTTCAAAAATACGTGTTACCGGGAATAAAGCAAAAGATAAGATTTATCATCACCACTCAGAATATCCTGGTGGGATGAAAACGATCAATTTTGAGAAGCTCATTAATAAAAAACCGGAATATATTATTGAAAAGGCGGTTAAAGGTATGTTGCCAAAAGGCCCCTTGGGACGCCAAATGTTTAAAAAATTAAAAGTATATGCGGAAGCATCACATCGACATACTGCTCAAAATCCAATTCCGCTAAAAATTGAAGAATGAGGTAATAAACCATGGTAAAAAAGGTCGAAGGTTATTATTACGGAACGGGTCGTCGTAAAAGCTCAACTGCCAGAGCTTTTATAAAAAAAGGAAAAGGTCAAATAAAGGTCAACACGAGAAAATTTGAAGATTATTTTCCATCTGAAGTTACTCGTATGATTGTATTACAACCATTTAATACCATTAATATGCTAGACCAGTTCGACATCAAAATAACCGTTCGTGGAGGAGGTCTCTCCGGTCAAGCAGGCGCTATTCGTCTTGCCATAGCAAGAGCACTTGTTCAATATGATGAGACAGAGGGCGAAAATTCTGGCGGAGAAGAAGGTGGCAGTATTAAATCGTTTCGCCGAATGCTTCGAGTTGAGGGCTTATTAACAAGAGATTCCAGACGTGTTGAACGTAAAAAAGTTGGATTGCATAAAGCCCGTAAACGACCTCAATATTCTAAACGATAATCATTTAATATATCATATTTTTTTCCGATTTTAGAGAAAAGACAAAACATGGGTATATCTACTAAAAAACGTTCTATCATGATTTTGTATTCCAGTTCTTTAGACCTAGAAAGTCATCGTGTACGTATTGTTTTAGCCGAAAAAGGGATCCCTGTCGATATTATTGAAATAGATCGATATGGCAAACAAGAAGATCTCTTTGAGCTCAATCCTTATAACACAACGCCTACTTTAGTTGATCGCGAATTAGTTTTATATAATTCTAATATCATTATGGAATATCTTGATGAGCGGTTTCCTCATCCTCCTTTGTTACCAATCTATCCGGTTACTCGAGCTAAATTTCGTCTCATGATTTTCCGCATGGATCAAGATTGGTATCCGCTCGTAAAAACCATTCAAACAGGAAAACCTCAAGAACAAGAAAGCGCTCGATTAAAGCTACAAAATGGATTGTTAAGTATCTTGCCTTTATTTAATGAATATGAATATTTATTAAGTGATACTTTTTCATTAATTGATTGTTGTTTTGCGCCGCTCTTGTGGCGTCTTCCCAGTTTAGGTGTTGAGTTATCACCCAAACACGCGAAAGCTTTGATAGATTATTCCAAAAAAATATTCCAAAGAGAAACATTTCAAAAAAGCCTCACAGAACCGGAATTAGAATTGTGCAGGAAAAAATAATCTAAATGAATGAGTCGGTTGCTACGTGACAAATTATTTAAATAAAATATCGCGAAGCGATTCATTCATTTAAAATTTAAAATTTATAACAATATTAAGTAGTTAATTAAGACCATCAAATGTGATCAAATCTTATTTATTAACTGCTTATCCGAAACCCACGTTAATTAAATATGCTTTCTAAAACTCCATATCTTTTACGAGCATTCTATCATTGGATCGTAGATAGTCATTGTACGCCTTATCTCGTGCTAGATGCCAACTATCCTAAAGTGGATGTGCCTTCTGAATTTATAAAGAATGGGCAAATCATTCTAAACCTTTCGCCCGATGCTATTCGCGATTTAGCAATTACTCAAAAAGATTTATATTTCAGAACGTGTTTTTCTGGTGAAATCCGAGAGATTTATGCCCCTATCCAAGCTGTGATCAGTATCTACGCAAAAGAAACGGGAGAAGGAGCTGTTTTTGATCAAAACGAAACAGATGAAGATATAGATAGTGATAGTGATTCGAGCGATAGTACAACTCCTGCAAGCGCTACTTTAAAAATCATTAAATAAAGTGATTCAACAAAATGAACAATATAGCCATTTATCCGGGGACATTTGATCCGATTACCTTCGGACATATTGATCTTGTAAAGCGAGCATCTCAGCTTTTTGATCATGTTATTTTTGCTATTGCAGAAAGTAAAGCTAAAGCCCCTTTGTTTAACCTAAAAGAACGTATTAACTTGGCTGAACAATCTCTTGCTCACCTTCCTAATGTCGAAGTAGCTGGTTTTAATTGTTTGTTGATCGAATTTGCTCGACAAAAAAAAGCCAATATTATTTTGAGGGGACTTAGGGTTGTTTCTGATTTTGAGCATGAATTCCAGCTTGCTAGTATGAATCGCGCAATCGCCCCGGAACTGGAAACTTTGTTTTTATCGCCTGCCGATCGTTATGCTTATATTTCGTCCACTTTGGTGCGCGAAATAGGTTTATTAGGAGGAGATATTTCTTCCTTTGCCCCGCCCATCGTAGTAAAAGCATTACAACAGAAAGCCTTACATTGAAATTTAGTTAGTTGAAAAACTGGTAAAAAAAAAGCGGGTAAAAACCCGCTTTTTTTGTATCGGAACTTAAAGCTCCAATTATATAGTATAAGTAGCGCCACCAGTAACAGACCATCTGGCAGGAACATTATCACTATTTTTAGTGCTGCCCGCTCCTTGAACCGTTAATTCTAAGTTAGGTGTCACAGCATAGCCAGCACCAATAGCTCCATAAGCGACAACTTTGTGATAAGCATCTGAATCGCCCAAATTATCTGACCATTTTTGATGCGCGTATCCTGGTCCTACTTTTGCAAAAAGACTAAATCCTTCTTGCAGTGGTAAAATCCCTTTTAATGCTAAATCAATAGTGTAACTATCGGTTCCTCTGATGTAGTAGTCCGGTGATAAACCTTTTACAGTATATTTTTGCTTATTATATTGCGTATAACCAGCTTCAATACCTAGGTTTTTATTTACTTTATAACCAGCATCCACATTCCAAACAAACCCAGTATTCCTTTTCTTGGTTAATTCACCGACCGGTTTAAGAACTTGCCCATAACCAACATTACCTTCCAAGTAAACCCCATTGTCTACTGGAGTGGCTGCTAGTGCAGTGCCCAATGCTAAGATTGAAGCACTTGTTAAAACGATTAACTTTTTCATAGCTAATCCTCCTCATTTGATGATAAAAATAAATAGATAGATATTAACCTTTAATCTTGTCTTCGACAAATTCGACATGTTTGCCTAGTTTACCCGTCTTGGTATTATAGGCACGAGGATCATATTTTTTCAACTTAAGTTTTCCTTCCCCTCGCTTATTTTTTTTGGTCGTCACAAAATAACCGGTAGGTTTCCCTTTTTTATTGGTCCCTGTCGATCTTAATTGTATTTTTTCTCGAGCTGCTTTTGCCATAATCAATGATCTCTTCTATTGTCTCTTGTTGTTATTCAGAAATTTGGATTTCTCCTTGATAACGTCCGATATCAGCTAAAACGCTTTCAAGCCCTTTCTTATCAATAGTACGTAACCCTTTTTGGCTAACACGTAATGTGACAAAACGATTTTCCTTTTCGAGCCATACTCGGTGTTTATGCAAATTGGGTTGAAATCGCCGTTTCGTACGTCGATGAGAATGCGAAACATTACACCCTGTTAAAGGACGTTTTCCAGTAACCTCACAAATCTGGGACATAATCACTCACCATTTATAATATTATAATATTGTTTTTGCTAAAATGAATCCCCCCAGCGGCAAGCCGCGGGGTATTCTTTCGGTAAAGTCAGGCTTTATTACGCCACAAGTGGCGGGGAGTAAAACTCACAAGATCCTGGATAAGGCTTCGCCTTTCCAGAATCAATTCCTCTTGCGATAAAAACTTCGTTTCGCTCGTTTTTATCGAGCGTCATTGATTTAATATCGGGAGGGCTTTATATCAGAAAAAGTTTGATCGCACAATAAATTTTTCTCGTTATACACTATGTATATTAACTGGCGTTAACATAAACGGTTTACTTTAATAAAGTGTGCCCAGCCTTCTATCCTCAATCCTCTTTTATTTCACATGAAAATCGGTATAATGCCGCTCCTTACTTTTGGTCGCGAAAGTAAGCTTTTTATATCTTAAAGAGGCTTCTGCAAAATAGGAGATTGGACGGGTTAACGAGGCAAAAATTTGCGAAAAAGCGTAGTTTACATAGAAGTAAATGAGCATTTTGAGCAAATTTTTAACAAAGTTAACACGTTCAAGGTTCATTTTGCAGAGGTCTCTTAAAAATAATTATATTTCGGAGAATCATCATGACAGAAAAATTCATATTGCATGCTAAAAAACGTGCGGATGTGGGGAAAGGTGCGAGCCGCCGCCTACGCAGAGAAGAAGAAATGGTCCCTGCTATTTTGTACGGCGGAAATCAAAAACCCTCAATGCTTCAATTACAACATAAAGAACTATTAAAAATTATTCAAAATGAAGCTTTTTTCTCGAGCCTTTTAACCCTCCTCATAGACGATACCAAGGAACAGGTGGTATTAAAAGACATTCAACGTCATCCTTATAAACGTCAAATTTTGCATATGGATTTCATGCGTATTAAAACAGGCGAAAAAATTTATATGTTTGTTCCTTTGCATTTCAAAGGCGCAGATATTGCTCCCGGAGTTAAAATGGATGGGGGTGTTGTGCAATATCAACAAAAAGAAGTGGAAGTTCGTTGTCTCCCAGAAGATCTCCCCGAATTTATTGAGGTTGATATTTCGCCGCTTCATATTAATGAAGGAATCAATTTAAGTGAGTTAAAACTTCCCAAAGGAGTAGAAATAGTAGCTTTAATACAATCTCCTGATAATGATCACCCTGTGGTTACTATTAGTGTCAAACGCAAAGTGGTTGAGGAAAAACCGGTTGAAGTAGCTGAAGCTGCAGCACCGGAACAGCCTGTCGCTGCCGAAGAAGAACCGAAATCAACTAAGTCTTAACACGCATGCAAAGCAATATTCAGCTTATTGTAGGATTAGGGAATCCTGGCATCGAATACGAGAAAACAAGACATAATATAGGCGCTTTGTTCGTGAAAAAACTATTAAACTCGTTTTCGGTGCCTGAACTGAGCCTCGAGAAAAAATTTAATGGCCTGTTTGCAAAAGCCACACTCTTTGATCACGCATGTTATTTTTTACTCCCTATGAGCTTTATGAACTGTAGTGGTTCACCCGTTTTAGCTACCATGCATTTCTATAAAATACCGGTAGAATCCATTTTAGTCGTTCATGATGATCTTGATCTTCCCATTGGGTCTGTTCGATTCAAAAAAAATGGGGGGGACGGGGGACACAATGGTATTAAAGACATTATACGTTGTTTGGGTTCCAAAGATTTTTTTAGGCTGCGCTTTGGTATAGGTCGGCCTGAATCCCGCGAAGAAATTACTTCGTACGTCTTAAAAAAACCCAGCCCCGAAGAAAAAAAAGCGATTACTAAAAGTATTGATAAAAGTATCGCGTTATTCCCTGAAATACTTTCGGGTCATCTTGATAAAGTGATGCAAGAACTGCATCAGAAGGAGTAAAGCTTGCTTATCCAAAACTGATGTTAAAAAACTATGTCTATAAAATGCGGAATCGTCGGCCTTCCTAATGTTGGCAAATCAACTTTATTTAATGCTTTAACAAAAGCGTCTATTGAGGCCTCTAATTATCCTTTTTGTACGATCGAACCTAATGTAGGCGTAGTCCCCGTTCCTGATCATCGACTTGAAGAACTGGCCAGAATAGTCAATCCTCAAGCTATTATTCCAACTACAGTCACCTTTGTTGATATCGCAGGCCTTGTGAAAGGAGCTTCGAAAGGAGAAGGATTAGGCAATCAATTTTTAAGTCATATTCGAGAAACGGATGCCATTATTCATGTCGTACGTTGTTTCGAAGATCCTAATATTATTCATGTCGCGGGAAAGGTTTCCCCTCTTGAAGATATTGATGTGATCAATACCGAGCTTGTTCTTGCCGATATCGAAACGGTTGATAAAGCCTTAATTAGAGTCTCTAAAAAAGCAAAAAGCGGAGACAAGGAAGCGCTTTTGGAAAAAAAATCTTTAGAGAAAATGTTACATTATCTTAACCAAGAAAAACCCATCCGTTTAATAGATTTGGATGAAGCGGATAAAAAACTCTTAAAAACGCTTCCACTGTTAACTGCAAAACCCATTTTGTACCTAGCAAATATTGCTGAAAATCAACTTCAAGGGAATGTTCTGTTAGATCAGGTCTCAAAAAAAGCCCAAGAAGAGCAATCAAAAGTAGTCCCAGTATGTGCGGCTATTGAATCCGAGATCGCAGAACTTGATGAAGAAGGAAAAAATGAATTTTTGACGGCATTAGGCTTAAAAGAGCCTGGCTTAAACCGTGTGATTCGAGCAGCGTATGAACTATTGGAATTAGAAACCTTTTTTACAGCCGGTCCAAAAGAAGTGCGAGCTTGGACTATTAAAAGGGGGGAAACAGCGCCACAAGCTGCCGGCAAAATACATTCGGATTTTGAAAAAGGATTTATTCGAGCTGAGGTTATTGCCTATGATGATTTCGTCAAATACGGCGGGGAGCCGGGAGCAAAAGAAGCGGGGAAATGGCGATTAGAAGGTAGAGATTACATCGTACACGATGGAGATGTCATGCATTTTCGTTTTCATGTATAAACAAGGGAGGCCTCTGCAAAATGCACCTTGAACTCGCTCACTTTGTTAAAAATTCGTTTAAAATGCTCATTTATCATATATAAACTCGCATTTTGCGCTCATTTTTGCCTCCCAATTCGCTATTTTGCAGAGGCCTCAAAGGGACAATAAAATTAATCTTGAATCTTTTTCTTTGGTCGCTCCCAATTTTCAATAGTCACTTGGCGGGCGCGAGAAAGGGTGAGTTTTTGCTTTGGCGTATCCATGGTGATCGTGGACCCTGCTCCGATCGTCGCCCCCTCCCCTATTTTGATTGGCGCAATTAATTGGGAACATGATCCAATAAAAGCATTGTCTTCAATAATAGTTTGATGTTTTTTAACACCATCGTAGTTACACGTGATGGTACCTGCTCCTATGTTTACATTCTTACCAACAATCGCATCACCAACATAACTTAAATGATTAGCTTTGCTGCAAGCTCCAATTTCGCTTTTTTTAATCTCAACAAAATTGCCTACTTTTGCATGTTCTTTGATAACAGTTTCAGGACGAATATGGGCAAACGGCCCAATGACGCAATGAGATTCGAGTATGGCGTCTTCGATCACACAATTGGGTTTGATAACAACGTAATCAGCGATGGTAACATTGCGCAGTACAACGTTGGCGCCAATAGTGCAATTGTTCCCAATAGTAACTTTCCCTTCAATAATAACATTGATATCCATAACAACATCTTTTCCAAAAGTTAAATCCCCTCGTACGTCAAATCGGGTTGGATCAAGCAGTATTAATCCTTCTTGCATATATTGTTGAGCCAACTGTCGCTGCAATTCTCGCTCTAAAAAAGCGAGTTGAGCTTTGTTATTCACCCCAAAAGTTTCAATGGTTGTTTCGGGTTGCGCTGTCATGACAGGAACGAGATCTTTTGCCGCCATCTCCAATAAATCGGTCAAATAATATTCTCCTTGCGAATTATCATTTTTGATATGAGGTAACCATCGTTTTAAGAGGTTGGAAGGAATCACACAAACTCCCGTGTTTGTTTCTTTGATTTGCTTTTGAGTTTCCGTAGCATCTTTTTCTTCGACAATAGCTAATGGTTTGTGATCCCAATCGCGCACAATGCGACCAAATCCTGTTGGGTTCTCCATAAAAGCTGTTAACCAACTAATATTTCGATTGTTGGCTTTTTCCAATAATCGTTCGAGTGTTTTTTGAGAAATCAACGGCATATCCGCGTACAAAATTAATGTAGGTTCGTTATCCTCTAGAAAGGGAAGCACTTCGAGTACCGCATGCCCTGATCCTAATTGTTCTGATTGTTCCACCCATAAAATGGGTTCATTTTGAAATGCCTCTCGTAACATGTCGCCTTGATGACCATATACTACGTAAATTTTCTGAGGATTTAAGGATTTAACAGTTGCAAGAATATGTTTAAGTAATGGTTTACCGGCCAAGAGATGTAGCACTTTAGGCTGGTCTGATAACATACGTTTGCCAAGACCTGCTGCAAGAATAATAACATTTAATGAGTTCATGACTTAACCCAGTGTCCATTATGGATAAAACAATTGCATAACTGACGTTAACTCAGATAACCGTCTTTTGAGACTTGATACGTTTTTCCTTCGTGCCAAAAATATTCAATATTTTGGGGTTTTAAGGCGCTTTCTTTTAATCTCAGTAACTGGTGCCCTTCTCCATCTACCAAAGCTCCACCTTCTAAATCATATTGACGAACAATATCATTTTTATTGATAACAGCCGCAAAATAGCCATGTTGCGCAGGATTCAGTTTACCGGATAGGACTTTTCTAAGTTGCTCTTCATTAACATAAATAGGACGATTGATACTGTGTTCTGCTAGTGAACTGGGAAGCAGCAATTTATGCCAACTGGTGATATCCCCACCTTGAGCATTGAATAAATATACATACACGCGCTGCTCATCATCCTTCATCGCTGGTTCTTGCTTTTGTTCAGATTTATCTGCTGAAACATTTTGCAATGAATCTTCTTTCAAAGGATACGCATCAAGTAGCGCTCGTACCTGATTACGAACTACATTATACCGAGCGCCAATTTCCGAATCTTTTCGCAATTCGTCTTCAGCCTCGACAATTTCTTTTAACAAAGCTTTTAACTTTTTATATCCATCATTATCAGTAATTGATTTTACTTGTTCGATATATTCCTTAAGCTTTTTTTTAAGTTCTTTTAAATAACGCTGCGCATCTGCCATATGCTTTTCCTGAGATGATTACAATTTTTTGTGGCGAGTTATTGTACAGTGAAAAAAACAAAAAGGAAAAATAAAAACGGTAAGAAAAGATACTCAATCAAACAGGTTTTGGCGGCGTTTGCTTTGCGAGTGCATTATCCATTGATTCAAACATTCCTTTGCGAGGTTTTTGTGGTTCATCTTTCCCTTTGGGAAATAAAGAAAGTTGTTGTTCTCCTTCACCAAACTTACCCCCCTCTTTGAGTTCTGGTTTAGTTTCCGGATTTTTTAGTAAATTTTTTAGTAAAACATCAATCATCCTGACTATTCTTTCGGAATTGCCAACAAGTAATTTTTGGATTTCCTCAATAGAGGGTGTAACATATCCTTTTTCTACTTGTTCTTCTGATGTTTTAATCACGCTTTACCTCTCATTAGCCTCCTCATGCTTTTTTAATCATTCCATTAGTTCGTCTTATTTATTATCAATTACAATATAACAGTATATAGCCTATTTCCAAAATAACAACCTACTTTTTAATCATAAAGCAATTCATCTAAAGGAACAGAATCTTTTGAAGGCGCTGTTTTTGCTAATTCATGAAGCACATCAGCGATACATAAATATCGCAGAACATCGGGCGTAGAATCGTCAAAAACCACTTTTGATCCCAACATCGTTCCTTCTAGTTCATCAAATACCACTCCAATACCATATCCAAAACACAGGGAAGCCAATTGATCGGCGCGCTTAGCTATGGCAGGCAATAGCCCCGTCTCAGAAAACACTTCGATATGCGAGATCGGTTTATTACGTAAGAAAAATTTTATGCCCATTTCATTCGCTAAAGAAATTAAAGCGTCAGTAATTTTTTTCGCCATAATGAAACCCTCTTATCGCCACCAAGGAATAGCTTTCTTGCGAGACCCGCCCAAAAAATTACGAAGCCATCGAAGGAAAACAAGCATAGAAAAACCATAACGCTCAATAGTTGCAAAAAAAATAGTTGCAATAATTGCTGTTATAAATGTCCACATACGAATATGGAGCAAAAAAAGTAATAACGGAAGTGCTGCCCAAGCATCTACTAAGAAAAACCTCGGCACTCTTGAGGAATCTCTCCAATAACCCATCGGCATTTTATTCTCCTGATAAAAATAACGTTGCGTGTAACTTTCTATTACGACATCACGGGTCGCAGGACCAGGACCCCTACGATATCAGGCCCAACAAAACCCAACCAAACCAATCAAGACTGAAAAAAAACGGCACATAACACAAAATAATAGACACACTAAAAAAATTTTATACTAAAAAATCGACAAATCCAATGATGTTTTCAACTTGACATTAATTCTTCATCCTGATTCAATCTTTTTTTTCATAATTGTCAAATTTGATGGATGTATTTATGAATCAAAAGTCACTTTTTGTCTTTACTGTTATTACTTCAAATCTCCTCTTTTTAGCAGGATGTGCAAAAACACCTCAAACACAAGAACTACCCGAGAGTATGACAACAGAACCCTACGTTGTCCTAGCAGAATCCGCAACTTCTGTAAGCCAATCACTAACACAACTCAAAGCAACTGAACAAGCAGCCAATCCCCCCATAAGTGTTGCGGAACCTCCAAGCCCTGATACTTACGGTATGGGAATGCCCACTTCAATAGATTGGAATGGCCCTATAGAACCATTGATCAAACAAATTGCAATTATTACCAATTATACTGTAAGAACTGAGGGAAAAACGCCCAGTCTCCCTATTATTATCAATGTTTCAGCTAAAGATACTCCAGTAGGCGAGATTCTTCGGGATATAAGTTACCAGTGTGGTGATCGTGCTCAAATTGTTGTATTTCCTTCAACCCATGTTATTGAACTGCGTTATGCTCAGGCGTAAGGAAATCTGAATGAAAAAAATAATTTTTTTCTACTGTTTATTATCCTTCACTTTAGCAGGATGCGCTGCAAGAGTGCGCCCTGTCGATACTGAAAATTTGCAAGATCTTCAAAACATCAATTATGGAAATCTAAGACCCGCTCAACCCTCTGTAGGTCATATACGAAAACAAGCATTGCAAGACGTCGCAATGTCAACAGGCGCACAAAGTGGGCTTGCTTGGCGATATCAACAAATTAATACCATGCTTTCGCAACATACAGATGCGCTCTCCCAGGTTTTTAATTTTAATCCTTTATTAATTGACCAAAATATTTTGCCCCCTGTTTTAGACGAAAGTTCTGCATCTTTAAATCTACAAGATGCTGATACTATTCTCATTGCTGATCACACATACAGAATTATCAAACAAGCACGATTTGTGACCCTCGCCCCCACGTGGCGAGATTATTTGATTATGGATTACAAAAAACCCGAATTACCGGATCAAACATTATTACCCAAAACAATTGAAGAACGCCAAATTTGGAAAAAATACATCACCTTAGGGTGGAAAAACGGCCTAGAACAGGCAAACGCTATTTATGAAGATAATTTAGCTCGATTACGTCGAGATTATGAGGGTATGATGTTGTATCGGGAATTATTATCCAAACATATGGTCAGCAAACCTTTTGTCGCGCAAACCAATATGGGAGTAACGAGTAATGATGCTCATACAGAAATGAGAATTAACGATCGTGTGCTACGTATAACGGCTTTGCCAAAATTACAAGTAAACAGCTCCCATTGGAAACCTGTGGTAGTTCAAAAAAATGAGTAATCAAGAATATTTATTCCCTAATGAGCCTTCCCGTTTTGATCTTGCTGAAATGGATCGTCTTTTGCTGTTCTGTGCTCAAAACGAGGCATCCGATATCACCATTCAAACCAATGAATGTATCATGGCGGAAATATTTGGCCGATTAGTGAAAGTCACCAAAAGACGCTTGTCCAATAATGAAGTAGGAGAATTGGTTAATTCTATCTATGGTGCGAATGGAACAGCTCAGATTTTAGCTGGAAACGATATAGATACACACTATGAAATTCGCCCAGGGCGTTATGAACGTTATCGCTTTCGTGTAAATATGACCGGTTGCATGGTAGAAGGCCATGATGGTATCCAAATCACAGCACGAACCATTCCAAATGAACCACCCGATATCTCGACACTCAATCTCCCTCAAGCTATTCTAGATGCTATGGCACCTCATCAAGGGGTCGTGTACGTTACTGGGCCAACAGGGTCAGGTAAATCTACTTTATTAGCTTCAATTATCAAAGATATTGTAATGCATCCTGATGGAAATCGTAAAGTAGTGACATATGAAGCGCCAATCGAATTTGTCTTCGATAACGTTGACAAACCGAGCTCTATTATTAGCCAAGCTGAAATTCCTCGACATTTGCCCTCATTCGCTTCAGGGGTTCGCAATGCGCTACGCCGCAAACCTGGATTGATTTTAGTGGGCGAAGCCCGTGATGAAGAAACCATAGCCGCTGTTATTGAAGCAGCTATGACAGGGCATCCCGTTTATACGACGCTGCACACCAACGGAGTTGCTGAAACGATTCGTCGCTTGGTAACCTCTTTCCCTTATGAAGAACGTTACGGACGAACACTAGATATTTTGGAAACGATTCGCTTAGTCATTTGGCAACGCTTGGCACCCACCGTAGATGATAAACGGGTCGCATTACGTGAATTTTTAGTATTCGATGAAAAAATCCGGGACACCTTACTGGAATCTGATTTAGAAAAAGCAACAGAAAATACGCGACGACTTTTGAAAACTTACGGCCAAACTATGGACGTTGATGCAGAAATACAGTTCAAAAAAGGCGTTATCAGTGAGCGCACTTATAAAGTCATCAAAGCCGCCTCGCACAGCGCAGATAAGGATGCGGGATTAGCTTAGATAATGCTTCTTTTCCGCACAACTTCCAGCTAGAGACCTCTCTCTGCAAATTAAACAGGCTAACATTGTTTAAAATTCGCTTAAAATGCTCATTTACTTCTGTTTTATTTTTCTTCTGGTTTTTCTGTTTCTTCTGATTTTGCTTCTGATTTTGTTTCTTCTTCTTTACTGTCCTCTTTCTTTTCTTCTTCTGTCGGTTTTTTTTCTGCTTCCTCGACGTGTCCTTTCGCCCTTTCGGGTGGTTTCGCTTTCCCTTCATCTATTCCCTTTTCCATTTTTGCTCTACCTTCTTCTACTTTTTTCTCAATAGCGCCAGCAGCGCTCCCAATGCCACCAGCGGCCCCTGTAAAGTACCCTTCTACTTTATCCTCTTCCATACCATAACGGCCGAATTGAGATTGCCATCCAAGCCAAGATAAAATACGATCAGGGAATACATGAATAAGCGAATAGGACTTATTCAATATCGTAATGATCGTACCGACGTAAACTGCCAAATATAAAAACACTTGAATAAGATTGGCCCCGCTCGGGCTTGTAGAAACAATATCTCCTACAACGAAGGAATAAATTTGAGTAAAGAAATCAACCGCCACAGTAGATACTACCATACCGCTTATTAACCCAAATATCATAAAACTCGGTCTTAAAAACATATTAGTGATTAACTGGATGGCAGTATCTGCTCGGCCCAGCACCTCATGCCCTTCTGGGTGCGTTAAACCAAGAGCAACTATAGGTGCAGCTAACATCGTTTCGACAACACCTATTAACCAGCCGATCATGGTAAAGGTAAAGATTAAAAACGGAACTAACGGCATGTATGTTGACATCATAAATGCAACGCCAAGAAGTGCTATTAATGATGCTCCCAGAGGCATGATAAAAGTCAACAAGACATAATTGAGTATGCTTGAGATGGCAGTAGCAATTCCCCCCACAAAAGGCAACATTCCTGCAGCTAATCCTATCGTATACATCGAAAAATAAGTGACCCATAAAAGGATCAATAACTTAAAAATATTATATGTCAGTGTATTGCCAAAAGTTTGTAATTTAATAATGGGGTTGACATCAGGATCAGCGAAAAAGCCGTCCAAAGGATCGGAAATATTACTTTTCCCTGTCAAAAGAGAGGAAATCATCGGAATGACGCTATTTAACGTATCATTTGCAGCAGCTCCAAATTGAGCCGATTGCCCAGTGGCGGTTGGAGAAACCCCGAATGTAAATCTCGGGCCTACTTTAGGCCCTGTTGTTAATAAATCTGTCAGAAGCGATTCATCCTGACCTGTATAGAAAGGAAAATTTTTACCCAACATGGTTTGCCGGTTAGGCACCTGTATTGTGTCGCCTCCTAATTGTACAATCTTGCTCAATCGATTATTGAGCCTTGCAATAGAATAATAATAGCCCCCTGCATAAGCCCAACCGTAATCTTTTGCATCTTTAAATACTTCCTTATTAATAGTAGGATGATGCTCTTTGATATAAGCATTAGCTGCATCTTGTAGATCATTGTGAAGTTGTTGAGCGGCGACTTCAATAATATTGACACCATTTTCAACTACCGCATTTTGTCTCTCTTCATCAGTATTTGCTTTAGCATAATCTCTGGCAACGCCATTAAGGTCATCAATAATCTGAGGCATGTGATTATTTAGAATATCAAATTTTTTATTCTCTTGGTCATCTTCGCCACTATTTTGCTGTCGAAATGCAAGCCCCCCACAAGGAATAGTAATATCACCTGCTTCCACGTTTTTAGTTTCGATTTGTACAAAAGGCGGGGTTTTTGTAAATTTGAGTCCTGCTGGTACTTTGGCATATAAAATTTGGTTTACATCATAGTTATAGGAACTCCATTCTACTTTTTGTGTTTTTCCATCAGATGTTTGAATGTCAGTTTTTACTGTCTGCCGTTCTGGAATATTGGTCAAATACCCGTCTCCTGTGTAATCAAATTTCTGTGTTTTGCTCTGCCCTTGTTTAAAACCTTGATCTTTATTCGATTCATATAAATAATTGGCTGCGCGTTGTCTACAAATCGAAGCAGCCAGTGTGGATAAAACGATTTGTTTTTCCTCTGCAATATAAGGCTTAACTGGAGCAATAATGGTTGCGCTCGTGGGTTGTTCTAAATAATTGAGTGTAGCATTCCATAGACTATCAGCCGCACCAATGCCTTGCATCACTACCCACATAAAAAATACTTGGATTACTGAATAACCTGAGGGGGTTGGTAAAATAAGCGCGATACCGGTCACCGTTCTTAAAGGTAACCATATAGAGGCTTTTTTCCCGGAAATAAGAAATTGTCCAGAGGCAGCAGTTCCGACTAAAGACAAGAGTAAAGTGTAGATAATGACAATAATGGCTAGCACTAACAGGGCATGATTAAAATCCTTAAACATGGCCGCGATAATAGTTTGAGGTTCTTCCTGCAACGTTTTTAATGTCAGCTGCCCAAAAATATTTTGAATCATATCCTTTGAAGCATCTTTAGGTGCTATTTGAAAATAATCTCGAAAGGTACTATCGGAGTTCCCTTGATCTTGAGCAAAGGTCACCTGGCAAAAAAATAAGGACATCAAACAAATTAATATGAAAGATAAGATGCGCATTTTATGAGGTTTAGAAAAGCTGTAAGATTTGATATTCATTCTTTTGATACCTCTATACTGCCATTTAACCACTCTCGAAATGAACAACCTAGTTTACGATTTTTAATCTGAAAATATTGAAAATGAGCTGAAAAGGCTTTTAGAAACACAAAAAAAGCTATTAATAACGCGATAATCCCTGCCAAAAAAGCCCCGCCAAAAAATAAATAAAATGTATAACCAATACACAAAATACCCAACCCAATAAAAAGAATAGCGAGAGTAAAATAGTAATGGGCAGCTTTTTTGATATCTTGTTCGCTTAATTTTAATCGGATTGTTGCTTGTTCAAAGGTTTCCTTGTGCTCAGCTTTGCTCACCGTAAAAACAGTTCGCCCCATCTCATATAAAGTTTTGGTATCTCTCTTAATATTACGCCATCCCAACCAGGATGGAACATCAAGAAAAGTTCTATATATAAATCCGCCTGTAGCACGAAAAAAACCCATAGGAATGGTTCCTTATGTTTGGAAGTTTTACTATAATACTATTGATTTAAGCAAAAATGGAGGTTAAAGTTACAATGAATTTTAAAAAACGTCAATTTAAAATAGTTCACACTATTCTCAACATTCATGATAATAGGCCCTATGTATGCTTGTAAGTAGCACGATTTGTGTGTGCCTCCCTCAGTAAGGATAGGTCGCGACCTGCCCCTACGAAGTTTGACAGCAGTAGTTGAGAATCGTGTTAAATAAAACACCCAGCGGAAAACCGCTGGAAATCTTTTAGAATTATATATAGACAAAGGACCTTTTATTATTTAAATTTCGAATCTATGCCTAGTTTCAACTTAAAAGAATCTCATCAATATTGGAAAAATTATGATGATCCGATGATCTATCGGGTGGTGTCATTTATGGAAAGTGTAGAAGACTGGACCGTTGATGGCGAACCAGATATTGAGAAAGCACTAGACAAACTGGGCAATCGTTTAGAAGACGTTACTAAATTTGAACTGGCTCATGAAGAGAATTATATTCAAGTTCTGTGTTATCTGAAAATGTGTCGAGTATTGCGCATTATGCAGGCAATAGATACAACACATCCAGGATCTGCTTCACGATTATTGATGTATGCTGAAGAAAATACCGATAGTAGTGACGATCCTGCTGGTCTTTTCCTGCGCCGCAATCTTGTTTTTGAACGTTTACGGCTTCTGGGCAGAATCTTTTCGAAAGAACGATTAGCACTGGTCAGTCGAGCTATGGAGCGACGCGATGAGAAATAAGTTTCGATTTATTTTATTTTTAACCGTTACCCTTTATTGTTTTCTATTAGCAATAACTTCTTATGCTAAAACTTTTAAAGAACAAATGGATGAATTTGTTTTAAAACAACGCCAGGAATCAGCTATAGGGGTACAGAAAAGGCAAGAAATAGTTCGACAATTTACTGAGCCGGCAGAAAAAAATATCCAAGAATATCATGAAGCTCAAAAAGAAGCGGACAAGAGGCGACAAGAAGGGCTAAAACGGCTTCAAAAAATATTTCCCGACTTGGTTTCTCCCGAAGAAACGAATCAAGCTCAGGAACAAAATCAACAGGGGCAAACGACGCCTGCTCCTATCAATCTTCAAGATTTAGCTCAGTTACCAGAATGCGATTGTGAGGATCCTAATTATAATTATCCCAGTAATTTTTATTATAATTATCAACACCAAAAAATTGTAAGACTCTATCCAACCAAATGTCGTTGTGCACCAACTCAACAAGGTACAGTGGTTTCATCAGCGCCTTCTACCCCTCCGGTTTCTGTCAGCGTCCCTCCCACAACCACCAATAAGGGCACAACAACTAGCGAACCCAAACAAGAAAAATTTGATATTCAGTACTAAACCAATAGAGGAAATATTTGATGTTAAGAAAACTGAAAATTTTAGGTGAAAAGTTAATTTTACCGTTGATATTAGTCGGAGTTTTAAGTGGTGGCGTGCTAGCTCCTCAAACAGCCGAAGCTAAGTCGTTCTTTAGTATCATAGGCGATATGTTTTCAACAATCGGCAACATAGGTACGGATCTGGTACAAGTCATGGGCGATGTGATTGAATTAGCAAAAAGTCTTCCCGGTTATGCTCTTTACATGATGGAAATCATCCCTAATATAGTAAAAGTTTTCGTGGATGCAATTGATCTAATAACAAGTATCATCAACATGATTACCGCTGCTAATGGCTTCATTCAAGCACACGACCCATTTATGAAAGAAGTGAATGCTATTGCAACAAATTGGATAGGAGCTGGATTTTATGCGCTTACGGGTCGGGAAGATGAAGCCAAAAATGAGCTTGAAGCCTATCAAGATCTTTGGTCAAACATCAAAAAAACATCAGAAGAAGTGGGGTCTGGCAAAAATTGGAGTGATTACTGGACTAAAAATCCAATATCCTCTGGTTCCTTAAATGGAACAGGAAACGATACTTATCAACCCGAACAACAAATTGCGGCTTTATCTTATAGCAAATATGTTTCTGGGGGCGGAACAGGCATCACCCAGCCTTCTTCCTCATGGAAACCCACGTATGAAGTAATAAAATATTATGGAGCTTATGGACAATACGCAGCTACAGCTTCTTCTGTATTAGGCTTTCATATGAAAAAATATTCAAGTCTCGCCGATATTGAGGGAACGGGGATGAGCGTTTTAAACAACCTCGAAAAAATGGTAATCGATTTAGCTTCAGCTTCAGCAGGGGCTGCCGGAACACTTGTGGCAACTTTACTACAAAAAGTATTCATGCTGGTTACTCAGGTTTTTACATTACCCTTTACCATCATGCATGCATTGGATCAGTTTGACCACATTGCTCAGGGAGTAGGAGTTTTAAACAGCAGTGTGAATGTGGCTCGTTTTCAATCAATGGGACAACAAATGTTGCAGAATGCACAGATGTCCCAACCGGGAGCAGCCCAAAACAAAAAGAATGGCCACGAATAACCGTTGAACTGACATTATTCAATATTTTGAATCTGTTCTCGCATTTGCTCAATCAACACTTTTAATTCAACTGCGACTTGTGTGATCGCATAATCCGCTGCTTTAGAGCCAAGAGTGTTTGCTTCCCGATTTAATTCTTGCATAATAAAATCCAATTGCCTGCCAACCACTTCCCCCTCAATAAGTAATTTTTTGGTCTCTTGAACATGGATTTTAAGACGATCAATTTCTTCGCTGATATCCATTTTTTGAGCCAAAATTAACATTTCCTGCTCTAACCGATTAAGATCAAGCTCTTTTTTAATTTCATCAAATCGATCCAGAAATCGTTGTCGTTGCGCGGTCATAATATCAGGCAGCACTTTTTCGGCCTTTTGTATTTGTTTTTGAATTTCTTTCAGGCGCTCTTGAATGGTTTTACTCAAACTCTTACCTTCTTGCCGCCTTACTTTCTGTAATTTAAGTAAACTCTTTTCAAATAAACGCACAATAATATCTTTTATTTCCATATTTTCTGTTCGAATCATTTGAATAACGCCTGGCCAACGCAGTACATCAATAGGATTTAAAATTTCTTGGCCTCCAAAAATATTTTTAATCACACCAACAGAAATTTTGAGTTTCTTAACAAGTTTTTGATTGACAATAAAATCCTCGTTAAATAAATCATCGGATTGATAATGCAATGTGCAGTCAATCTTGCCCCGAGAAATATATTGTTGAAGCGTTTGTTTTAATGACATCTCTAATTCGCGAAAATGATCAGGCATATGGAAATGAACATCAAGATATCGACTATTTACCGACCGTATTTCCCACATAATAGTGGCCCCTTCATATTGTTGTTGCTGTTTGGCGAAAGCCGTCATGCTGGCAATCATAGATAACCTCTTGTAACTTTGTTCATTTTAAAAGAAAAAATATATGGTAACATAACATCAATGATGGATAACAGTTCCATAACTAACGTAATCTTAAATATTGAATTTTAAATGTCGGAATCGCTCCCTCATTTAACATAAAAAAAGAGGATAACACAATGAATCGACCAAGTGGTAGAGCATCTCACCAATTACGAAATATTAAATTCACGCGTTATTACACCAAACATGCGGAAGGCTCTGTATTGGTGGAATATGGGGATACTAAAGTTATCTGCACAGCAAGTTTCTCAGAAGGCGTGCCAAAATTTTTAAAAGGTCAAAATCAGGGATGGTTAACAGCTGAATATGGCATGCTGCCACGAGCAACGAGTGAGCGCACTGATCGAGAGGCTGTAAAAGGGAAACAATCTGGCCGTTCTCAGGAAATCCAACGATTAATTGGACGGGCGTTAAGAACAGCCGTTGATTTAAAAAGACTTGGAGAAAATACAATTATTGTCGATTGTGATGTTATCCAAGCAGACGGTGGAACTCGAACCGCATCCATTTCCGGCGGATGCATTGCGATAGCTGATGCTGTTCGATATGCTTATTGTCATCAATTCCTTACTGAAAATCCTTTGATACATTTGGTAGCATCAATTTCAGTGGGAATTTATGAAGGAACCCCTATTTTAGACCTGGATTATCTTGAGGATTCTACTGCAGAAACCGATATGAATATCGTTATGAACGAAGAAGGAAAGTTTATTGAAGTTCAAGGAACTGCGGAAGGCGAAGCATTTGACCAAAACGAATTTGAAAACATGTTACAATTAGCCGAATCCGGCATCGAACAAATTATCGCATTACAGAAAGAAATTCTGGAATTATAGCCTAACATCAGTTATGGATAACAATTGCATAACTGACGTAATTTTGAATTTTAAATTACGGGATCGCTACGCGATGTTTATTTGATATAAAATTTATCGCGACCTGTTCTGCGTAGCTCGAAGAGCGAAGAGGGAAGCGATTCATGCATTTAAAATTTAAAATTTAAAATAATATCCAGTAATTAATAGCTTATCCGAAACTCATATTATTTAAAATCTATGCAAAAAATCAACCCTAAAAATTGTATTTTCTGCCTCATGGGCCCGACGGCCTCAGGAAAATCACATTTGGCATTTCAAATTGCTTCTCAATTACCCTGCGAAATTATGAGTGTCGACTCTGGCTGCGTTTATCGTGACATGGACATTGGCACTGCTAAGCCACCCGAAGCAGAACGTACAAAAATACCCTATCATCTTATCGATATTCGCAATCCTAAAGAACCTTATTCCGCTGCTGATTTTTGCAAAGATGCTTTAAAGAAAATTTCAGCGATTCACAAACGAAATCGTATTCCATTATTGGTGGGCGGAACGATGCTTTATTTTCGCTCTTTATTATTCGGATTATCTCAATTGCCTGCAGCCAATCAGACGATTCGAAAAAAAATCCTGAAAGAGGCCAAACAATTCGGATGGGAAAAATTACATGATCGCTTAAAAAGTGTAGATCCCAAATCAGCCACCAAAATTCATCCTCATGATCCACAACGATTACAAAGAGCGCTAGAAGTTTTTGAATTAACAGGAAAACCGCTAAGTGAATTATATGAAAAAAACAAACAAAATAAGTTCCCCTATCAACATTTAGATATTGCCATAGCACCAACTGACAGAAAGATACTCCATGAAAATATTGAAAAACGTTTCGAAAAAATGTTAGCCCAAGGATTTATTGAAGAAGTGAAAAAACTTTATGAACGAGGCGATTTAAATCCTAATTTACCTTCGATGCGTTCCGTTGGTTATCGACAAGTCTGGGCATATTTAGACGGAAAATTATCTTTTGATGAAATGAAAACAAAAGCTATTGCCGCGACACGTCAGCTTGCTAAACGCCAACTGACCTGGCTTCGAAATTGGCCTGAAAAACTCAATTGGTTTGACAGCGGGAATAACGATTTGATACAAGATATTCTGGCATTGTGGAGGTACGGTTCTCGCCCCCAGAAATTGTAAGGCGCCCGTAATGGGCGAGAAGATCCTCGCCCAAACATCGCGCATAAAAAAGCCGGCTTTCGCCGGCTTTTTTGGATGAAATCATTCAGATTTCAAAACTTGGTTTAGCCGAAGTTATACATGAAATCAACTCCAACCAAATTTGGTGTCATGAATAATTGCTCATCATTGTTAGTAAAGTTCATGTGGGTGTAATCACCGCGAATACTAACTTGTTTGAAGTTCAACTGAATACCGCCACCATAGTTCCAACCGAAGGAGCTAAGTTTCTGATTAGCATGGACTCCATGGATTGGAAGGTATTTACCAGTACTATCTTGTTCATCTTCATCCCAGAAATAAATCATACCGTCAGTGGTTGCTTTTGTGTAATAGTAATTCACACCTGCTTTACCATAAACGGAGAAATTAGGATGAATTGGGAAAGTAAATATACCATCATAGTAAACGTTCCAAGAACTCTTTATTTTGGTTGTCCCTTCAAATTTCGCGTCACCGTTTTCTTGGTTACCTGGCCACTCTACAGAATTCATTTTATAGTTACGTCTACCTAACAGATTAACCCCTAATTCCGTACCAAAATGTTGGGTGACTCTATTTCCCACAAAAATATTATAGCCTAATTTACTTTTATCAAGCTTGGCTTGAGATGATTTAATAACTGCCAGCTGTTCTCCGGTATCTGGATTAACCAAAGTAAAAGAGCTATCAACGCTCTCTTTCCAAGCAGCATAATGATTCAAACCGACACCGACGTACCAATGATACATAGGAGCGGCCATAGGAGCGGCTGCTGCAAAAGATAAGCCACTTGCTGCTAATCCAAGAGCAGCGACAGGAATAAATAATTTGTTCATAGTTTTAAAATCCTCTTTTTAAAATAAAAAAATAACTAAAAATGTTATTTTTCATAAAAGGCAACGTTGCCCATACTGGGCGAACGCTGAGAAGAATATCCATAAAAAATACAAAAATCCAGCTTTTTTTAACAATTTTTTCATTTTTTTGCAAAAAACCTTAAAAATCGCAAATATTTTCAGGGGCCCAACATTTTTTTACCATTATTAAGTCGTAATCTATTTATGTAACAATCCCCCTACAAAATTCCAATTGACCAAATGCCAAAAATGTTCAACATAAGTCGCGCGAGCATTTCTATAATCAATGTAATAAGCGTGCTCCCAAACATCACAAGTTAATAATGGGATTTGTCCTTTTGTGATGGGATTTCCAGCATTGCCGATTGACACAATTTCTAACGATTGATCAGGATTTTTAACTAGCCACGCCCAACCAGAACCAAAAAGTACGGTCGCCGCTTCAGAAAATTTCATTTTGAAATCGTCTAAAGAACCAAAATATTGGTTGATCGCAGCATACAACTGATCAGACGGCCTTTGATTTTTGGTTGGAGACAAACAGTTCCAATAAAAAGTATGGTTCCAAACTTGAGCCGCATTATTAAACATGGCTCCCCCAGAAGCTTTAATAATATCCTCCAAAGTCTTATGTTTAAATTCTGTACTTTCGATCAAGGCATTTAATTTATTAACATAACCTTGATGATGTTTTCCGTAGTGATATGCTAAAGTTTCTTTGGATATGTGGGGTTCTAAGGCGTCAAGTTCATAGGGCAATTTAGGCAACGTAAAAGTCATGATAGACTCCTTTAAATAAATTTTAAATTCTAAATTTTAAATCAATGATTTTTTTCTTCTTTTCTTAAAGTTAAAATTTCATGTCCGTTTTCTGTAACCAGAATGGTATGTTCCCATTGGGCTGATAGACTGCGATCCTTGGTTACCACAGTCCACCCGTCGGGCATTTTTTTCACATCATACTTCCCTGCGTTAATCATAGGTTCGATGGTAAAAATCATTCCGGGCTCTAATTTAGCTCCAGTGCCTCGTTTGCCATAATGCAAAACGCTGGGATTCTCGTGAAATTGTTTACCGATTCCGTGGCCACAGTATTCTCGCACTACTGAAAAATGATGTTTTTCCGCATGTTGTTGAATAACAGCGCCAATATCACCCAAATGAGCCCCAGGTTTAACCTCTTGAATACCAAGAAACAAGCACTCATGAGCAATCTGTACAAGTCTTCTTGCCAAAATAGAAACTTCACCTATTAAAAACATTTTGCTGGTATCGCCATGGTAACCATCTTTAATCACAGTTATATCTATATTTAATATATCCCCTGATTTTAATTCTTTAGGCCCTGGAATCCCATGGCAAACTTGATGATTCAAGGAAGTGCAAATACTTTTGGGATATCCCTTATAATTTAAAGGAGCAGGAATGGCTTTTTGTACATTAACGATATAGTCATAACAAATCTGATCAAGCCTGTCGGTGGTAACCCCTATTTGGACATAACCTTCAATCATTTCTAATACTTCAGCTGCTAATTTCCCAGCTATGCGCATTTTCTCGATTTCTTCAGAAGTTTTAATAAGAATGTTATTCATACTATAAATATACCGGGATTATAGCTCAAGGCAAACGTATTTAACGTCAGTTTCGGACAAGCAATTAATAAATAAAGGTTGCCCCCATTTGAAGGCTTTAATTAACTACTTGATATTATTTTAAATTTAAAATAAATCAAACAATGCATCGAAGTCGTTGTCTTTATTGTTATATTAATTTTAATAAAGTACCCCTAATAAAATTCATCTGTTCCTTGTCGTTTTTTGGGAAACGTGGTATAAACTCGCCCGTTTAATTTTTGATATTCATTAATTTATTTTAAACCGCACGTGCGCTAAAACATTATTTTGGGTGCTCATAAATCAAATGAGTTAAATAATGGGCGCGCGGAGGCCTAACCCTGGAGAAAAATATGCCAATTTCTATCTATGATTTGCTTGCAGCTGGCGTCCATTTTGGACACCAAACTCGAAATAGAAACCCAAAGATGATCCCCTATATCTTTGGTATTCGTAACAAAGTTCATATTATCAACCTCGAAAAAACACTTCCCATGCTCCAAAAAGCAGTGGATTTTTTAGCTGATATCGCGTCCAAACGTGGGAAAATATTATTCGTCGGAACAAAATTTTCCGCAAAAATGCCCATTAAAAATGCGGCTGAACGTTGTAAGATGCCATATGTTAGCGAACGCTGGTTGGGTGGCATGCTCACCAACTATAAAACAATGCGCCAATCGATCAGAAAACTTAAAGCCCTCGAGGAACAATTTGAAAATGAAGCCTTTGGTGATTTAACTAAAAAAGAAATTCTTGAACTCTCGCGAGTTAAAGACCGACTGGAAAAAAACCTAGGCGGTATCAAAGATATGGGTGGACTCCCTGATGCCCTCTTTATTATTGACGTAGGTTGTGAAGATATCGCTATTCAAGAAGCTAAAAAATTGCGAATCCCTGTCGTGGGAATAGTCGATACTAATAATAGTCCCGAGGGGATTGATTTCGTTATTCCAGGTAATGATGATGCAGTTAAGGCTATTCGACTCTATCTAGATACAGTTGTTGAAGCCATTGTAAAAGAACAAGCAAAACTCCCTTCTCTTGTTGAAGAAGAAACGGAAAAAGGAAAACGCAAAACAGTTAAAATAGTTACAGAGAAAAAACAAGTCATTATTCAAAAAAAACCAGTAAGTATAAGTAAGAAACCTGCTGAAGAGCCCTTAGAAAAAGAACTTGTTTCTGCCAAAGTAGCCCCCGCTGAGATGGTTCCTCCTAAAAAAGAAAAGGCCAAAGCAGCTCCTAAAAAAGTGGCTAAGAAAGTAACAAAAACAACCACGGTTGCCAAAGAAGAGGGCAAAAAAATAATTAAAAAACCGCCCACAAAAAAAGTCACTAAACCCAAAAAAGAAGCAAAAACAGAAAAAGCAAAAGAAGCAGCAAAAACAGCAACGCAAAAACCAGCTAAAAAAGCCAGTGCAAAAAAATCGACGACTAACCCATCGGTTAAAAAGCCAGTCAAAAAAACAAAAGAGGCAAAAAAATGACCATTACACCATCTTTGATATCCGAACTGCGTAAAACGACCGGCTGTGGAATCATGGACTGTAAAAAAGCGCTACAAGAAGCCAATGGCAATATTCCTGCCGCCGTTGAAATTTTACGCAAAAAAGGAATGGCCAAAGCCGCAAAAAAAGCCTCTCGCATTGCCTCAGAAGGGACCATTCGCATTTTACTAGGGGCGGATGAAAAACAAGCCGTCATGCTTGAAATTAATTGCGAAACCGATTTCGTTGCTCGAGATGAATCGTTCCTTGCATTCACAGATCTCGTTGCAAAAGCAGCATTAGCGGGGCAAATATCAGATCTTAATAAATTAAATGGATTAATTGCTCAAGGAACTCAAACCATTGAAGATTTGCGACAAGCTTTAGTGGCTAAACTCGGTGAAAATATTTCCATTCGAAGGCTAAAATTTATAAAAACACAGCACCAGTTAGGCACTTATTTACACGGCAACCGAATTGGTGTGATCGTAATTCTATCCGGCGGAGACGAAACGCTTTCGAAAGATATCGCCATGCAAATCGCCGCCACAAATCCTTTGGTTATTTCCCCCGACCAAGTACCCCAAGATAAAATTGCCCAAGAAAAAGAAATATACATGGCTCAAGCAGATAAAAGTGGGAAACCTGCCGATATTATTGAAAAAATGGTGCAAGGTCGAATTAAAAAATTTTTAGATGAAATAAGCCTCATCGGACAACCGTTTGTCAAAGATCCTAAAAAAACCGTCGGGGAACTTTTAAAAAGCAAAAAAGCAACGGTACTTGAGTTTGTTCGTTATGAGCTAGGTGAAGGTATTGAAAAAACAGAAAGTAACTTTGCAGAAGAAGTCAAAGCACTTTCAAAATGATCAAAAAAATGGAAATTATCTATGAGCCCTTCTGAAAAGCCTATCTATCACCGCATTCTGCTCAAATTGAGTGGGGAAGCTTTATTAGGAAACCAAGAATTCGGGATTGATCCCAACACGTTAAACCATATCAGCAAAGCCATCGGGGAAATTGTTAAATTAGGCGTTGAGATCGCCATTGTTATCGGTGGCGGCAATATGGTACGAGGCGAAGTTTGGGCAAAAAGTGGTTTGGATCGTGTTACCTGTGATCAAATGGGCATGCTGGCAACTGTCATGAACGGTCTTGTTTTACGAGATAGTTTTGTGACGGCTGGGTTTCCCTCCACAGTGATGTCCCCTGTTGCTGTCCAGGGCGTCGTAGAAACCTACGATCGAAGACGCGCTATCACCTACTTAGAAAAAAAACAGATAGTAGTCTTTGTGGCCGGTACAGGTTGCCCTTTTTTTTCAACAGATACCGCCGCCAGTTTGAGAGCTATTGAAGTCAATGCAGATATCGTTTTAAAAGCCACTAAAGTAGACGGCATTTATTCCTCGGATCCTAAATTACATAAGGATGCGAAACGCTTTGAAAAAATTAATTATCAAGATGTTATTGCCCAACAACTGCGTGTCATCGATGCCGCAGCTATTTGCCTTTGTCGTGATCATAATATGCCAATGCGTGTATTTAATATGGAATCCCACGGCATATTAAAACGCATTATCATGGGGTCCAACGAAGGCACAATAGTGAGTTAAATCAATTTTTTGATGAGGAAATAATTATGCTACCCGATATCCGCAACGACACCGAAACCCAAATGCAAAAACGCCTTGAGGCTTTAAGATCTGAATTGGTCAAAATTCGAACGGGGCGAGCCAACCCTAGTTTACTTGAACATATTTTAGTACCTTACTATGGTAACGATACGCCATTGAACCAAGTTGCCTCAATTACAGTAAGTGACGCACGAACCTTATCCATTTCTCCTTGGGAAAGAAATCTCATTCCGGCTATCGAAAAAGCGATCATGCAATCTGGTCTGGGATTAAACCCTGCAAGCGTTGGTAATGTCATCCGAGTTCCTATGCCGATCTTAACTGAAGAGAGACGAAAAGAAATGATTAAATTAGTGCGGCAAATGGCAGAAGATGCTCGGGTTTCCATTCGCAATATACGTCGTGATGCTAACGCTAAAATAAAAACCTTATCAAAAGATAAAAAAATTAGTGAAGATGAAGAACGCCGTGGTGAAGCGGACATTCAAAAATTGACCGATAGATACATCAATGATATCGATCAATTGCTCAGCAAAAAAGAAACAGATTTAATGGAAATATAAATCATTTTTAATTTTTAATTTTTAATTTTTAATTTTTAATTTTTAATTTTTAATTTTTAATTTTTAATTTTTAATTTTTAATTTTTAATT
>JAFGHQ010000102.1 GCA_016930035.1 Gammaproteobacteria bacterium | reverse complement strand
CGCTTAATCAAGGTGTTACTTGATTAAGCGGTGAATAGTTACGTTTTTTATTTGTATTTTTATCCATAGATTCTGTTAGAGAACCTTATCTAAGGGATTTCTTATGAAAGGACAAAAAATATTTCTGTTCATTATTTTCATTTCTCTTTGCTTTTTATCTTTCATGGTAATAGCTCAGATGCCTTATCGATTATCGACTTCTCTTTCTAAAATGGTAGATACCGAGACATTAGCCCCCGGAAATTTTAATTATTTTATTGATTTTAAAGCCTTAAGTCTGAACGAAAATGGACAGTTTGTTTTTGTTGGTGACGCGAAACGTGATTATAAAGGAGTGTATACCAATTTATTGGGCCCACTTTCGATTGTCGCAGATAAAGATACAGTAATTCCTGGTTACAAAGATAAGAAATTTGTCGATTTTTCAGAAGGAGAAAGTCTAGCTTTTTTAGGTAAAAAAATTGTCTTTTTAGGCAGGGCTTATTATGAACCTCCAACGCTGTATGAATACGATCAAGGGACGTTAACTAAAATCGCGGATCTAAATACCCGAGTTCCGAGCGATGGATTGGTTACTTTTACTCAATTTTTAAAACCAAAAATTAGCGCAGATAACGCTATATTTTTTATTGGTCAGGGAAATGACAATCTTTATGGCATATACGAGCGTACCCCTGAAGGACAATTAAAAGCATTATTGCCCCCCAATTCACCCATTCCTGGGCAAAAAGATTATTTTGTCCAAATTTCTCATTTTGCTATCAATCATACCAATCATGATTTTGCTTTTGTGGGCCGCGGAAAAAATAACTTAAATGGTCTGTATATGAGTCATAATGGTAAGATTTACAGTTTAGTAGACAAAACGGTATTAATCCCAGGTGGCGTAGGTTATTTTAATGATATTGGCAAAATTGCTTTTAACTCGAAGACAGGACAAATTGCTTTTATTGGGAAAGGGGTGCTGGGGCAAACAGGTTTATATTTTTATGATGGAAAGGTGATTAAAAAGTTAGTGGATCAGCGCACTTTATTGCCTCAAGGCGCAGCCACGTTCGGTGAAATTTATAACGTCATGATGAACAATGGAAATATTGTTTTTTGTGGGTCTGATTATCATGAGGATGGTATATATCTTTATACGGATAAAGGTTTATTTAAGATCATTTCTACTTTAGATGCCATTAACGATGCAAGAATTAATAAAGTGTTTTTGGGGCAAGGTTTCAATGGTAATCAGGTTGGTGTTATTGTAACATTTGATAGAGGCGCTAGCGCTATTTATATCATTGGACTAAAATTAACCAATATTTAGAGATCTTATTTATGATTCGATTTTTTTTGATCATTTTTTTAAGCTTGATGCTAATTTCATGTGCTCATGTTCGAGTTTATCAACCGGAGGTTCAACAAGGAAATATCATTACGCAGTCACAAATGAATAAACTTAAAAAAGGTATGACGCAAACTCAAGTAGAAAATCTTTTAGGCGATCCCGTGTTACAAAATATTTTTGAGCCGGACCAAAAGTTTTATATTTATACATTAAGTCCTACTTACGGTAAAAAAGTTACCCAAAAAGTGGTTTTATTCTTTAAAAACAATCGGTTGGCTAAAGTAGAGCGGTTTTGATTTTGCCCCTTTTTACTATGCAAAAAACTTCCTGGTATGCACTTCCCACCAAAGATGTTTTAGAACAATTTAATACGCAAGAATCCGGTTTAACCCGAGCCATTATCCATCGACAACGTAAAAAATATGGGCGTAATCTTCTTAAAATAGCTAAAACCCGAGGTCCTTTCTTACGCTTGTTATCCCAATTCAATAATATCCTTATTTATATGTTATTAGCCTCAGCAATGGTGACTATTTTTTTGCGTCACTGGGTGGATACTAGCGTTATTTTAGGGGTTGTGGTGCTCAATGCATTAATTGGATTTATTCAAGAAGGCAAAGCAGAAAAAGCGCTAAAAGCTATCAGCAAACTTTTATCGCCTCAGGCTTTGGTGATACGAAACGGGCGACATTATGTTATTCCGGCTGAGGGTTTGGTTCCGGGGGATATTGTTTTATTAAAATCGGGGGATAGAGTACCTGCTGATCTTAGACTTCTTACCACTAAAAGTCTTCGCATTGATGAAGCGATATTAACGGGCGAGTCAACGCCTATTGATAAATCACCACAAAAAGTAAATCCGGATTCCCCTCTCTATAGTAGAACCTCAATGGCATATAGCGGGACAATGGTTACTCATGGTATTGGAAAGGGGGTTGTAACGGCTATTGGCGACCAAACTGAAATTGGCAAAATCAGCACAATGCTGACTAAAATTTCAACATTGGTGACGCCATTAATGCGCCAAATTACTCGATTTGGACGTTGGTTGACTGCAGGTATTGTTTTGATGTCTGTTGTTGCTTTTGTCGCAGGCGTGGTATTTAGAAATTATTCCGTAGAACAAATGTTTATGGCTGCAATTAGTCTTATTGTTGCGGCGATTCCAGAAGGATTACCTGCCATTGTGACCATTACGTTGGCGGTTGGCGTTACAAGAATGGCCAAGCAAAATGCAATTATTCGCCGCTTACCTGCTGTTGAAACGATGGGGTCTGTTGATGTGATTTGTACCGATAAGACAGGGACACTGACGAAAAATGAACTGGCAGTACAGACAGTTATTACATCGGTACGAAAATATCAAGTAGAGCGGGGCGAGGGCGATGACCCTTTTAGTGGCGATTTTCAATCGGAAGGACAGCCCATGATGATTGATGAAGATTTAGATCTTCAAAACATTATTGATGCAGCTATTTTGTGTAATGAAGCAGAAGTAACGAAGCGAAATGAAAAAATTCATTTATTTGGAGACCCTATTGATAAAGCACTGCTTGTTCTAGGTTATCAATCTCAAGTCGATATTAGTTTTAAGCGACATACTTTACCAAGAAATGATTTTATTCCTTTTGAATCACAACACAAATTTATGGCAAGTCTGCATCATGATCATCAAGGTCACGGATATATTTATGTTAAAGGTTCCCCAGAACTTTTGTTAAAAGTATCTCGTTATCAATTATCTCATGGTCAAGCAAAACCGTTGGATACAATTTATTGGTCGAAGCATCTTGATAAACTTGCTTCTCACGGGTTACGAGTGATTGGCATTGCAATGAAAAAAACCAAACGGGAACACCTCACATTAAATTTTCAAGATGTTGATAAAGATTTTATTTTTTTAGGCTTGTTGGGTTTGATCGATCCTCCAAGACCAGGAGTTCAAGAAGCTGTAGCTCAATGCCAACAAGCGGGGGTTTCTGTAAAAATTGTTACAGGTGATCATGCATTAACCACCAAAACCATTGGGGAGCAAATAGGCATTCGTGATGCTCAAATTGTTGTTGGAGAAGCACTTGATCGAATGAGTGATCAAGAGTTGAATCAAATAGTCGGGGACGTAGCTATTTATGCACGAACAAGCCCAGAACATAAACTAAGGCTCGTTCGCGCGCTTCAATCACAAGGGCACGTTGTAGCTATGACAGGAGATGGGGTCAATGATGCTCCTGCTTTGAGACAGGCCAATATTGGCATAGCAATGGGCCAAAAGGGCACAGAGGCGACTAAAGAAGTGGCTGAAATCGTATTAGCCGATGACAATTTTGTGTCCATTGCTCAAGCGATTGAAGAGGGTAGAACGGTTTATGATAACCTTAAAAAAGCGATTCTTTATGTATTGCCGACGGATATTGGTGAATCTGTAGTCATCTTATTGGCTATATTATTTGGCCAAATTTTTCCCATTACACCATTACAAATTTTGTGGATCAATATGGTAACGGCTGTTACGTTAACTATAGGATTGAGTTTCGAGCGGGCAGAAAGTAATGTGATGAAAAGACCTCCTCGTGCAAAAGATGCTCCCTTTTTGTCCCCTATTTTAATTTGGCGCATTTTCTTTGTGGGCTTTTTGTTGGTGATTTGTGTATTTAGTTTATTTTTAATGGAGATTCACCTTGGGCGTAGTCTAGCAGTAGCGCGAACTGTTGTCGTGAATATGCTTGTTGTTGGCGAAGCGGTTTATTTATTTTATTGTCGAAAACTTTATGAAGTTAAATGGAATCCCTTGGATTTGCGCCAAAGTCCCATTGTTTTAGTGTCTATTGTTGGGGTTTTGATATTGCAGTTATTGTTTACCTATTTACCTTTTTTGCAACATTTTTTTCATACAGCTGCTATCGGGTTTTTTCAATGGAGCATCATTTTAGGCTTTGGCGTTGTCTTATACTTCTTGATTGGTTTAGAAAGAAAGTTAATAGCTTATAATAAGTAAGGGGCGCAGATCTGCGCTTGAATCCTCTGATCACTTCGGGTAAAGTTCTTTCATATTAAAATTTAACATTTAAACTTACGTCAGTTGAGTCTTTTTTATCCAAAACTGACGTTAAATAGGTTATGAAGATGGACGCAGTTACTGATAAAAAAATTTTGGCGGTCGATGATGAAGAACTCGCCTTATTTTTTATTGAAGATTGTCTTCAAGAGGCAGGTTTTCATGTTGAAACCGCTTCTGGCGGCAAGGAGGCATGGGATAAGTTGTTAGAAAATCCCAATGATTTTTCTGTCATCGTTACTGACGAATTAATGCCAAACATGACGGGCACACAGCTTATGGAAAAAATTAAAAAAGAGCCTAAACTCAAACATATTCCTATCATTATTTTAACTCAACTCAATGAAATCAAAAATGTATTATATGCTGTGAATCGCGGCGTTTTTGAATATATTATAAAACCCGCAGATCGTGACGAGTTGATTGATTTAGTCATTGATGCTATTGAGTCTTCTTCTTAATCAGAAATAAAAATTGAATCATTATCCCTCTATAGTAAAATCGCTTAACACTTTGACAAATCCACGATAGCTGTAGGGACAGGTCGCGATCTGTCCTTACAATCATGTCAACATGATTATTGGTTTTACTATATCTATGAGTGGTGAAAAACTTACAGGCTCTATCGAGCGCATCACATACCACAATCCCGAAAATGGTTTTTGTGTTCTTCGCATTAAAGTAAAAAATCGGCATCATTTAATGACCGTTGTAGGTAATGCTTTCAATATTCAAGCGGGTGCACATGTTGAATGTGAGGGCGGGTGGATCAATGATAAAAAACATGGGTTACAGTTTCAGGCAAGTTGTATTCAAACGCGGTTACCTAATACGTTGACTGGAATTGAAAAATATTTAAGTTCTGGTTTGATTAAAGGGATCGGCCGTCATTTTGCTAAATTATTAGTCCAAGCCTTCGGCGAAAATGTTTTTGAAATTATTGAAAAACAACCTGAGCGATTAACTCGAGTTTCAGGTATTGGTAGAAAACGCAAAAAGCAGATATTAGCAGCTTGGGAATCACAGAAGGTAATTCGTGATATCATGGTATTTTTGCAATCTTATGGCGTATCTACTGCCCGGGCTGTTAAAATTTATAAAACTTATGGAGATCAGGCTGTTCAAATTGTTTCAGAAAATCCCTATCGTTTAGCACTTGATATTCGTGGCATTGGTTTTAAATCAGCGGATCAAATAGCCATGCAATTAGGAATTCCTAAGACTTCTTTGATTCGAGCTCGTGCTGGCATTCATCATGTTTTGTTGGAACTGAGCCAGCAAGGACATTGTGCCTCAGAAATAAATCTTTTAATTGAACAAGCTTCCCAGTTGCTTGAAATTCCGAAAGACATCATTCAGGAGGCGATCCAAAAAGAACTGTCTGAAGAACAGTTGGTTAGTGAATCGTTTGACCATCAAATCTATATTTTTTTACCTGTTTTATATCATGCAGAATCGTTTATTTCCGAATATCTTAAGAAACTTTCTCAAGGAGACGTTCCTTGGGGCTACATTGATCATCAAAAGGCTATTCCTTGGGTGGAAAAGGTTACGCAATTAGAATTATCGAGTTCACAAAAAAATGCCATTGCATTAGCGTTAAAAGAAAAAGTTTCCATCATCACAGGTGGTCCAGGTGTCGGTAAAACAACCATTGTAAATAGTATTTTAAAAATTCTTAGAGCCAAAGCGATTCGTATTGCTCTTTGTGCACCAACGGGGCGAGCCGCAAAGCGATTGTCTGAAACAACGCATTGTGAAGCTAAAACGATTCACCGTTTGTTAGGATTTGAACCGGGTAGTTTCCGGTTTAAATATTCGCAACAGCATCCATTGCCGGTAGATTTTGTCGTAATAGATGAAGCTTCTATGATTGATGCAGTATTGATGAGTCAGTTACTCAAAGCAATACCGCTTAACGCTGCTTTATTAATTGTGGGGGATGTTGATCAACTTCCTTCAGTAGGTCCGGGAGCTGTCTTGTCTGATGTTATTGAATCAGAAGTTTTTCCAACGATTCATTTAACTGAGATTTTTAGACAGGCAGCGAATTCCCATATCATTGTTAATGCACATCGTATTAATCAAGGAGAATTTCCTTTCATTCAAAAACAACATGAGCCAACTGATTTTTATTTTATTCCAGCAGAAGATCCCGAAACAATTTATGATAAATTACTTTATGTGGTCACTGAACGCATTCCCAAACATTTTGGATTAAATCCCATTGAGGATATTCAGGTTTTGACACCCATGAAAATTGGAAAACTCGGCACACGAACTTTAAATGTTGCGTTGCAGTTGATTTTAAATAAAGCCAATGGATCCAGAGTGACACGTTTTGGAACGACTTTTTCCGGGGGAGATAAAGTTATTCAAAATGTTAATAATTATGATAAAGAAATTTTTAATGGTGATATTGGGTATGTACATAAAATTGATATAGAAAATTCGATATTAATTATTAATTTTTTAAATCGTTTTGTTGAGTACGATTTTAATGAGTTGGATGAAATTTCACTTGCTTATGCAGTAACGATTCACAAAAGTCAGGGATCTGAATATCCGGCGGTCGTTATTCCTTTGACAACACAACATTATGTTATGTTAGCGCGTAATTTAATTTATACAGGGATTACGCGAGGTAAAAAATTAGTTGTATTAATTGGACAAAAAAAAGCTTTAGCCATTGCGATCAAAAATAAAAAGTCCGGAATAAGAACCACAAAACTAAAAGAGAGACTTGAAATAATTAAAAATTAAAAGCGCGCTGGTTGCATTAATATTTTTTCAGCACATTTTTTAATTTTGTCATCGAAAGTGGTTTTATAATGATATCGGTAATTCCTTTTTCTGAAAATCGTTTTTTATCTTTTGGAGCGCTATAACTAGTCACTGCAATAATAGGCACAGGCTTTGTCCATTCTTCAGTTTTACGAATCATTTCTGTTACGTAATCACCATTAATATCAGGCAGTCCAATATCCATAAATATAAAATCATATTGTTTTTCTAGTAAATCAACGTTTAGGGAATTGACCAATTCGAAAGCTTCTTGTGCAGTTTTAGCAGTTTGCACTAAACAACCATATTCTTCTAAAATATGTTTTTCTGTATATCGACAAATGGGCTCATCTTCAACGAGTAATACTTTGAATTTTTGTTCACGCATTATTTTTTATCTCATTTTTTAATGATGTTACATTTTATCAATTTGTTATGATGATACAAGATTAAACTAAAAGTTAGCCCATTAAAATTTGGATATGATCGAATACAATAAAAATATATTGGATATTGGTCAATAATTTGTTATTTTTATCATGCTTTTTGCACTCTACACGTCAAAAAATTTAAAGAGGGTCAACACGAACGGACATCGGATCCGTTTTTTTGTTCATGGTTCGCATCTGATCCTG
>JAFGHQ010000101.1 GCA_016930035.1 Gammaproteobacteria bacterium | reverse complement strand
TCTGGAATGAATTTTGGCGTACAAAGTACGCCCGAAGGGTGAAAACCTTGGATGGTTTTCATCAAAAATTCATCTGGAATGAATTTTAACGAGCAAGGAAGCGAGCTCAAGAGTCTCACGGATGAGACGAATAAAAATCAAAGACTTATAATCTTTGATTTTGTTGAAAATTTCAGGTCCCAACAGTCCCTTTATGAAACATACATTTTTGAGGAGAAAACCATGAAAGTACATTTTGTAATTGCTGACAATGGTGACAAACTCACCGCTAAAATAAAAAGTATTCGAGATGATCTATTTACAGAACATCTACCACTATGTGACCTTTTATCTCCACAGAATGAAATCGACGAAATAAAACCAACCCCTCTTCTTAAAAACTCAGCTGAAAATCAAGTACAGATCATAATCTGTAAAAGGGTAGAAGAGCAAATTCAAGTTATAGCATCTTTTTTACTTTTACAAAGTGGCAAGTGGTATGTATTCCGAGAACCGTTAAGTTTTCATGATTTTGGCGCCCGAATAGGTTTAACCGAGGAAATCATTAAAAAAATATCGAGAAGTCTTATGCTCGGTAATTCGTATAACTTAAATGACCCAGAAACACCGCAATTGAGTGATGTACTTCGAGGACACAAAGAAAATCCAGGGCAAGAAATAGATAATGAATTATCTCTTTCCGCTTGGTTGCGTGAAATTTTTCCCCTTCAAGATGAAATAAATCCCGAACAAGATGAGATGAGTTCTGGCGGAGAGTCAGAACATCAGCCTTTGTTGCAGAAGAGGGGAAACACTAGAGAAGGATTTTGTCCTTGCCGCATTTGTTAAAGAATCGATGGGGTCAAACCGCGTTTTACGTTTTGTCTGGCTTCCGAAGCCAGCATTTATGCTCTATTCCAAAGGGGTCAAACCGCGTTTTACGTCAGTAGGAGAAATGGGGAAATAAGCGCAAACAGTGTATTGTCCTTGATTGTGCATATTAAAAAAATTAAGCAATTAATGATAAATTAAAAGGCGATCATGAAATGTTGCTAAATTATGTGGATATAAACATAAGAAAAGATTTTGTTGGTAAACGTAAAACGCGGTTTGACCCCTTTTACAACGTCGGTAAATATTGGCTTCAGAAACTTCACAAAACGTAAAACGGTGTTTGACCCCATTCACAAGAGCAAAAGACCCTGTATTTGGTGGTGGGCGATAGTGGGATCGAACCACTGACCCCTACCGTGTGAAGGTAGTGCTCTCCCGCTGAGCTAATCGCCCAAAAATATCGTTTTGACAATCTTGAATGACCAATGATCAGTTTAAAATTCAAATCGTCTTTTGCAAAAGGGTGATTTTATATGCTAATTAGAGGAAAATATCAAATAGAAATGTAGAATTATTTTTGGTTCCTGAACGGAGAACAATGATGCAAAAACACGCTAATAAAGATGATTATCATTTTATGCAAATAGCGCTTAATGAGGCGAAAAAAGGCTTATCTGAAGGAGGAATTCCAATTGGTTCTTGTTTAGTGATTGATGGTCAAGTCGTTGCAAAAGGTCATAACCAACGCGTTCAAAAAAATAATCCGATTTTGCACGGAGAAATGGATTGCTTAAGAAAAGCAGGCAGATTAAAAGCGCAAGATTACCAAAAGGCCACGCTTTATACGACTCTATCACCTTGCCCTATGTGTTCGGGGGCAATTCGCTTGTTCAAAATTCCGCGCGTCGTGATGGCTGAAAATAAAAACTTTGTTGGCGATGAGGAGCTCTTAATAAAAGAGGGGATTGTGCTAGTTAATCTTGACCTGGATGAAGCAATCAATATGATGAAAAAATTTATTGATCAAAACCCCGAATTATGGAATGAGGATATAGCGGTTTGAACGTATCAAATTTTTGCTGATTATATACTTATTTAAAAATTTATTATATCTTGCAAAGTAATAATTCGATCAAAATAGGCGCGTTGTATCAAGGTTTGATCTGCTCCCTCAATAGTGATGAGAATTTTTTGTATTGTTCTATTTTTTTGATTAGGAAGTAGCGTTAATTTTTTCTCAAATGATGTAATAACATTTGAGCTGACTTTTGTTTGCAAATATTTAATTTCACAAACGGTATAAACTTGATCATCTCGATCATAAATAAGGTCTATTTGATATCCTGAATCGATGGAATCTGTGGCCCGATTAAAAAATGCGCCAGATTTATAACGAACCGATTCAAAACCAAGTATTCGGGCGAAAAGATGATGATTTCGGCGGCAAAATCTTTCGAAACTATACCCTAACCATTTATGGTAGGTATCCATATTTAAAGCTGAAGAAGGTCTTTGGTTGTAATGCCCCCCCTCAATATTTTTTTCTAGCGGTTTAATAAACTTAAAATAAAATTGTAAATAAGCATCTCGGATACAATAACGAGCTAACAAGCTTTGGGGGTTAAGATTAAATGGAACATATTTTTCAATAAAGCCACAAACTTCCAAATCGGTTAGCAAAGCACTTAAGCCCCCTCCTGATTTAAGCTTTAAATGTTTCATAATGGCATTTCTAGTACCAAAACGATGTTTGCTAAGATACTCGATAATATCCCTATAATGCTTATTCTTAGCCAAATTGCTTACAAAGATTCTTTCATATTCCTTTAAGAAAAATCCGCCGGATTGAAAAGCATGATCACACAGGCTCAAAAATACTGATGAATTCTGCTTAATCCGTTTTAAATATTCAGGAATCCCCCCGATGGTTAAGTAAGCATCTATAATTTCGCGATCAGCGCGTTTTTTTAGAAATTGTTTTGTTTCGCCTAAGCTAAATTCTTTCAGGGGAAATTCATACAAAGATCTATTATGTAGTGATCTAGACTTAATGACATGATTAATAATAAATGATGGGGAAGAGCCACAAAGAATGAGTAATAATTGATTATTATGGCGAAAGTAATTATCCCAAACATATTTTAACTCAGAAATAAAATATGTTTGGTAGTTAGCCAACCATTGTATCTCCTCAAAAAATATTGTCCAAGTCCCTGAGTTTGTATACTGACCTATTAACTTAAATACTTCTCGCCAATGAGTCACTTGAATTTTAGTGAGCAAAGGTTCTTGGGTATATTCAGCTAATTGCTCTAATACATGGTTCATTTGTTCTTTTTCAGAAACACCCTCAAGACCCTCAAATTTTAACAAATTACGTTTTCTAAAAGCTTGCTCAATTAATTCTGTTTTTCCCACACGACGTCTTCCATATACCACGATAATTGCTGACTCTTGATTTTCATCTATTCGTGATAAACGTTCCAACTCAAAATCCCTTCCAACAAAATTTTCATTGAACACAACATGATAAGGTTTCATAAATAATCCGTTGATTTTAAAGAAAAAATTAATAATTGGCGGAAAATGGCAAGCAGAATTTCGCCAATTAAGTGCATTTTATAGGCTAATTGGCGGAAAATGGCAAGCAGAATTTCGCCAATTAGATGCATTTTATAGGCTAATTGGCGAGAATATCAAAATATTTGCAAACACTCATTGAGAAACTGTTGGCCTAACGTGGTTAATTGAATCACGTCTGAATCAGTCCTCGTCAAGAAACCTTGATTAACTGCTCTTTCTATTCTAGGGCACAGAGTATTGAAGGATAGGCCAGTTCGTTCCTCATATAGACGAATTGAAAAACCATTTATCAAACGCAATGCATTCATCATGAAATCTAATGGGACATCTTTCGGATTCAGCATTTGCTGGCCGGCCAAAAAATTACCCTCCAAATAATCTTCTATATCTTTAGTCTTCCAATAACGTTTGATGATTTTTGGCGTCTCATTGGTTATTTTAGTTATCTTGCCATGGGCGCCTGAACCAATAGCCAGGTAATCTCCGTATTGCCAATAATTGAGATTATGTTCGCATTGAAAATTTTTCTTGGCATAAGCCGAAATTTCATACCGCTGATAACCAGAATTAGCCAGTAATCTTCTGCCTAGATGTTCCATTTTTAAAATCGTATCTTCATCGGGTAAAGTTGGTGAATGACGCCCAAATGGAGTCTCAGGCTCTATGGTTAATTGATACCAAGAAATATGCTGAACTTGATAGGCGACCGCTGATTCTAAATCAAATAATGCTTCATCAACTGTTTGATCAGGCAGTCCATACATCAAATCCAGATTGACGTTTTTAAAATCGGCCTTTTTGGCTAACCAGATGGCTGTTTTTGCCTCATTACTAGTATGAATACGTCCTAGTTTTTTTAATTTTTCATCTTGGAAACTTTGAATGCCGATGGAAAGCCGATTCACTCCTGCTGCTCGGTAGTCAGCGAAATGTTTCTGATCAATAGTGCCCGGATTCACCTCCATCGTTACTTCCGCCTTTTTCGCAATGTTAATATGACTCTTGATGTGATCCAATAATTGTTTAATTGATGCTGGCGAAAATAAACTCGGTGTTCCCCCTCCCATAAAAATACTCACGAGTTCTTGAGGTTTTGTATCAGCGAGTTGATGTTCAAAATCTTTGATCAGGGCATCAATATAGGTTTTCTCTGGAATTTTTGACATTGCTATAGAATGGAAATCACAATAAGGACATTTCCTTATACACCAAGGAAAATGGATATAAAGCGATGTAGGGATAAGACTCATTGCAATATTTCACTTGATTTAATTTAAAAAATAAACCAGAATACAAAAAAACTGGTTTAATTATACGCTGAAATGGTGAGGAGATAAACTATGTTAAAACAAGAAATAGGCGCTTTTGAAGCTAAAACATATTTTTCTAAGTTGTTATTAGAAGTGGCTCTAGGGAAAGAAATTATTATCACAAAACATCACCACAAGGTGGCCAAACTCATTCCTTTTCAAAAAAAGGGGGGCACCGTAGTAGAAACTATTGCAGCTATCCGAAATCTTCGAAAGGGGATTACTTTGGGGAAGAAACTAAATATCAAGGCAATGAAAGAAATGGGACGAAAATGAAATGAACAATACGCCCAAATTGATACTCGATTGTTCCGTTACCATGGCTTGGTGTTTCGAAGATGAAATTTGTACTTATACAGAAAATGCTTTAGATTCATTGCGATATGCTACAGCTATCGTCCCTAGCATTTGGCCTCTAGAGGTTGCCAATGTTTTGCTTGTTGCTGAACGCAAAAAGAGACTTACAGATATAGACGCTTCCCGCTTTAAAAATTTACTCCTAGAATTGCCCATAACGATTGATCATCCATTTATTTCTAGAACTCTATTGAGCATTTACGAACTAGCGAAAAAAACAGGGATAACTTCCGATGATGCGGCATATTTGGAGTTAGCTTTGCGTAAAAATATACCTCTGGCGACCTTAGATCAGGGATTAAGACAAGCTGCAAAAAAAGTTGGTGTTCTGATTTGGGATGTGGCGTAAATTTTTTAGTTTTTAAAACTGTTGTTTTAATACAACAGTGTCCGTACGGGCGGGACCGGTAGAAATAATCTGGATGGGTACTCCTACAAGCTTCTCTAGGCGTTTTAAATAATTTTTAGCGGCTTGCGGCAAGCGATCGTAGTCTTGCAAACCTGCGGTAGGTTTATCCCATCCGGGCCATTCTTCATAGATGGGCTTGCAAGCGGCGAAAGTATTCAAATCCGTCGAGGGAATTTCTAATTTTTTACCTCGATATTCATAGTGTGTGCAAATTTTGATCGTTTTCATGCCATCCAAAACGTCAAGTTTTGTGATACAAAGACCCGTTAAACTATTAAGCATGGCCGCATAACGGACAACAGGGGCATCAAACCATCCGCAGCGTCTTGGCCGACCTGTTGTAGCGCCAAATTCTGCCCCTTTTTGTCTTAAACTATCCCCATCTTTACCTAATAATTCTGTTGGAAAAGGCCCGGCCCCTACTCGAGTGGTATAAGCTTTTGAAATCCCCATAATTTCCTCAACATATCGCGGCCCAAAACCGGCGCCTGTTGAAATTCCACCCGCAGTTGTATTGGATGAGGTTACAAAAGGATAAGTACCATGATCAATATCGAGCATAGTGCCTTGCGCCCCCTCAAACATGATCTTCTTTTGGGCTCGATAAAATTCATGTAATTTTTCCGTCGTATTCACTATTAAAGGCTTTAATTCTTCTGCTAAGCGCATCGTTTCATCAAAAGTTTTTGGATAATCAACAGGGTCTGCATGATAGAATTGAGTTAAAATAAAATTATAATAGTCTAAAACTGTTTTTAATTTTTCAGCAAAATTATTTTCGTCGAATAAATCTACCGCTCGAATCGCACGCCTGGCGACTTTATCTTCATAAGCCGGTCCAATACCACGCCCCGTTGTTCCAATCGCTGAACTTCCTTTGGCTTTTTCGCGCGTTTGATCAAGAGTTATATGATATGGCAAAATGAGCGGGCAGTTTTGGCTGATGTAAAGTCTTCCGCGAGGGGCGATGTTGTGTTTTTCGAGTTCAATGATTTCTTCGAGAAGAGCGCTTGGCGATAAAACAACGCCATTGCCAATAATATTTATGCAATGTTCGTGCAGGATGCCTGAAGGGATAAGATGTAGCTTAGTGGTTTTCCCGTTAACCACTACCGTGTGACCAGCATTATTTCCGCCTTGAAATCTCACTACTACATCTGCTTTTTCAGATAAAAAATCAACGATCTTTCCTTTTCCTTCGTCGCCCCACTGGATACCGATGACTGCAATATTTTTAGACATAGGAGGTCTCTTAAAAATAATAGTGCGCCGCCATTAAAATGGCCATTCCGAGTAACATGGAAATAAAACCATAAATGCGCAGCTCACGATCAGTTTTCTGGGTTAATTTTAAAATGGCATATCGCCAAAAATTTGGCGCAAGAAATGGCAGCATCCCCTCAAAAATAAAGACTAAACCTATGGCAGCAATAAAACTATAAAGCATTTAGTCGCCTTTTGAGCACTGTTCAATTCCTTCTGGCAGCACAATATGCCGAATGGGCACAATGGTGGATATGGCGTGTTTGTAAATCATCTGAGTGGTATCACTTTTTAGCACAATGACGTTCTCATCGAACGAATCAATTCTACCCTGAAGTTTAATACCATTGACCAGATAAATTGCAGCAGGAATTTTCTCTCTACAAAGAATGTTTAAAAAAACATCTTGAAGTATCGGCCCTTTTATCATTTTTTTATCTCCCTGACTCAGTTGTTTAAACGGATTATTCTTAAAATTCGATGCGTTTAGGACTTGAAAGCTTATTCCTTATTTTTTTCCTTTTGCGTAGATGGCACAGCATACCTTCGTTTAAAACGCTCTACTCGACCAGTTGAATCTACTATTTTTTGTTGTTTTGTATAATAAGGATGACAATTTGCACAAACATCGAGCGCCAAATCATGATCCGCTGTCGAGTAAACGTTAAAAGTATTGCCACAACTACACGTGACGGCAATTTCACGATAATCAGGATGGGTATTTTTTTTCATAATGCTTAACTCTTCTTTTTTTACACAAAATTAATATTCTTGGTTTAATAATAGCTGTAATTTATGCATTCAGCAATGGATTCAATCGTGTAAATTTCTATAAAGTGCGAATTTTCAGTAAAAATGACTGACCATATTCGAGTGGTTTTAATGCAAAGTAAGTAGCAAGAGTTTGGCCAATATCTGCAAATGTCTCACGCTTCCCAATAAATTTGGGCATAATTTTTGGTCCAAATATCAAAATAGGAATATACTCCCGAGTATGATCTGTACCTTGGAATGTTGGATCGCATCCGTGATCCGCCGTAATAATCATCATATCATCAGGTTGCAGTATTTTCTCAAATTCAGGTAATCGACGGTCAAATTGTTCCAGAGCATGGGCGTACCCCACGACATCACGTCGATGCCCATACTGCATGTCAAAATCTACAAAATTCGTAAAAATCAAAGTTTGATCGCCAGCCATTTTAACTTCATTCACTGTCACATCAAACAATTCCATATTATTTACACCTTTTACTTCTTTACTGATACCTTTGTGGCCAAAAATATCCCCTATTTTTCCTACTCCTATGACGCTGCCTCCTGACTCGATTATTTTATCCAATAACGTTGGGGAAAAGGGAGGTGTGGTATAATCTTTACGATTAGGCGTGCGATAATAATTTCCTGAAGTCCCTATAAATGGCCGAGCAATAACACGCCCTACGTGATAGTCATCCACTAATTGGCGGGCAATTTTGCAAATTTCATATAAACGCGCTAATCCGAAAGACTCTTCATGGGCTGCGATTTGAAAAACACTATCTGCTGAAGTATAAACAATCGGTTTTCCTGTCCGCACATGTTCATCACCAAGCTCCTTGATAATATCAGTTCCAGAAGCATGTTTATTTCCCAAAATACCTGGGATTTTTGCTTGTTTAATAAATTCCGTGATTAATTTTTCGGGAAAACTGGGGTATTTAGATGGAAAATATCCCCAATCGAACAAAGCAGGCAAACCTACGATTTCCCAATGTCCGCTCGGCGTATCTTTGCCAAAACTAATTTCTTGAGCATAGCCATAAGCACCTTGGGGTTTTGGTGTGGAAAACTCAGGTAAAGGTTCCCCATTGCACTGAATGACTGCGGCATGGAGTCCTAATCGTGTTAAATTAGGTAATTTTAACGGCCCAGACCGAATATTTTTTGCATTAGCTTTGCCTTCAGCACATTTTTGAGCAATATGTCGCAAGGTATTTGCGCCCTCATCGCCAAATTGATGAGCATCCGGCGAATAACCGATTCCAAAAGAATCCAATAATAAAATAAATGCTCGTTTCATATTTTTTCTTTTTTATTACATACTTTGCACAAATCTGCTAATGCGGTTCGTATATATGGACCTTACAGCACTTGTTATGAAGATTTTTAATTAATTAGCCGGTTTGCAGTGAGTTTCTTTGATTAAGAAAGTAATCATGACACTGACAATAAATGGAATCAAGATAGTTCCTATTAATGCTAAATTAAAATCATGCCAAGCGTATATGGGTATATGATGTATCATTAAGTGGTTCCAATGGAAACCTAGCAAATATCCAAATAATGGGGGAAAAATAAACCCACTAACCATAATAAGCAGAGAAGCGATACTCAATGCGGTGCCTGTTACTTTCGGCGAATTCAGTTCAACAATAACAGGATATCCAAGCACTTGCGCACTCGTTATCAAACCTAACAAAAAGAACAAAACTATGAGCGGGACAAAGCCCAAGGTCTTAACATACATAATTACCAACATAAGTCCTATCGAAAGTATGGCGGTAATTATCATGGGTAGAATTCTTCGGCGTAAATGGTCAGATATCCAGCCCACAAGCGGGGACCCAAAAATAGTCCCAAAGAAAACCATCGAACTAATGGTTGCAGCTTCAATTCCTGTGATAAAACGATGGGTTTGTGTCAAATAAAGATCACCCCAAGAGCCCCCCAAAACAAATATCGGTAAGTTCATTAAAGTTGTGTATAACCCAGCAAGCCAATTATAAGGATTAGCAAATACCATATAGATGCTTTTCCAAAAACCAATTTCAGGGATTTGTTCTGCTTTTGGAGTTTCTGGCTCTTTAACGTCTGCAGCGGGAAGATCATGAACAATAAACCACATAGCTACAAAAATAACAATTCCAAGAGCGGCGATAAAAAACGTAGCCAAACGCCATCCTCCTAAAATGTTACTTAAAAAAACCATCGGGGTTTGTGCTACTGTTCCTCCCAGCATGGCGAGCGTGACAACGCAACCAGTTACGAATGCCATTTTCTTAGGAGGGAACCATCGAGAAGCTAAACGGATACAAGATAAAAACGCAAAAGCTCCCGCAGCCCCCGAAATAAGCCTACTGACACTGGCCAGCACAAAACTATGAAATAACCCAAAACCCACAATAGCGATAATGGAAAAAAACATACTCGTTAAAATAATTTTTCGGGTAGAAATACGATCAACCAACAAACCTGCAGGAAAAACTAGCGCAGCATTGGTATAAAAATACATGGCAATCAAATTTCCTAATTGAACTGCATTGATGGAAAAATCTCGCATCAACACCGTACTAAAGGAATTGATCATATTCATTTGAATAAAGGTGTAAAAAAATACCAAAGACGCTGTAAGAATGACTAACCAGCTACGAAAGGCTGTAACAGTGACCATCTCAATTTTTTGAGATTTTATAGGCTTCATATTATCTCCCCCCTGTTGTTATTTAACGATTTTTAATTATACCCCATTCCATCATACATTTCAGAAGTTGGCTCCGAAATAATCTCATCCGTAACATTGAGCCCTTTAAGCACAGATACCTGTGTATCTGTCCAAATCCCTGGATCAATAATCTGTTTGTGCAGCCGTTGATTCACTACTTTAAACACGTAAAAATTTCCTTCATTATCTTGCAACGCACTGAAACGAGGAATAATTAATGCATTTTTTTGTTGAGACCCGATAAAAAATTTCGCTAAAAGTCGGTATCCAACACCCAAATCACTCACTTTTGTATTGAGTATTTTAATGACCACATTGACTCTTTGTTCCTCCACTCCCAATGCTGATAGTTTGGTAAAACCAGCAGGATCAATGCGTTTTATTTGACCTTTTAATGTAACTGAATTATCTGAGCTGGTTAAAATAACAGGATCGCCTATTTTCAACTCTTGTGCCTGTTGGCTTAACACCTCAGAAACTACCTCTAAATCACTTAAATTTCCAATTTGTAATAAAGGGGAACCTTCCATTAACCATTTTTCGCCCTGTGTGAATCGTTTTAAAATGATACCATCAACGGGGGATCGTAACACCGAAATCTTAAGATTATACAACATCAAAGCCAAGTGAGCTTCTGACTCTTTAATTTGTGCTTGCCAAGCTTGCATTCGTGAGCGTATTTCGTCCAAAATAGAAGCAGTTGCAAATCCTTTTTGAGCCAATACTTCCTGCCTTTCTAATTGTCTTTTTTCATTTAGGTACAAAGCATGCATGGTAGCCGTTCTGGCTCGTGATTCTTGTACTGCTTCTAGCCACGGGGTTTGAATTAAATAAGCAAGAATCTGATCTTGTTTAACATGATCACCGGGTTCCAGTTGAATACGGGCCAATTTTCCTGTTAAAGGCATGTTAATGTCATAAATTTTGTCAAGGCGCGTACGCGCGAGTTCTGTAAAAGTTTTTTGAATAGAACCATAATGAGGCTGAATAATTGAGGCTTTTTCAGGTTGAGAACAGGCTGATAGAAATGTCAATATAAGAATGGCCAACCCACAAAACATTCTGGAATAAATGATTTTTGTCATGCATGGAAACCTTATTCATGAACGTTAAGTATCTCAAAATAATCGAGCTTAACCACGACGCTATACATGATAACTTGGGAAATTAAAACAAACAAATACATTATCAGAACTGTCTGAAAGACACGAACGGCTTTTATAACAACAGGCATGCGATAAATTTCTGTGCTAAACGCGATACTGATATAATAAATAAACCCGACACCAACACATAATCCAATCATAATCCCAATAGTGTTTAAAAAAATACTTTCATAAAAAAAGATTTTTCCGACTTCAAAATTTTTAAATCCCAAAACGCGCAAACTTGCTACATCACGCTCTCGTTCATTTAAAGAAATCATAGCGGTATTAACGACAGAGCCCACAGCAATGACGCCAGAAAAAGCAATCATAATAAGAACAAAAAAATTTAAAAAACGTTCTAATGTTTCGAGCGCTAGTTCCTTTGAGCGTTTTTGGGACACTAAATTGATCATGGGAGCAAATTGACTTGCCGCTTTCACAAAAAGATTCTGGTTCGCGTTGGAATAAAGTTTGATTAAAATATGATTGGCTAACCAATTATTTCCAAGCAGATGACTTAACCAAATTTGATTTCCGTAAGCGTTTAATCCTAAATAAGTTTTAATGATATGCGTGACTTTAATTTTTGAGATTTTCTGATTACCCAATAACGGCTGCACCAAAATTGCATCTCCCACATGTAAATGCAAAATATTGGCGAGTGTTTCATTAATCACTAAGCCTGAAAGTGGTATAGCTACCTTATTCCCTTCTTTATCAACAGGTGTGAACAAAGTATGCTGGGAAGGTAACCCGGTAATTTCCAGACGTTTTTCATAAGGCCCATTTTGCAATTTAGCAGGTACAGAAAGTTGGGGTTCAATTTGCCTCACATCGGGTAACATTTTGATGGTTTGCATCATGTCAAACCCTAGAGGATCGCGTAACGATAGGGTGTAATCTTGATGTTGAACTGTATCAAACGAAAAATCGATCATCTTTTGCATGGCATCTAGAAATTCAAGCGAAGAAAGTAACAAAGCACAGGCCAAAATGCTCGCTCCGATAGTAATCAAGCTTCGGAAACGATTTCTAAAAATGGAGCGAAACACCATTTTGGTTTGAAACGATACATGACGCCAAAAAATGGCTATATTTTCTAATAAAATATGTACCCCTTGTTCGGGTGCAGGTGGACGAATGGCTTCTGCGGGAGCTAATTTAACGGCCTGTCGTATTCCAGAAAGTGTCCCTAAAACGGCACTCGAAATACTCATGATTATGCCAAAAATTAAAATTTCGGGATAAACGTGCAAAACTAAGTGAGGGATTGCAAAATATTGACCATATGCAACTAACGAAAGATGCTGAAGTCCCAACCCTAGCAAAATACCCAAAAATCCGCCCAAAAATCCAATCAATATTCCATAACTCAGATAATGTCGCATGATAGAAATATTGCCATAACCCAAAGCTTTTAGCATACCTATAGAACCGCGTTGTGCCATAATCAGCCGATTCATCATGACATTTAAAACAAGTATGGCAACCAATAAAAACATTGAGGGAAGAATTTTAGTCATGTTTTTGACTTGTACTAATTCGTCGTGAATAATTTGAACGGACACTTGATCTGCTTGGGCTGTTTGAAACTGAACACCGTAAGGTTTGAGATAATCCGAAATTAAGCGCATCGTATTTTGAATCGCTACAGCAGAACAATTTTTGACCAACCCTAATAATTGATTAAAACTATCGTTCAAATCCGAACGTTCTTGCAAAAACCTTTCCGGCAAGTATAAAACAGCAAAGCCTGAGGGGTCTGGAGCAATATTAATGCCTGGTGGTAACAAAATCGAAAACTCTGGGGAACGTGCTGTGCCTACGATAAGTAAGTCATGGGGTTTATCCGCTAAGCGAACTTCAATCCGATCCCCCACATGCAGCTGATGCGCCTCTGCAAATTGTTCATTGATCAAAACTTCACGGGCGTCTTCACTAGAAAACCAACGGCCTCTATATAATGCTATCCCATTAATCATCGTGGTATTTTTAGATGGTAAGGACAAGGCAATAGCGGGAATAGGATTTGAATTGATTTTTTTTGTTAGAACTACCATTGCAGGTGTACTTACCCGACTTCTTAATTGAAATATATTCGGAATATTTCTAAGTTCATTAAGCACGGTTTTAGGTGCTCGCTTTAAATCAATCGTGAAATCAGCGAGATGATATTTTTGATAATAATGACGGGTGGCGGCATCAAGATCTCGATAAACAGCAGCCATACTAGTGTAGCTAGCCACACCAATAGCCAAAACGAAGATCAAGGCCATTAAAGTGAACCAACGTTCTTTAAGATCTCGCAACAATTTTAATAAAAGCGGTTTGTTCATATAAAATGGCAACCGTAGGACAGGTCACAACCTGTTCGTACAAATTTTATGGTGAACTTTATAAAACCAGTTCTTCAACGCTTATTGGGCTGGTTTGTTTCATATCATTTTCAATTTGACCGTCTTTGAGATAAATAATACGGTCTGCTATTTTAGCTAGTTCTCGATTATGCGTGATCAAAATTACGTTTTTTTTCATTTCCCTGCAAATGCTCAATAATATGCTAAGTATATTCTTGCTGGCGTGCGTGTCCAATGCGCCAGTAGGTTCATCACATAATAAAATGGCTGGTTTTTTGGCTATTGCTCGAGCAATAGTCACTCGCTGTTGTTCTCCACCACTCATTTGAGCCGGAAAATGATTGGCTCGATGCATGATATCAACTAATTGAAGAGCCTCTTCAGGTCTCATCGGTTTTTTAGCAATGGCTGTCGCAACCTCGACGTTTTCTTTGGCGGTTAAGGTAGGTAATAGGTTATAAAATTGAAAAACAAAACCCACTTCGTTTCTTCGATATTGGGTCAAGACCGCGTCGTTGGCTTTGGTTAAATCTTGATCGCGATAGAATATGTTTCCGGAAGAAGGCGAATCTGTTCCTCCTAAAATATTAAGCAATGTAGTTTTTCCCGAACCGCTAGGGCCTAAAATTACCAAAAATTCACCTTCAAATATGTCGAGATTAATATCTTTTAGGGCATAAAACCGCGTTTCACCCGTTTGGTAAATTTTGCTAATCTTATTCAATCTTAAAATAGTCTTGCGTTTTTCAGTCATAAGATTTTGATATTCATTCAAAAAAATATTATTTATCGCATTTCCACGATACAACAAGTCCATTGTTCAGGTCAAATATCTTTGGCCTCCAGCGAACCCCCTGACATTTTATTGGTATTTGGATGTTAGGGTAAGGTACAATAGGATTTTATTAACTATTCAGATGCTGCGCGCGAAGTGAATTCGCGCTTGCAATCAAAGGGGAGAATCGCGGTTCTCCCCTTTGATAAAACCCCATC
>JAFGHQ010000100.1 GCA_016930035.1 Gammaproteobacteria bacterium | reverse complement strand
CATCCTGAACTTGATTCAGGATCCAGTAAAATCAAAGACTTATAGTCTTTGATTTTTTAAAAAAGTTCAGATTTCAACAGCCCCATTAAATCAAATTATCTCTCTTCTCACTAAGGACTATAGTGAATTCAATTAATACTTTGACAAAAGATAAGCGATTCTTCGTCGGCGCATAGCGCCGCCTCTGAATGACCCTCCCGCGCTGTCATTCCGAGGGAGCTTGCGGCCGAGGAATCTCTACTCTGAGTGAAAATTATCTAAATATTAATCGAATTCACTATAGGAACAAGACGTAAAACGCGGTTTGACCCCTTGAGTGAAGCCGCGTGAATAGCGAGTTTAAAAGCCAGACAAAACGCAAAACGGTATTTGACCCCTTTTATTTTCGGGTGGCATATTTTTAAAGATAGGCTACACTTGGTTTTGTTATGAATAATAAAAAACGCCTAAACGATCAAACCAATGAGCAAAAAGTTGCCATTATTGTGGACGGATATCGCACAGGAGCTACTTTAGCGCCTCGCCTTATTAAATTAGGATTTTCTTGTATTCACGTGCAAAGTGCCCCTTCATTAGACCCCTTTTTCGTAAAAACTTTCGAACCAGCGCATTATGTCGAAAATTTTGTTAACACAGGAGATTTTGATGCGCTTGCTAACAAATTAAAGCAATACCCGGTTAAATTTGTTTTGCCCGGGATCGATAGCGGTATCGAAGACGCGGATTTGTTGAGTGAAAGATTAGGATTGCCTTGTAACGAACTTAAATTAAGTGCAGCTCGTCGTGATAAATTTAAAATGATTGATACAGTAGCAAAAAGTGGCCTCAATACTGCCCAGCAAATTCGATCTAACCAACTAGAAGATATTATTCACTTTGCTCAGGAATTAAATGAGTGGCCGATCATACTCAAACCGCTTCAAAGTGCAGGCATGGATTTGGTTTTTTTCTGTTATAACGAAGGTGATATTTTAACAGGTTTCCATGAGATTATGATGACCAAAAATATTTTTGGATCTGAAAACCAAGCAGTATTAGCTCAAACTTTTCTCGAAGGAACCCAGTATATTGTGAATACAGTTAGTTATGAAGGAAAACACTTTTTAACAGAGATGTGGGTCTTAATGAAAAAGGAATTTAAAGAGGCTAGCCCGGTTTTTGATTATATGAAAATTTTACCCTATGAATTTGAATATAGGGAAACATTAGTACAATACACTTTTCGTGTTTTAGATGCTCTGGGAGTTCGTTATGGCGCAGCTCATAGTGAGATTATGTTAACGAAAAAGGGACCTGCTTTAATAGAAACGGGCATTCGTTGTATGGGCGCAATTTCTCCGGATATTATTAATGAAGCTGTCGGACGCAATCAGGTTGATTTACTTCTAAAAGCTTATGCCGCTCCTGAAAACTTTTTAGCCGAGAATACAAATTTTTATTCTATAAAAAAACATCTTTTCGTGAAGTTTCTTATCGCTTCTCAACAAGGCAAAATTGAGCATATTCAACATCAAGATACTATAAAAAACCTCAAATCTTTTTATCGTATGTCAATAGGGGTAAAACCAGGGGATTTTTTGGTAAAGACAGCAAATTTAAAAACAAGCCCTGGCATGATATTTCTGTTACATCCTGATGAATCTGTAGTGATGTGCGATTATCAAACGCTCTCTCAACTCGAGAACGATATGTTCGTCTGTGGGTAATGAGGACTGTTTGTGAGCATGAGACGACTCATGCTTTGGCTTCGCCATTTTTCTAGCTTACTGGATTCATGATCTGCATTTTTATAAATTTTCCTGATTTTCTCTAAATTTCAACGTTAAAAATTTGGTTCCCAACGGGCCCATAAATCAAAAAAACTATATTTGTCAATTGTAATGTAAAAATATCATTAAATTGCAAAAAATTGTCAAAAAGTGGTAGAAAGTGGGAAAAAGTGGTGGTATAGTCCCTTTTGCCTCCAATGAAAACCTTTTCCGATTTCAATCATTTTTCGAAAAGGATGTACGAAATGTTTCGCGGAATTAATGTCATCAATCTCGATCCAAAAGGTCGTATCGCGATTCCCACGCGATATCGCCCTATTTTGGTTGAGAAATTCGGTAACCGCGTTGTAGTAACTATCGATACAGAGCAGCGTTGTTTGCTGCTTTATCCTTATTCCGAATGGGAAGCAATCGAAAAAAAAGTAGCCAATTTGTCGAGTTTTCATCCAATGACGCGACGTATCCAACGATTGCTGATAGGGCACGCTACGGAACTTAATTTGGATTCGCATGGACGGATTTTATTGCCGCCTTTATTGAGAGATTACGCCAATATCGATAAACGTGTCGTCATGATAGGGCAAAGCAATAAATTTGAGATGTGGAGTGAAGAGAAATGGGAAAAATCTCGTGAGGTTTGGTTAGCACAGGAGCCGGTGAAAGAAAATGAACTGCCAGAGGAATTGCGGACAATTTCATTGTAAAAAATAACGAACGTAAAGCAGGGGACAATGAATTTGTTGGAGTAGACCTTTCTGTGACAAAGCGCGCAAAAGGTCCCGCGTTTTTCCGGGGTTCCACTTTGCTTCTGGGTTATCCAGAGAGTAGCGAGATTGTGCCTCAGCCCATTCAAGGGTTGTTGAAATCTGAACTTTGATTTTACTGGATCCTGAATCCAGTTCAGGATGACGCATTTTCTCCGTCATTCTGGCTGGGAAGCCAGAATCCAGCTGACAGGGATGTTAAATTAAATAAGACTGGATCCTGAATCTAGTTCAGGATGACACATGGGCAGCTTTCGACAGCCCCGTTCATGTAGGGACAAATCGCGATCTGTCCGTACAGTTTAGGGAAAGTCCCCTTAAAAACTCGATCTTTTTGTTGCTGCAAAGGCTTTATAAAGATTTTAAGGACCGGAGATGGAAATATCTGTGCATCATGCTCCCGTATTGTTAGAAGAAGTCATTCATGCATTAGCTATCAAGCCTGATGGTGTTTATGTGGATGGAACTTTTGGAAGAGGAGGACACACCCGAGCCATCTTAGAAAGATTATCTGACCAAGGCCGATTATTTGCGATTGATAAAGATCCTGATGCCATCAAAGCTGCTCAAACTTTATGTGCGACGGATAAACGGTTTCAAATTTTGCAAGGTTCGTTCGTTGAGTTGAAAGGTTGGGTGCAAGAGCTTGAGTTATTAGGAAAAGTGGACGGAATTTTGTTGGATTTGGGTGTTTCTTCTCCCCAGCTTGACAAAGCTCAAAGAGGATTTAGTTTTACGAAAGAAGGCCCGTTGGATATGCGTATGAATCCCCAAAAGGGCCAGGATGCAGCGAGTTTTATTGCAACCGTCAAAGAAGCGGATTTAAGTAACATTTTAAAAGAATACGGAGAAGAACGTTTTGCTAAGCGTATTGCTCGTGCCATTGTGACAGCGAGAAAAAAAGAGCCTATTTGCACCACAAAGCAATTAGCTGAGATTGTAAAAAGAGCAAACCCCCGTTGGGAAAGACGCATTCATCCGGCAACAAAAACATTTTTGGCGATTCGCATTTTTATTAATCAAGAATTTGAGGAGCTGAGAATTGTTCTTCAGCATAGTTTGGAAATTTTAAAGGCTCAAGGCCGTCTTGTGGTTATTAGTTTTCATTCGACAGAAGACCGAATTGTAAAACGCTTTATGAGAGACCAATCACGAGGGCTTGGATTGCCAGAGTCATTTTTAAGAGATGATCAAAAACCACGTTTAAGAAAGATCGGTAAAGCCATAAAACCCTCGCAAGAGGAGGTTAAACGTAACCCAAGAGCGCGCAGCGCAATGTTGAGAATAGCAGAGAAAATAAATTAATGTCGTAGGGGGCGCATATACTTGCCTCATACGTAATGCCTGTACAAAAAAGGAGTCATCATGCATACAGCAATACAGCATATTGAACACGCCAATATATTCCCCCTGGATATGGTGGCATGGTCAGAATATCTTCGTAAACATCGACTTGTGATGAGTTTGATGATAGGTTTATTATTTTCAGCCATTACCGTGATTTATGTTAAAAATATGAACCGGGAGCTGGTTAGTGATTTACAAACATTACAAGATACGCGTAGTGATTTACATACCCAATGGAGTCAGTTGCTATTAGAAGAAAGTGCGCTAACTGCTCGAGCAAGAGTCGCTGAAGTTGCTCAAGAAAAATTGGGCATGGTGGTGCCGGCAAATCGAGAAGTTATCTTAATATAAAAATCTATCCAACAATATGTGGAAGAACCAACGTAACGATTTTGAAAATATTCAAAAAATAAAAAAAACAAATCACTTCACAAATTACTCCCAATCTTCTTCCTCTTTTCTTTCTTGGCGTTTCCGATTTGTTATTTTCGGTTTTTTTTTGTTAATAAGTGCTTTAATTGCACGCATGACTTATTTAACGGTCTTTAATAGAAGTTTTCTCGTCAAACAATCGAATTCACGTGCATTGCGCGTTATCAATATTCCTGCTTATCGAGGGATGATTTTGGATCGAAACGGCCGTCCTTTAGCTGTGAGTACCCCCGTAGATTCCATATGGATGAATCCACAAGATTTCCAAGCAACTTCTGAAAATTTAAAACAACTTTACCACAGGTTAAGTATTTCTTCTGAGCGTATCAAGCATCTCTTAAAACAGAATAGTGATCGGGAATTTGTTTATCTCAGACGAGGGGTTGATCCGGGGTTGGCGCAGCAAATCAAAGCGCTCGCGATACCCGGTATTTATTTGGAGCGAGAATATAAACGTTATTATCCTCTAGGAGAAGCGGCTTCCCAAGCGGTGGGGTTTACCAATATTGATGATCGAGGTCAAGCGGGTTTAGAATTAGCTTATAATAAGTGGTTGGAAGGGTTACCCGGAAAAGAGAAAGTACTTAAGGATCTTTATGGCCATGTGATTGCAATCATTTCACAGATTTCTCCTGCAAGATCCGGTCATGATTTATCATTGAGTATTGACAGTCGTCTGCAATTTTTAGCTTATAGTGAGCTAAAAGCAACTGTTCAAAAATTTCATGCTGAATCAGGCTCTGTGGTTATTTTAAATCCAAAAACAGGGGAAATTTTGGCGATGGCCAATCAACCTTCGTTTAATCCTAATGGTCGCCCTGATCGAGATTATGGCCAATTTCGCAATAGGGCCGTCACGGACATGTTTGAACCAGGATCCACGATGAAAGCTTTTAGTATTGCAAGTGCTTTGGATAGTGGTAAATATGTACCGACGACGAAAATCGATACAAATCCCGGATGGTTTATGGTAGGGCACAACAAAATTCATGATGAAACGTTTAATCATGGTGTGTTGACGGTGACCCAGGTATTACAGAAATCGAGTAACGTGGGTGTTGCAAAAATGACCTTATCGTTGCCTGCAGAACATTTTATTGATTTATTACATCGTGTAGGATTTGGGGAACGAACGGATAGTGGTTTTCCTGGGGAAAGCCCAGGAATGCTGAAAGATCGTTACCAATGGGATCCATTTGATTTAGCAACATTAGCGTTTGGTTATGGTATTTCGGTCACGCCGCTTCAATTGGCCAGTGCTTATAGCGTTATTGCTGATAGTGGTTTAAAATGTCCTATCACATTCTTGAAACAAGATGATCCTAAAGCATGTTCTCGTGTTATGGATGAGAAAGCTACAATAGCTATGCGTGAGATGTTAAGAAGCGTTATTCAATTAGGAGGGACGGGAACTAGTGCGCGTATTCCAGGTTACCAGGTGGCAGGGAAGACGGGGACTGCTTATATTGCTGTAAAAAGTGGGTATGATAAGAAACGTCATATGTCTTCTTTTGTGGGCATGGCGCCTGCTAGTGATCCGGCATTGGTGGTGGCGGTTGTTATTCGAGATCCCAAGGATGACTATTATGGGGGGGTTGTTGCTGCTCCTGCGTTTTCTAAGATTATGGGTGATTCGTTGCGGATTTTAAATATTTCGCCGGGTGAGGATTAATTTGAATTTTATTTTGTGGGGGTTAATTTGGTGTGTTGGTTGGGTTGGTTTTGGTAGTCGTAGGTTGGGTTGAGGGGGCTGTTGGGATCTGCGCGTGTGTCATTCTGAACTTGATTCAGGATCCAGGGGAATTTGTCGGGAACGAATTTTTTTATTTGGAGTAGTTTGATGGAGAGATAGGAAATGGTTTTGGATGTTGATGAAGGGTGTTGGAGTTGGTGGATTTTCGAGGGAGTAGGTAATATCGAAAATGGCGGGGGTGATTGGGTTTTATTTGTGAGGGGAATGGGGAATAGATTTGGCTGGATATTAAAAATAAAATGGCGGGGGTGGGATTGGGTTTTATTTGGGGTTTGTTTTGGATGCTGATGAAAGGCGTTGGATTTTCGAGGGAGTAGGTAATATCGAAAATGGCGGGGTTGGGTCTTTTCCTGGTACAGCTCGTTACCCTTTGCGCGCCTCAGAAGCTTTCCTAGCTGAAAGTTAACCGTGATTTTTATCGCTGATTTGCAATCAGTGATAAAATCACGGTTTCCTTTAAACAGCAAGGTTGATCTT
>JAFGHQ010000099.1 GCA_016930035.1 Gammaproteobacteria bacterium | reverse complement strand
CCTTTGCCCAGTATTTCCGCCATTCTTTGAGAATGCGATGCATCTCCACCCAACGGGGATCTTTGCGTGTGAAAAATCCTTTGCTAAAGAGAAAAGCAACTTCCTTGAGTGTTAGGTAATGCGTCATGTATGCCTGTTGATTTTCAAGCGATGGCTCGATGTCCAATTTTTCGATGATATCATAATAGAGCATATCAAAAATGATATCCTGTCCCCAATCGGAGACGAGGTCCTGGGCGGATGGCATCGGAGTGATACCGTTATCCAAAAGCGTTTGCTGCAATTGGATAAATTCGCTCCATGTTTCCGGGAGTTTCAAATTGAGCTTTTGAAAAAGAGTCTTGTTATAATAGATTGCTGTTTCGACAACATCGACAGAAATACAATATAGTTTCCCATCCGACGCCCGCTTCGCATTGATCAACGCAAGGTTGACAAATGAGTCCATCCAGCGTGAATTTCCCTCAATATATGGATTGGGTTTTTGCAGAAATTCATCCAATGGAATGTACCAGCCTTTGGGAACATCGGGCCAGGAGACCTCGGCGTTTTGAGAAATAATGTCCGGGGCGATGCCACCAACCAATTGTGTTTTCAACCACTCGCCCTCTTGCGAGCCACTGATAACCACTTGCTGCACAAACTTGATGGTAATTTCAGGATGCAAATCAGCATACCTGTCAGCTATGATTTTACTGGCTTGCAACGGATCACCGAACGCCAACTTGGTCCCTGGCGTATAGATGCCGAGATTTATATAAAGCGTGCTTTTTCTATCAGTTGATTCCGATTTTTTATCAGGAGAACTACAGGAGAGAATTGCGAAGATAAGGGATATGAGTAAATTTATAATTGGTGTTTTCAGGAGCATAATTTTAAATAAAAGATTGTATAAGCTTATCACCAGAACATTTTGGACTTTGATCCCTATAATTTAAATGTTACTTTGCTTAAAAGCAAGGTTTTATTTTTCTCTACCATTCCCTAATGCGCAAGGAAGTAACCTTATATTTTCAGACTAAACTTTATCGGGCCATTTCGAGCAATTGCCAAACAAATTTCTTCATAAAAAAACAAAAGGTCATCTACTAAGTACAGATGCCCTTTGTTAATTATAAAGATAAAATTATGGAGACGTTGAGGCAGATGGGGATTGAGATTTAATAATAGAGAAGAAGTAATAAACGGTTCAATAAATTTGATGTTATAATTGTTATATAGTCAGAGTTATGAAAATACGATTGGATTATTTAATGAGAGAGGTGTTACTTTATATCATCCATAAAAAATTTGAAGGTTATTATGAAATTAATTTTTTCAGCTCATTATCAACCAGTGGACTGCTGATAACGGCGAATCTCAATTTTTCTAATAATTTTTCACCAACATAAGATTTCAATTTGAGTTCTCCACAAGAAAGCTTATGGATAAGCTGTTCAATCGTTCGATCAAAAACAGTATTACAATCGATAATCGAATCCATTGTAAAATCACTATACTCGTTATGTTTTATTTCAACGAGTGTTGTTATAGATAAATTTTTCCTTCTCATTTTTACTTTTTGGATTTGAGATGAAGCACAGACTAACAATAATTTGTGATCAGTAAGAGGCTTTTTATTAATGAGAATAAAATAATGGGGCTGATCTGATGATAAGCTTTCGTCCACAAAATAAAAAACAGAGCCAGCTTTTATCGTAGCCTTTATTTGCGTTTCTGCTGGAATGTGTATCAAAATTAGCTCCAGAGCGATTCCAGGTAATTCAACTCTTTTAATTGGTCTTTTCGATTTAATTTTTCTGCTTTTGATAAAGGATAGCATTTTTCTATATTGGAGGTGGGATCATCAAAAAAATCTTCCAGGTTCATTCTAACCCTTGAAGTTGTTTTTAGTGTCTCCTGGTGTTTCTTCCATTCGGGATATTGGTGAGTGACATAGGAAAGCTCAAATTCAGTTAAGGAGCCGAATTTATCCCAAATAAACGAAAGTGCTTCCAGGTCAGAGACAGAAAATACATCTTCTTCAAAAGGATGGTTAGAAATTAAATCATAGCGATTCTTTAATTCTAAAAATTGAGAAGAATATTCCTTTACATTTTCGTCCAGGAAATCGCTATTTTCGGCAATATCTTTGACACCCGATGCCACAGGCCCAAGCTGCATTGCAAAATATTCATCATTAGTTACAGGTCGTCCATATTTTCTAAGATGATATCGATCGACCAGAAAGGTCAATTTCAACGCTTTCATCTTATTGATTTTACCACCCTCTTCTATGGCGAAATAATTTAGAATTTGTGTGGCTTTTTTATGTGAGAATTTTAGGTGATTATACATAGGAACACCTGGTAATTATAAAAATAATAGGAAGCCCAAGCTATGATGTTTTACCTTCAAATTTATAACTAATATTAGTTTAATAATTTTTTAATTGATTATCAAGAAGTATTTTGTAAAAAGTGTAAACTTTTTTGTAGATGGGCCATATTTCAAAAAAAATCCCTTGCAACCATCAATATTCAAGGGATTAATTAAGTGGAGCTAAGGAGGATCGAACTCCTGACCTCTTGACTGCCAGTCAAGCGCTCTCCCAGCTGAGCTATAGCCCCAAATTTTTAAGTG
>JAFGHQ010000098.1 GCA_016930035.1 Gammaproteobacteria bacterium | reverse complement strand
CTCAAAAGCTTGGTTCTACGATTTTATGCATAATAAAGTTCGCTACCGCGGCGTCGGCGGAACCACGAAAACGCAAGCATTAAGAACATTAGAAAAGAAACGTTCAGAGTTACTTAATGGGGAGCATGGTCTTCAAGTACAGGCCAAAAATCCACTCGTTCAGGATTTCATAAAAACGTATTTGAGTCGACGTGAACATCTGCGCAGCAGAGCAAGAGATGAATTGTCCGCCAGCCATATTGGCAACTATTTCAAAGGAAAACGTCTAATCGCTATCAAGCCATCGGATATTGAAGATTACAAATCATTTCGCCGCTCGCAAGGTGTTAAGAATGCCACAATCAATCGAGAGCTGGCCTGTTTAAAAAGAATGTATTCGTTGGCAATAAAATGGGGCGATGCGAAAACCAATCCCGTAAAGGATGTCGATTTTTTGGAAGAACCCCCAGGACGAACTCGCTATTTGTCTGAAGAGGAAGCGATGACTTTAATTAAAGCTTGTAATGCAGCTCTGAAGCCCATTGTCATCACTGCTCTAAATACGGGAATGCGATTGCAGGAAATTTTGGGTCTGAAGTGGAAAAACGTGCATCTTGATAGTTCCATCGAACCTTACATCGAGATTGAGGAAACAAAGAATAACAAGAAGAGATTTATTCCGCTAAATGATGATCTGGTCACTTTGTTTGAGAGCATTCGAAATAATCATCCTGAGTATGTTTTTATTGGTACCCGCGGTAAGCCGCTGTTGTCTGTGAAGAGACCATTTGCCACAGCGCTGACAAAAGCCGGCATCACTGATTTTAAATTCCATGATCTCCGACACACCTTTGCATCGCATTTTGTCATGAATGGCGGAGACCTTCTCGCATTAAAGGATATCTTGCGTCACAGCTCATTAAAAATGGTCATGCGATATGCTCACCTGGCGTCTGCGCACAAACGGAAACTCATGAACAATCTCAGCGGCAAATTTTCCGATTGCCACCCTATTGCCACCTCGGAGGTAAAAACTAAAAAGGCCTTTTAGAAAAGGGCTTTCAAGTTATTGTTTATATTGGCACGCCCAGCAGGATTCGAACCTGCGACCTACGGATTAGAAGTCCGTTGCTCTATCCAGCTGAGCTATGGGCGCGTATACTGTTTTTTAACAACTTGTGCCAGATGCGCGTATCGCTCAACCATTTTCATTGAACTGTGGCCTAAAATCTCTTTTAACGTTAACAAGTCGCCACCTTGCATAGCAAAATGCGAGGCGAATGTATACCGCACATCATGAAAACGAAAATAAATTATCCCTGAATTCCTTTTGCACCTGAGAGCGTATGTCCTCGTAGCGCTGTCAACAGTTCGATATCATTTTCCCTGTAAAAGATGATAGTCCACTAGTCCACTCTATCGCGCTGTTTCTGCATTTGTCAGGATAGATAATCAGGCTCAGCCCCTTTCCTTAACATGGGCCAAACCGCCGTGATTGAATAAGAATATATCATATTGAAAATACTTTTGCAAATCATATTTTGCACTAAATGCCTATAGTAGCTATTTATGCGGCGAAAAGAGAAATTTATACCACATTTTTCACAAAAGGGATTTTGCGAATAAAATAAGCCAAAATAAAACAGCACGCCAAAACTGGAATCGCAAGAATGATAAATTTAAGGAACAACGGAATCTCAAATGTTTTCAGGTTCAAGCAGATGAGCAGCAGAACTGGCGGATGTATGATGAAAACCGCATATGTACTTCTGGAGAGCAGTTGTCCCAATGTGCCCTGCCAATTAAGCTTGTATTTAAACAAACCCAATATGCCTATCATGAGTGCAATGCCGGTAAATTGCTCCCATAAAGAATACATAAATGATTGGATGTGCAAACCACCCATAAATTTGTCAATATCACCTGTTGCAGCACCACCAAAATAAAAAATCAAGGGGAAAAAAACAAACATCATAATCTGTGCAAACAAAAGCCATCTTAGACTATTGGCTGGACGAAACGAGTCTAGCCAATGATTCTTATGTGCGAGAATCCCCAAAAGGAGCAGGCTAATATACTGAGGGTAATGTGCAAGCTGAAAATTAAAAGGATCCAAAGTCCATCCAACGGGTAGCCATATTCGTAGAGTAAACGTTATTAAGCCAATTAAAAAAATAAACTTTACAATTTTAGATGTATTTGGCATTTCGCGCAGCGGATATGCATCTTTGAAAAATGACTGTGCAAAAAGGCGGAACAAGCTATAAAAAAGTGAAAACAGGAGCAATACTTCAATAAACCAGAGTGGCCCAAATCCAAATCCTTTCTCGCTCTTGTAAAATTCCCAAAATGAAATATTTAAAGTTTGATTGTACAAGATAGGTAGATAGATTGCAATGGGCGAAAGAACAAAAAAATAAAATAGCAAGGGTATCCCCAGTCTTATGAGCCGTTTCGTCAGGAAAAACTTTACACCCTTGCTATTGAGCGAATCACGGGTGAAATAAGCTGATATGAAAAATAAAAGTCCCATGAAGAACGATTGATTTGTAGCGACAAAAAGTGACAAGACAATTGTCGCAATAGCACCCGCCTGACCTTCACGATAATACCAACCTCCCGGAGCACCATAGGTTATTGCTAAATGATGCAAAACGACAAGGCTTATGAGAAATATCCGGACATTGTCAATATATTGAATTCTATTTTCTCTCAACTCGTACCCTCTTTATCCAAATTTTTTCAATCCTCGTTTACATATTTTTTCTATTACATTATCAGCGTGATAAAATTGTGCGATCTGTCGATTCAGCACCAACACAAAAACAAGCTAAAAAAGTCCTTAATAACCTGAAAAAATCATGCATAGAAAAAAATATGAATCAATTTCAAAAAAAATTGTCTCCACATCTTGACATCTCGCTAAAAATTTATTATAATAAAATACTAAACCTGTATTCAGCCTTTTGTATTGCACTCAAATGCTTTGATTGTTTTCTGCTTGTTCTTCGTTCCAATTTTCCGATTCCGGTTTTCTTACGAATGTGGACGTTCTTTCGTTGTGTACTTTTATTGGTAAAAGATGGATAACAAGTGTGTCGCGTACAAATTTTTGATTTTAGGTGGGAGAGAAAATGATAGATAGCATCTTTGGCCAGGCATCGACACGTCATGTTTTTGTCAATGGCGCGTACTTGTCCCCCAATACAAGTTCTCAGTTACTCAAAACAAAACAGAAAAACTTTGGTTGGGGCTATACAAATCCCGGCACCGACGTGCTCGCGTTAGCTATTCTCCTCGAATTTACCGATAAAAAAAATGCCCTGCGCTTGTATCGCGCCTTTGAGCAAGAGTTGATCACGAACATGATCCCGTATAAAAACTTTGAATTGTCTGTTACCGATGTTCTGCGCTGGCTGAACAATCATGTTTAGCCTTGAGGAGATGTCGGCTCACAGCCAGCATAAACGCTCATCAACTTTTTAGCTTTGTTATATTGAATATTGATTACAGCTTTTCCAGCTAAAATATAAATGAAAAAGCGTTGGTAAGAATAGTTCAAAATTTGTATTTTATTAACGCATGGAAATTTCATCAATCTGAGAGCGAAAAACGTCGAACTGGCCGAAAGCTTGAACGATCTGGTTGAACAACGCCACCTGTGACAATGTTGTCGATCTTGCGGCAAAAAATGGCAACGTAAGTTATTAAAAAACAATTTTCCCCCTATAGCTCAGGCGGATAGAGCATCGGTTTCCTAAACCATTATGATAGACGTAAGTCATTAAAAAACAACAAATCGATTTATTAAGGGGCCAAAACGCAAGTTGTTGTTTTTTCTATCTTAATCCGTATTTATCCGCTTTTGTCCGCACCAAACTACGCCACCTATATGCCACCTGAGATTTGCTGAATGTTAGGTGCACCAAACTTTAAAACAT
>JAFGHQ010000097.1 GCA_016930035.1 Gammaproteobacteria bacterium | reverse complement strand
CTTCACAGACAACCACTAAATCAAAACAAGCGACGTTTTATTCAAATTATCTCCGAAAAACAACGTTTTTGGGACAGGCTCTATGTATCGATTGCTTGAAAAAAATCAGGGAGTTCTCGAAATTTTGTTCCTATTGAAAATAATGAAGTTTTGATGCCATTTCTTAAGGATTGATGGTGAAATTCCCCTTTTTTCTTCTCAAAGTAACAACCTATAGCATGAAAATTAACCGAGGTAGAAAAACAATTGTCGTGGAAAGTGATCGAGGGATCACAACGATCCTCTATTTCGGGTAAAGAACTATATCCTTTGTCAGTCGAAATTAATAAAAGGCCTCTTTTGGATAGTCCGCTTAATACCTCCAAGGAATGAAAAGCCCCAATTGGAAATAAAAAACTACCTTTTTTGATGAGAGTTCTATAATCAAATAACACACGATCTAAAATAGGATGTTTATAATAAAAATTTTCAATGGGTTGATATGCAAAATTAATGTCGAGCTTGTCTGTTTTTTCAACCTGTTTATTTTTGTAATTATTTTTTGGGGTTTTTATATTGACGAGGGCTTCATAAGTATTTCCATCTTCGATATGAAAAGCATCTTGTTTAACCGTGTCAAATATATAATTAGCGATAATAATTGCAGGATTTTCTAAAGTACCTTGAGAGAGAACCACTTTTTGGTTTATCAACTCAATTTGATTGCTTTCCTGCAAGTTATATTTTGCGAAATCCAGTTTTTGTTCAGCGATAAAGGACGCAAATGCAGTATGATTTTTCCAGTAATTGATATTTTTTTCAGTAAAATCTGTCATGACGTAGCAAATAGGCACTTGTTCAAGACCAAGCGTTTTTTGTAATTCAAATATTCGTTTCATGCAATAGTAGCTAAATTGGCCATGACCTGCTCCCAGCTCAATTATATAAAAAGGAGCATTAGGATGAGCTTTATTTTGACGGGTGAGTGCTTGAATATAACGAATGATGAGCAGCGCGTAATTATTGGCAATGAATGGATTGCTCGTAATGTAAGAAGGAACTTTAGTATGCCAAGCATTGATTCCTTCCTCATCATAAAATTTTGTTTGTAAATTCCATAAAATGCTTTCAGATAATTGTTTGTTTGCTTCAATAACGATATTTTTCATGTGGATGCCCTAGGTATGGGGTTATTGATCCTGTATGGAAGTATTGGTATTTATAAATTTGATAATTTGATTAAGACTAAACTCTGTAGCTAAAGTACGTATTTGCTCTCGATCGCCGGTAAAATGTTGGCAAATGGATCGTGTTTTAAAATTTTTTCCTGCCCAGGCAAACCAAACGGTTCCGACAGGCTTTTCTTTTGTACCGCCCGCAGGACCTGCAATTCCCGTAATGGCGAGGCTTATTTGAGCAAGAGAATGTTTTAAAGCTCCTTCTGCCATCTCGCGTGCAACTTGCTCGCTCACAGCTCCAAATTGTTGAATGCTTTGTCGGGATATTTTGAGTAATTTTATTTTTGATTCGTTACTATAGGTAATAAATCCACAATCAAACCACATTGATGCCCCTGATATTGAGGTCATTATTTCGCCAACCATTCCCCCTGTGCACGACTCAGCGGTGACTAATTTCATTGATCTTTTTTTCAAAGCTTCCCCAACAGCCATAGCAAGTTTGGTAATTTTTGGTAACATAGACAGACTTTAGTAGTATAAAATTTGTAGGGACAGGTCGCGACCTGTTCTTACGATGTTAACAAAACGGAATGTGTGAAATGGTAACAGAAGCAAGTTTAGAAAACCATACGCCCGTGATGCGTCAATATCTAAAAATTAAAGCACAGTATAAAAATATCTTACTTTTTTACCGTATGGGCGATTTTTATGAATTGTTTTTTGATGATGCGAGACGAGCCGCAAAATTACTTGATATTACGCTAACCAAACGCGGGCAAACAGCGGGGAAAGCGATTCCTATGGCTGGAGTTCCTTACCATGCTGCTGAATCTTATTTAGCTAAATTGGTTAAATTGGGGGAATCTGTTGCCATTTGTGAACAAATCGGAGACCCTGAAACCTCCAAAGGGCCTGTTGAACGCGAAGTGGTTCGTATTATTACGCCCGGGACAGTAAGCGATGAAGCATTATTAGAAGAACGTAAAGATAATTTATTAGTCTCTTTATATGAACAAAATCAGCGTTATGGCATGGCGAGTCTTAATATCACGAATGGTTCATTTGAAATTTTGGAAATTGATAACCACGATCACGTATTCAGTGAACTCGAACGTTTGAATCCTGCTGAAATTTTAATTAGCGAAACATTTGAACAGGAGTCTTTATTGGAAAACTTTTCAGGGATTCGGCGTTGTGCGCCTTGGAATTATGAGTTTGACAGTGCAGTTCAGCTCTTAACGCGACAATTTCATACCCAAGATCTCTCTGCATTTGGCTGCTTGGAATTTCCTATTGCCTTAAGTGCTGCAGGCTGTTTATTACAATATGTCAAAGATACCCAACGAACAGCTTTACCGCATATTCGTGCGATCCGGGTTGTCAAAAGGGAAGATCATATTATTTTGGACGCCGCTACACGTCGAAATTTAGAATTGACCGTTAATTTGCGCGGAAGCGCTGAAAACACGCTTTGTTCAGTGCTTGATAAAACAGCGACAGCCATGGGGTCGCGCGCTTTGAAACGCTGGATTCATGAACCATTGCGATTAAAGCATGCTATTTTGGATCGACAGCAAGCTATCAGGAATATTTTAGACATCCGAAATTTTAATTCACTTCATGAACTGTTGCGGTATGTTAGTGATCTGGAACGTATTTTAGCTCGAATTGCATTAAAAACAGCAAGACCCAAAGATTTGGCTCGTCTTCGCGATACGTTGGCCTTATTGCCAGAAATTCAACATCACCTCAACAACTTAACTGCACCTTTACTTAAAAGACTCTCCAACCATATTAGTGAATTTCCCGAATTAGTCGCGCTTCTTAGAAAAGCCATTATTGAAAATCCACCTATTGTGATTCGAGACGGCGGGGTAATTTCGCCGGGTTATAATGCCGAGCTAGACGAGCTAAGAGCTTTAAGCGAGCATGCGGGTGATTATTTGATTCAGTTGGAAGCTCGGGAGCGCGAACGAACGGCCATTTCAACACTCAAAGTCGGTTATAACCGCGTTCACGGTTATTACATTGAGATTTCAAAAGGCCAATCCGATCTTGCTCCCGTTGAATATATTCGTCGCCAGACACTGAAAAATGCAGAACGTTTCATTACCCCTGAATTAAAAGAATTTGAGGATAAAATTTTGAGCAGCCGGGGTAGAGCATTAGCTCTTGAGAAAGCACTTTATGATCAATTAATTGATCAGTTGTCACACCATTTAGAACCGTTACAAATTTGTGCGCAAGCGCTAGCGCAACTCGATGTTTTAAATACATTAGCTGAGCGAGCAGACTCGCTTCACTACGTGGCGCCAAAATTAGTAGATGAGCCGGGTATTTTTATTAAAGCAGGGCGGCACCCCGTTGTAGAAAAAGTTTTAAAAGATCCGTTTATTCCCAATGATGCCGTTTTGAATAACGAGCGGCGGATGTTAATTGTCACCGGCCCGAATATGGGCGGCAAATCCACTTATATGCGTCAAACTGCGTTGATCGTGTTATTAACTTATATGGGTAGTTTTGTTCCAGCCAAGGAAGCGGTTATTGGGCCCGTCGATCGAATTTTTACTCGGATTGGCGCTTCAGATGATTTAGCCAGTGGCCGATCAACATTTATGGTAGAAATGACAGAAGCTGCTAACATTTTGCACAATGCAACTGCACAAAGTTTAGTGCTGATGGATGAAATTGGTCGAGGGACTAGTACGTTTGATGGATTATCGCTCGCTTGGGCCGCCGCAGCTTATTTAGCTCAACAAGTACGTGCATTTACACTATTCGCAACGCATTACTTTGAATTAACGGTTTTACCCAAGGAATTTCCTTTTGTGGCCAATGTTCATCTTGATGCTATGGAACATGAAGATAAGATTGTTTTTTTACATGCGGTGCAAGAAGGGGCCGCCAATCAAAGTTATGGACTTCAGGTTGCCCAACTTGCAGGAGTTCCACAGGAAGTGATTCATTTTGCCAGGCAAAAGCTCTATCAGCTCGAAAAAGATAGCGTCACTCGCCAAAATAGCAGCGTTCAACAAGATTTATTGATTAAAAAAGAGCCTTCCAAGTTGGATTTATTCCTCGAAAGAATGAAGCGGCTTCATCCAGATTCACTAACGCCGAAAGAAGCCCTCATGTTACTTTATGAGCTTAAAGAGCTTATTTAACGTGAATTTCGGAGAAACAAAAATTGACATTATCACCCCCATTTTTCGCCCCGCGAAAAATGACCATGCTGTTCAAAGGAAACCGTGATTTTTATCACTGATTGCAAATCAGCGATAAAAATCACGGTTAACTTTCAGCTAGGGAAGCTTCTG
>JAFGHQ010000096.1 GCA_016930035.1 Gammaproteobacteria bacterium | reverse complement strand
TTGTGGCAAGCCACGATAAAATTAATATAGCATCGAATTCTTAAGAAAAACTTAAGGTGTTGTAAAATTACGTATTTTTACGTAACGTAGCTGTCCGGTGAATGGTCTCTACAAAAAATAAAAAAAGATAAAACAATAGCGTTCCTGAGATAAAAATAAGGAGCGGGAGATGAAATTAAAATATGAGGAAAAGCGGGGCTATTGGACAAACCGAGTAACGAGTTGGTATTTGAGTGGTCAATCCTTAACGTTGTTTTGAAAGGGGGTCAAATACCGTTTTACGTTTTGTCTGGCTTCTAAATCCAGTATTCACGCTGTTAGATCAAGGGGTCAGATCGCGTTTTACGTTTTCTTTTTAATTATAAACCTATTCATAAGCAGAAAAAATGGGAAAAATAAATGTAAAAATGTGAATAGCTAGCTTATCTTCCTTGATTGTTCGCATTAAAAAATGTTAGCAACTAATGAGAAATTAAAAAGTGATTATGCCAGGTTGTTAAATGACGTGAAGGGAAAGTTGAGTAACGATATTGTTTATAAAACGTAAAAAGGAATTCGCCCCCTTCTACTCCAAGAAAGTAATTTGTTATGCTTATGTTTAAAAATATTTGGGGGCTCCGTCAGGATTTGACCCTTTGCTTCTACATGTTAAAAAAAATAAAATTTGCAATAAAATACTACAAATAAAAACCTATTGAATAACTGTCCATTTGTACGTTCCGCTATTTGTTGAATGCGTTTCAATATTTAGGAGGCCAAAATGATAATTACTGTATCAGAAAAAGCAAAATATAATCTTGCTGATTCTAAGCGTTTCCGTATATTAAAAAATCGTATTTCTAACGGTATTAGCACAAGACAGGATCGAGAGGAAAGCTTACTTCGAAAAATTCTCGAACAACTTCATTCAGCAGAAATCTCAGAGGAAGAAAAACCGCGGATAAAAGAACTTAGAGAGTTAGTTACTCAAAAACTTTCTAGATTTCCCAGTGCTATTTTAGATCTAATTCATGCGAGCAAAAATCCAACTGAAGTTAGAGAATTAATCTCAGCAGGCAAAACTAAAACAAAATTTATTGCTTTATTCGAACCACAAAAAGCTTTTGGTGGCAAATCGTTATTTTACCGTTTGCAAGAAAATCATTTTGATTACCACTATCGACGTTTGTGGCATTGGGAAGATTTTTTAGCCGCCGGTGTTATTGATTTTAATGAGAGGGATGAATCTGGTCGGAGATTAATGACTATTTTGCTCCAAAATCGCGATCAAAGGAATGTTACCAGATTACTGAAGTTTGGAGATTTTGTATCAGAAAAAGAATATGAATTAACCGAGGGCACGGAACTTCGAGATTTTTTAAATTACCAACCTGGATTAGATGAACCCACAATTTACGAATTGGTAAACGACCCTAAAGAAAGAAAGAGAGAGGATTATCCTGAAAAAGTTGCAGCAATGCTAGCAGATCAAGCAGATACAACAGATGAAGAAAGCACTGATTCAGAAGTTGAGAGTTCCATTTACGACCTAAGCTCTGATTCTGAAGAAGAAGAATATCCTGGCAAAATCTCTTTGCAAAACAGGATTGATTTATACAATGAAGGGGAAAGTGGGTGTGAAAATTTAGCATTAGTCGAGTATCGTGGACTTCATTTTAAAAAAGGATTTTCTTTGGAAGAAAAAGAAAGAATTAAAGCTAAAAAATTTGAAAGCGAAGATACTTTTAGTTTAGCGATCAAAGACCCTGCTTTTCAGGAAATGGAAACTCACGAGGAAAGCTCTAGTAGTTCCGAGGAAGAAATAGAATCCCCCATAAAGAGACGAAGGGTTAAACAAATAAAAACCAAGTGGAAAGAAACAGAAAAAGCAGAAGATGACCCAAGCAAGTATAAAACGATCAGAAGTTTTGAGCGTTTATCATTTCGTTTAATGCAACAATATATCATGGCTTTTAAAGGTTTAGTAATTAAGGGAAGCATCCAATCGGTTTACGGTTTTCCTTCAGCTAAAAATCCTTTCTTATCTCTTACACGTTTTCCCGGGAAAGCAATTTTGTATGGGTCAGGGGTACGTCATGAAAAAATTGAGTCTATTTTTAGAAATCCCCATTATCGTCGTTTTACAGGGAGACCAAAACATCCTGTTACAGGTTACGTAGAGGTATATGTTTTTGACCCAGAATATGCAAGAAAAAACTCTTACAATAGAGATATTTTATATAGTGAAGGCAAAATTTCCTTAAAGCAGACTTACTTAAATGGAGAGGGGGAACGATTAGTAATTGCTCATATACCCAAGAGATACCATCGATATCGTTTTTTTATAGTTTTTCCAAATTTTTCAAACAAATTAACATATAAAAAATGGAAAGAGAAATATGGTTTAAGGGTGCAAAGTAAGAGCTTTGAAAAAATTCAAAAAATATTACGATCTCCTGATCGAGGAGAAGAAAGGAAGAAGAAATATCTAGAATCTCTTTTAAAAATAGCTCAGTGGATGGATAAATATTGTGGGCCAAGGATCTCAGAATGGATTCGTCATAGTATTTTTAATAGAGAAGGCAAAATTGTAGTTCATGACCATCCTGAGGGAAAGTTGAGCTTAGACCCATTTATGGGTTATAGACACAAACCTACAATTATCTGATCTTTAAAACTGTCTTGTTTTGACCCTCATTATAACGTTCGCATTGCTGCTAAGCTTTCTAATCGCTTTCCTTCAGATAGATTTTGAGCAGACTCATCGCTCGGTACTCGGTTATTTTTCTGTTGATACCTCTTATGTCTGTCCTCAATTTGGGCTTTAAAAAACTTACCTTTCTTAACTCCAAAAAAGGTTTGAGAAGGAAGATATTGGAGAGACTTTTGAAAATCTTTGCTTCTCCTATTTTCTAGGTCGCCCCTGACTTTATTATAATTAGGCATTTCTATAATTAATTTGACCCACTTATCTAAAAGCTCTCGTGGCAATTCTCTTTCTTCTTTCCCCACATTCCATTCTATATAGGGCAAAATACTATGAATAGATTTTTTGAAATGTTCACAGTTTGTCTTTATAATATTCAAGTTTTTACTCAATTTAACATTTTTTTTACAAAATTCCTCATAGAAGCACTTTAGATCTTCATGTAACTTCTTAATAGATAAAATTGTTTCATTTAACTCATTATAACGATCCATTATTCTCCTTATTTTATTATCATAGCAAGAAGGAGATATTATTTTTCTCCTATTTTCAATATCAAATATCACCTGTTCCATTTTTTCACAGCATTCATTACATTCTTTTCTTAATTTATTAATTTTATGATATGGATTTTGTGCGCTTGAGATATACTCAAATAATTCCTTTATTTGATTTTTTATTTCTTGTATTTTAGGATATTTTTTAAAATCTTCTTCTTTGGACAAATGTAGATATTGCTCTCCTCTTATGAAATTTTCATATACATAATCATGATAAAGAAATTTTCGCTGAACATCATTAATATTCTCCCTGCTCGAAACCCATGTCCCAATATTATTATATATTTCTTTTTTTTCTGCATCTAAATCTTCTATTATGTTATTTCTCTCTAATTTAGCAAATTCTAATAACTCAACAGGTTTCATATTTATACCTGGGACAAGTGTTCTCGGATCTATCGCCCCTGAAAGCTCATCCAAAAAACTATTATCAATAAACTCCGATAACTCAATATGGAATTTTGCTTGCTCATAGATCATTTTCGGATCGATTTTATGAAAAGAATGAGCTAGGTTATTACGAATTTCTGTAATGTCTTTTAGAGTTTTTACTGTCTCTGCTTGTATTTCTCGCCATATTCCTTCTTTATTTTGATAATATTCAGAAGAATAAATATTTATAGCTCGATTATAGCGTTTCTTTGCTAATAATTCAGAAAAAACAGACCTAAAACCTTCATTATTTTGTATATAACGTAAAATGTTACTCGTCTCACCAATTAAAGTAGCTAGTCCTAATGTTTTATCTTCATTTTTAATTTGTTGAAGATATAATGTCTTTATTTTTTCCCATATTTTAAATAAATAATAAAAAATGTCAGAGTTGAATCTATCCTTAACTATCTCATCAAAATTCAAATTGTAACCTGGTATTTTTTGTTTAGAAATTAATGATAATGTTGATTTTTTTGATAAGAGATCCTGCTTTACCTCTTCCAAAATCTCATTGAATTTTTCTAATGGTTGCTTTATGTCCTCACAAAATTTTACTAATTCACTAGAGAGTAAAGCATAATCATCTCCGCGATTTAAATATATTAAATATCCAATATATAAATGTTCAAAAAAATTCCTTGTTTGTATCATATTATACATAAAATTTTTAAACCAAGATGTATATAAAATTTCTCCTTCTTCAATTTCCCCCTGGCTACTTTGCCAGACAACCCAATAACAAGGAGTGTTTCCTTTTATAAATCTACAGTAATCCATATTTGTATGTATAGTTTTGATAAAATCATTAGCTATTTGATTATGATTATTATAATTTTTGTCAAATATATAAGACATACCTTCCCCAATTTCTTTGACAGCCCTAATCAAGCTAGGAAAAGGAATTTTGTTCAAATCAATATGATCTTGGTATAGGTAGCTTATATTGTCTTGCAGTTTTTTTATTAAATCTTCTATTTTTATATTAATGCTATAACTCATTGCTCTATTACCTTTATAAACCAATATTTTCTACTTGGCGGAAATATCGTCTCTTTAATACAAAATATAACATCTAATTATTAAGGAAATCTGAAATATAAGTGGAAGTGCGTATTAATACGTAACGTGTATTCGTTCAAAGAATGACACGTTGACAGGATTGAGAAAGCGGTAGTTGGATTTCTTTTTTGAACGTTAACGAGACCTTTCACCGGACGGGTATGAACAAGTTGGTCATAACAGGCCAAAGATGGGAAAGATTATAAGTCTTTGATTTCACTGGATTCTGAATCAAGTTCGGGAAGGATAACAAATGTGCTGATCCCAACAACCCCATTGAAAAATCTGGTGCCGGTGAGGGGAGTCGAACCTCTGACCTACTGATTACGAATCAGTTGCTCTGCCAACTGAGCTACACCGGCTAAGAAGGGGAAATTAGTCAATCTTGCTCATGACTTTTTCGATAGGATTGACAATAGGATTGCTTGTGTAATGACCTGATTGGGCTTGCTGTACCTGTTCCTTGCCCTTGTCCATACCTGGAGGAAGAACATCCACTAATCCTTGTTGGGCAACCGAACCTGCTTTAGGAATAGGATAGTAAGCTTTAAAATTTTTCGCTTTTAAAGAATGGGGATAAATTTTCATGGGCTGAATAGAGCCAGTATTCATGTCAGGCGCCTTGGTTTTGGACATATGCAAAGTTTCACATCCTGATATAAATAGCATGCAAAAAGTTAAAATAAGCAATTTTTTCATGAACAATTTTCTCCTAATTTTCGTTTATCATAGCATACCAGCTAGTTTTAACGACTGTTTTAAACGATCTTTATTTTCTTCTGTTAATTTATTCCCCAAAAAACTCGCTTCCGATGCAATCAGCCCCATCATATGTAATGCACATTTTATCGCCACAGGGGAGCCGGTATCAAGTTGTTCATATAAAGGAAACAACCTCAAGTTTTTCTTTTCTGCAGTGAGTCGATCTTGAGTTAACGAAGCCTTACATAAATCAAACATGGCTTTTGGAGCTACATTGGCCGTTGCTGAAACAGCACCTTGCGCCCCATAAAAAACAAATTCCATAGCGCTCGCATCATCCCCCGCATAAACCCCCACATGTTCAGGTATTAACTTTTCAATTTTTTGTGCTCGGATAAGATCAGAGGATTCTTCCAATATACCTACGATATTCCCTATTCTTATCAATTTTGCAATGATATTAGGCGTTAATTTACTTCCTTGAACATCGTGTAATACAATCGGAATAGCAATTTGTCTCGCGATTTCAATAAAATAATCATAAAGATCTGTTACAGCTAAACCTTTGTGAGGGGCTATTAAACAGGCATCAGCACCTAAAAGCTGCGCTTCTAAACTTAAATCTAGTGTGGTCTCAAGCTTAGGTCCTGTCGTTTCCACAATTAATGGCAGGCGCGATGCAAGTTCTTCTGCAACGGTTCTTATCACTTCTTCACGTTGTTGGGGCGTAAGATATCGAAGTTCGGTTATCGCATGTGATAACAAAACTCCATCAGTAAAAGCAGCAAAATGTAGCCGTACCAATTTACGAAGGATTGCTTGATCAATAGTAAAATCATCCTTTAAAGGAAGGATAAGATCAACCAAACTGCCCAGGAGCATAAACACTTTTTATGTACTCCTATTTATGTTGAGATAAAATGTACTTAAAAATATGAAAGCAAATATAAATAATCCACCCCCTATTATTGCATAAACTAAGGGAGAAAATTTAAAATAGATTAACAAATTCATCATTAATATAGGCCCTAGAATCGTACCAAAAGTTTGGAATAATTTATAGAACGATAAAGCAACATTTCTACCCGTTTTTAAGGCTACTCTATTTTGGGAAATGCTCCCGATAGCAGGTGAAAACAAAAATCCTCTAAATATCCCTAAAGATAACAATCCTATCATCGCTATTATAACGCTGGTAGAACGAAACATTTTAGGAATAAATCCTAAATCAAAACTTGCGATCAAAATAAGGCTGAGGGCAGAGCCCAACAAACCCCAAAACAAAAAGCGATTTTCTTGCCGTAATTTATCTGCTTTTTTAGAAATATATTTGTTACTGACAAAAAATCCCATAGAGAAAAGAACCAATATAGTACCTATATCCACATAAGTAAAATGGTAATGCGCCAAAAGTAAAGGCATACTAAATAGCACAACGCCATCGTCTAATAAACCTATTGAAAACCCCACAAAAATAACGATTTTTAAAAAATTAATATCTCGAACGAATAAGGGAAATTTCTTTAACGCTGTTTTTATATCGAATGATCTTAATGGAATTCTTTTAATGCGAATATCGTGTTTAGGCTTGATCCTGGGCAAATAAATAAATGAATAAAATACCGTTAATAAAACAATACCGCTTGCTATGATAAAAACGTTACGCACGCCAAAATAAGATACTAAGATGCTGCCAATAAAAACGCCCGAGATAATGGCTCCCCTTAAAGTATTTGAATAAAGCGCAATAGCAATATTACGTCTTTTTTCGGAGGATAGTTTAAAGAGGTAAGCATATTCCGTGGCGGAAGAAAGAGGGACTAAACAACCAAACACCGTCTGAATCAAAAAAATTACCCAAAAATTTTGAGCAAATCCAAAAATTAACCATGCTATGGCTTCCAGCAGTGTAATTAAAATATATAAACGTTTAAGGTTTCGTGCTTCAACTAAAAATCCACCAGGAATGATCATCAAAATATAGATCGTTTGATACATGACATATAAATAGGAAGCGGCGAGTTGGCTTTTACCAGAGGTAAGAGCAATATGCATGAAATACTGAGGCAACGCAGCTACAGTGAGGCAGCTGGCGAATAATTTAAAAAACACCATCGGACGGATCAGTTCAACGGTGTAAAGTCCTCGACACAAACCAATTTCTTTCAAACCCAATCGTCTCTGTCTACAAGCCGTAATAAGATTCCAAACAGCCTTAAAACACAGAAATAAAGATAAAACCAAAAAACTTATGGTAATAGCATGTGTCAGGTTAACATTCATTTAGGATTTTTTTCTTAGACTAATATTTGCTCTCGTATACGCGAAAGAAGCTCCTCGGGTGACAATTTGGTATAGTCTTTAGCAATATGGACAATTTCAGCCTCATGACAAGCTAAATCTTTTTTCAGTAATCCATAAAAATGTGGGGGAGCAATAAAAATAATTTTCTTACAATCGCGCACTTTCCCGCCCTGTCCAAGCTCAGCAATCAATTCTTTTGCAAAACGTTCTGCTTCAATTTCTTTGGGATCATATTTTTCATAAGCACTCCGTGCGCCATGATCTGTTCCATAATGCCCAGGACGATCCGTTAATAAATCCAACCCTTTCTTTCGACTCTTAGGATGTCGAAATTCATTAATTAAGGTGAGCCCTTCGGTACGTAAATTTTCACTTTGATATAAATAAGCTTCGCTTGAATTAGCAACTAATACCCAAGTTAACATAATGATTCTCCATTAGAAAAATTAAAACAACTGGCTGACAAATCGCTTGATAAAATCTTTATAAAATCAAAGCTATTTATCATCCAAAAATTCAAAAGTGATTTGGTCGGATCCATCAGGCCCTCTAAACAAATCACTATTCCCAATAGCACAAGTTGCTTCGGTTAAGGTGCCCGATATAACGCTTAACCGTATAGAAGGAACAATCCAACCCTTTTTGACAGGACGAGGTTGACAATCATTCCCATTGCTGCAATATACTTTTCCGTCGATGTGTGCATAAACTTCCTCCTTTTCCCCACTTGTATAATCCTTAACGACTAAAAAATATTCATAGATACGATAATAGCCTGGATCGCCAGGAACAAAATCGGATCGGTCCGGTTGATAAGGTTTTGAAAAAATTTTAGTAAGCTGGTCAACGGGGTCATAAGCTTCCATATCATCATTCTCTGCATAAACACTAGAAATAGTAACTAATGCGCTTACCAAAAAACATAATATTAAAAAAAATCGTTTCGCCATAAAAATATCCTCTTCGGATCATATGATATGCATCAATCATATCTATAAAATTCATATTGCTTAATAATACTCTGAATTGCTTTAATATAATAGTCTTGCTGAGCATAAGCCTCGAGTCCTGCCGCAAGTAATGTACCATCCAATGGTTCACCCGCCATTCTCTGCTCATAACGCAGATCCCGTAACTTTTTATAATGTTTAAACGTATTTAATGTATGGATGTAATATTGAACAGCTGCGGTCATATTAGGAAATTGTTTTACTTCAAAAACAGCTTCTTTTGGCCGCTGTGCAGGCACAAGGCCACAACCCTTCGTATAACATCGAAGACCAAAGTAATTATTCCCTACTTTGGCAAAACGAGATTGGCCCCAATCCGATTCATAAACTGCTTGAGCCACCACAAGAGAAATAGGTAAAACATCTACGCGTCTTCTTAGCACTCGAAAAACAGCTCTTTTTGAGAAATCCGAAGTATTAACATAATAATATTTTGCTAAATTTTCAAGCCACTCTCGATCCGCTCGTGATAGTTGCTGTCCTTTAAGAAATGCTTGATTAAGTTTTATAAGCCGTGATTGTTTTTTATAAATCTGTAAATTAATATGTTTGGTAACAGTAATGATTGAATGAACAAACTGAGCTTTATCGGAACTTAAATTTGTGGAGTAACCCGCTATCCCTACCATTTTAAAATCTTGAGCAAAGCAAAATAAAGCGCCCCCCCATAATATAAAACTTAAAAATAACAATTGATAGTTACGTTTCATATATATACTGTACGGACAGGTCGCGACTTGTCTCTACTTATTTTTTGCTATATCGGAAGTTAATGATTTTATTTCTCCAACTGGGTGTTTCTTTTGCATGATAGGCGCTATAAATTCTTTCGTGAGATTTTCAACCATACTGCTTAACTGTTTTGAAGATAGAGATTGCGTAAACCAATCTGCTTTTTTAAACCCTGTATTAATAATAACTAATATCATGAAAAGTGCTATAACTACTCCTCGGATGAATCCAAACAAAGCCCCCAGTAAACGATCGATAAATAAAACACCTGATTTCCCTGCCAAACCCGAAATGATGTAATTCACTAAAGTACCAATAATAAACGTAATAAAAAATAACAAAATAAAACTTAAGATAGATGCAAAAATAGGTGATTTAATATGCTGCCCAAAAAATCCTGCCAAATGACTCGAAAAGAAAATGGCAACTAAAATAGCAGCGAGCCATGTTGCTAAAGATAGCAATTCGCGCAACATACCCCGCATAAGACCAATTAATAAAGAAAAAATAACAATTGCAATTAATGTATAATCAAACCAATTGAAATAACTAAAGATATCCATTTTTTAGACTCCTCAAAGTTTTGTGGGTTTATAAGACGCAACAAATCCTTTGAGTTTCATTTTTTGTTGAACTTTTTGGAGCAATACCTCTGCTTGATCCCGATGAACCACTGGGCCCACATAAACCCGAATAACCATTCCTCTAGCTGTTTTCGTTTGATAACTAAAGGCTTTAAACCCAGATTTTTGCAATCGTTTCACCAAATTTTCGGCCCGTGCCTTTTCTGTAAAACTACCCATTTGAACAACCCAACCTCGATCCAGTTTTTGTGCCACCTGTTTGCGTTTTTGATAAGAAATTTTTGGAACAGAGACCATTTTTTGAGGTGCAATGATCTTGGGTGCATGAATAATGGGTGTATAAATAGGCTTCGGACTTACTTTAGTTACTTTGATTGGAGGCTTTACACTCGTCGTGACAGTAGTGATAGTAGGTGTTGTTATTTGCGGCTTCGTTGGAAGCTTCACTTGCGGTCTGGCAACGACAGATGCGACCGAAGTAGCTACTATAGGTTGTTTCGGAATTGCGATGACCTGCGGTTTTATCGTTACCGGAGCTGCTGGAATGACTGGCGTTACCTCCGGCGCTGGCGGCTGAATTGTTTCTTCTCCCTCGCTCGGTAAAGCAGCTTCTTCATCTTCCGATATTTCTGGGGCTGCTTGTTCTGATTCTGATGGTACTTGAGATACCACACCCTCAGATGATTCTGTAACAGGCATTGTCAACTTATCCTCACTCACGCTTGGTTTTTGAGGTGATTGCACAATCATAGATACTTCCTGACTTTCTTTCTTAAAAAGCATCGGTAAGAAAATAACAATCAATGCCACCAATACGATAAGTCCAATTAAACGATGTTTCATTTTTGAGTCCATAGTATTTTATTCCCCCGCATATTGCATAATAATGGCAACGGTTCTAAATGAACCAAAAACCACGATAAGATCTTTAGACGAAGCTTGTTTTAATGCCTCTTGAAACCCTAAAGTAGGATTATTATAACATTGGATTTTATGAGGTGCTATTTGTTGTTCTAAAAGTATCGCTTTTATTTGCTCTGATAAGACGGTTCTCGGCTCCGGTAACGTCGCAACAAACCAGCGATCAATAATCGCTAACATCGTGCTTAAAACACCCCTAACATCTTTGTCACTCATGATACCAAAAACAGCATATACATTCCCCCGAACATGGCGTGATTGAATATTACGTTTTAAATTTTCTACAGCAGGAACATTATGCGCAACATCAAATAAAATCGGGATGTCTTGGTAAGTGATCAGTTGGCATCGGCCTGGCATAAAAACATTTTTTAATCCTTGCTGAATGTTTTTTTCATCAGTAACTAAATGTTTTTGAAAGCAATTGATCGCCATCAACACCGTGGCCGCATTGATCAGTTCAATTTGAGGGAGAGGAAGTCGCCTTAATTCCTTATTTTTTAATTGAAAATTCCAATAATCATCTTTCGATTGGTACTCAAAATCTTTTCCCTGCACATAAAGTCGTGCCCCCTTCTCCTCGGCGAGTGTATAAATATTCTGAGGAGGACGAAGATCGCCACAAATCACGGGTTTCCCTTGGCGCATGATCCCTGCTTTTTCAATAGCAATTTTCTCCCGAGTATCTCCTAAGATATCCATATGATCCATGCCAATGTTAGTGATAATGGAAAGATCAGGTTCAATCACATTCACCGCATCATATCGCCCACCGATCCCCACTTCTAAAATCACTAAATCTAAATTCGCGTTTTTAAAAATCAAAAGGGCCGCTAAAAATGAGTACTGAAAATAACTTAACGTAATGGGGCCTTGAATGGCAGCTATTTTTTCAAAAGCTTTACAAATAAGCTCATCTTTGACAGGTTGATTTTGGATACGAATACGTTCATTGAAGCGGAAGAGATGAGGTGAAGTAAAGGTTCCGACACGATATCCCGAAGCTAAATAAATAGATTCTAAGAGTGCGACACAAGAGCCTTTCCCGTTCGTACCCCCGACTGTGATCACATTTTTAAAACAAGACAAAATTCCCAGTTTTTCAACCAATAATTTTGTTTCAGCAAGTGCTTTTACCGGAGATTCGGAACGTCTCGATTGCTCAAGTTTTGAAAGCCATTGTATAAGGACCATAAATTAATTAAGAATTAAAAATGGTAGTGTTGCATAAAGCGTCATTATTTATATATCTTTTCCAATAAACTTCTTATTTTTACACGAAGTTCTCTGCGATCTACAATCATATCGATTGCGCCATGTTCAAGTAAAAATTCACTCCGTTGAAAACCATCAGGTAATTTTTGATGGATCGTTTGTTCGATCACTCGAGGACCAGAAAAACCTACCAAAGCTTTGGGTTCTGCGATAATGATATCACCAAGCATGGCAAGACTTGCAGATACTCCACCCATGGTCGGATGCGTTAAAACTGAAATATAAGGAATTTTGGCCTCATCTAACTTCGCAAGTGCAGCACTTACTTTAGCCATTTGCATTAATGAAACTAAACCTTCTTGCATCCTTGCTCCGCCACTTGCAGAAAAACAAACTAAAGGAATGCGATTTTTTAAAGCGATTTGAACAGCTTGCACAAATTTTTCACCTACTGCTGCCCCCATTGATCCGCCAATAAATTCATATTCAAACGCGCACGCAACGATTGCTTTTTTTTCTAATTTGCCGTGAAAAACTACTAATGCGCTTTTTTCGCCGGTTTTCTTGCGTGCAGCCTGCAAACGATCTTTATACTTGCGTCTATCACTAAATTTCAACCAATCTAGCGTTTCTAAGTCTGCCGCGATTTCTTCTGTACCATTTTTATCCAAAAAATGAAGCAATCGGTTCCGAGCGCTAATATACATATGATGTTGACATTTAGGACAAACCATTAAATTTCGCTCGAGTTCTGCACGATACAAAATAGATTGGCATTCTTCACATTTGCTCCAAATCCCTTCAGGAATATCTTTTTTATGACCTTTTGAACTAATGGAAGGAAGCAATCGTGTAAACCAACTCATATTTTTTTCTCTTTAAAGCGATCAATAAAAATCCCCGCCACAAGCCGCGGGGAAATCTTTTAGATTATACCTCTCGTTATAATTTACTCCTACCAAAAATAATCCATTAGGTGAAGCAGTTAACCCGGCTGCTTTTCGATCACAAGTTTTTAAAATTTTTTGAATATGCTCAACAGGTTGTTGTTGCTGCCCCACAGGAATCAATGCACCTACAATATTGCGTACCATATGATGCAAAAATGCATTGGCAATCACATCGATAACAATACAAGCATACGAAAATTTTTCCAAAATTTGACGCTGAACACTGATTTCAAAAATTTCTCGTACAGGAGATAACGATTGGCAGTCCGCTCCACGAAAAGATGAAAAGTCATGTTCACCCAGTAAATATTGAGCTGCTTTTTGCATCAAAGTTTCATTAAGACTGCTATAAAACCACCCGACATATTGACGATTGACTGCGGAGCGTATGGGATGATCATACAAAAAATAGCGGTAATGACGTGACTTTGCCGAAAAACGCGCATGAAAATCATCGGGCATTAGTTTAGCCCATTTGATTGAAACATCACGAGACAAATAAGCATTACCGCCCAGAACCCAGGCTTTTTCTAATCGTGATACATCCGTATCAAAATGAACTATTTGATTAAGTGCGTGAACGCCCTTATCGGTTCTGCCCGCACAAACTACTTGAATCGGTTTGTCTGCTACTTTTGAAAGTGCTTGTTCAAGCACCATTTGAACAGTTCTTAGTTGAGGATTTTGATATTGCCATCCATAAAAATGGGACCCATCATATTCCAAACAAAGTGCAATGCGCATAAATCATATGTTCTTTAACAAATCTTTCGCTTCTGCTTTTTGGGTATCGTTTCCTTCCGCGATGACACTTTCCAATACTTCTTTTGCATGATCATGATCATTCATTTCTATATAGGCATGAGCCAAATCGAGTTTCGTTGCAATCACATCTTCTCCCGATAATCGTCCATAATCAATATCATCGGTTTTGGAGCGCTTGGGTTTAAGTTCAGACAAGGAAACAATAGGTTCTGTAGGAGTACCTTTGAGCGCCTCTTGACTCTTTGTTTTTTTAGTAAATAATTTTCGCAAAATTGTGTAGACAAACACACTACAGAAATATAAAAAAAATCCCCACGATAACCAAAATAAGGGATCTTGACCATAAACTTCAATGTAATGGTTAATGCCTAAAATCAAATTTTCGAACATATTAATAGTACTAAATTTTAAATGATATCAATTAGGCCATTATTATCCATAAATGACGTTAATGTGCCCTATTTTTCATCTTCAGGTTCTTCTTCCTCAGGCGACGGGGCACGAAATGGACTATAAGGGCTTCCTGGACCAGGGCTTGGACGAGGAGGACCTAAACTGGGACGAGGGCCAAGCTCGGGTCTAGCCTGTTTGGATAATGTAATGGCTAGTCGATTCTGTTTCACCTGTTGTAAAAGCGCTAATGGAACTTTAGTTAAAGATTTTAAAAAATTCATGCCACTAGTCGTGTGTGAACCATCATCCGTTCCCTCTAAATTGCCATCAACGATGAATTTACCCCAAGATTTTCGTTTATTTGCCATAATTAAAATATACTCGCTTTAAATCAGCGATTCCCGAGCTAAATTTCATTGAGCTCCGAAATCGCTGGCCTTAAATTAATATTTTAGCACATAAATCTTAAGAAAATCTTAAATCACCCCACATCAAATAATCACTGACATAAATTCACAAAATTCAAGTTATTTTTCCAAAGCAATTTTACAGAATGATCTTAAATCTTGTAAATAATCTTCAACAATAACTCTCACTATCTCGAGATTAAGTCTACTGTAATCATGTACGGCAATATTTCTAAAACCCACCATTGCTTGAAGGTGTTGACTTAATTGTTGAGAAATTATATTTGCCTCTTCAAGTTTTACGAAAACTTCCCGAGTACTTTGGGGAATACCTAATTCTTTTAAACGAATCATTCTCATGCCAATATCAATAGTTGCTTCACAAGCACGTTGCAAATTCAAAATAATGGCGTCCTGTTTGGTATAATTCGTTTTAAATTCTGTTTCAAAACCGATATATTCTTCTTGAATACGTTTAATACAGCGTTCAATAGTTTCCACTTTATTAACAATGACATCATCTTTCACTTAAGATTCTTCCTCGTTGTTCGATATCTTCTAAAATGGGTTTGCGTCGTTGGTTAAAATCTAAATACTCAGAAAACACATTATTTTCGAAAAAATCACATTTAGCTGTGTCTGGGCAATAAAGACGTTTGCCCGTGTTGATGATCTGATATTGAAATACAGTAGAAACCTGTTTGAGATCAATCAAATCCACATCTCGCCTCATTTTCGAAGCAATTTTTTGAGATTTTTCCCATAAAGCAACAGTATTTGTTGCAGATGGCAATAATATAGCCAAATCAATATCACTAGCTGGCGTTTCGAATTTTGTTCCGAAACTCCCGAATAAATAAATAGCCTCTACCTTAGGATAAGATTTTTTTATTAAAGAAACTAATGCTTTTTCTGTCTTACTAAGTCGCATAACTGTACGGCTCTAAAATCATGTCTTTTTGAACAATGATGTTAAATTCAAAACCAGAGGGAATTGTCAATGTGGGCTGGATGTCCATCGCACGATCCGTTAGACCTTGACCCGTTTGTGCAATTGCCCCAGCGCCACCTAAAATAGCATTCTGTGCTGCACTGCGATAATTGGTATTATCATTTCCTTGATTATCCGCCGCCACCCCGGCACCAACACTTAAAATTGTCGATAATGTCGCAGCGCCCAAGATTCGCATCCAGTGATTATTCACATCACCTTTCACCCCCGCACTCCCTTGTAAATCAGTCCCTGTTGTTTTACTCAATAAAATAGATGATCCATCAGGCCGAATAACTCGTGTAAAAGCCATTAAAACGCGTTCTTGTCCATAAGAAATTTTGGGATCATATTCACCAATCACTTTAGAACCTTTAGGAAGTAATAAATATTGCCCCGTTACTGTGTCATAAACATCCTCACTAATTTGAGCAACCGCTGTTCCCGGCAAAGAGGTATTCACCCCCGTTAAAAGTACTGCTGGAATAATTGTGCCTGCTTGAATTTCATAAGGTGATAAGGGTTTTACTAAACTATGAATATTGTAGATTTCTTTGGGGGTATCAGCCGCCTCTAAAAATTTTATCTTTTGTGATTGCATATTTTGTTGTTCATAAGAACTTTGTGGAGCACTGGTACTCTCTATTTTTTCCGTACTCGATTTAGTTGGTTCCTCTTTTTTAAAAAGATCTGTAGACATTTGCGGTGCTGCCCCCGGGAAAAATAAACCACTTTCTTTAGCCTGCCGATCTTGAATCATGCTTGCCTGAGTTTGTTGCTGCTGTTGATTAAAGCCTGATAAACGTTGTTCTAAAACACTTTGTTGTTGTTTCAATAATGCTAATTCTTGCTGGACTTCTTTAGGAATTATGGGGCGTTTCGGCTCTAACGCATCCAAAATGGATCTTATTTTTGTGGTTTCTGCATAACTACCGGGCAATGTTTTTATTTGAGCGCTCACACGGGTAGGTGCAAGATTTTGATCGTCGAGTTTTAGCGCAGCCGGCTTTGAAGAATGCTGAGGGGTACGAAAAGCATAAACTAAGGCTATTGCTATTAAAAAGGCACACAACAACGCAATGGTTATAATAACCCACTTGTTCACCCGCACAGGTACAGGCGGCTTTACTTTTGTTGTAAATAATGTTTCGTTATTCATGAGCTTTATTAATTAATAGCGACTCCACCATTCTTAATTTTTAATTATCTGCACTACTGTCTGTTGCATCTGCCCCAATCGCAGTTGTGCTTGTGTGATGACTCCATCAACAATGTAATAATCGCCATCCACGCGATAATTCACCACACGATCATTTCCAGCGCTTGTCCCTATAAATAATGTAGGGGCTTCCTGCATATTTTTAGGGAACTGAACATACGTTTTTTGTCCGTCGGTAAATACCATCTTTGGCATCCAATCCGGTTGATCGCCACTCACTAACTGAATATTGTAATTAAAATCAAGCTGATTGATATCGACATTCCTACCCAAAGATGCGGGTAAAACTGATCCCTGTTTTCCGGGGGCACGATCAAATGTGCGCACAAAGTCATCCGAATCTGGATAACGCCATTGTACTGACGCCATATATGTACTACGAGTGGATCGCAACAATAAATGGTAAGTACGCCGGTCAGTGGTCACGACTAGTGTATTCGTTAAATCCTCTTCAATAGGTTTAACCAATAAATGTTCGGAACGATCAGCATCGTCACCACTATATGTTTTCGAAACTTGCCATCGAAGCGTATCACCTGCGGCTATAGAAACAATACGTTCGCTCGCTTGAAATTGAATATCCGTTACACATAATGGCGCACAATAAATTTGATATAACGCGCCATCCATATAATCGAAATTCATAATGGCATTTACATATTGTGACGATCGAGGATTGCGTTGAGCTTTTTTATTGGCCGCACTAACCGCAGAGACCCCTGTTAACTGACGAGGCCCTTTTATCTCATTTTGAGGTTTCGGCATTAATTGGCCAGGTATAGGAACAGGAACATAACGAGTTTTAACGGGTACGTCAGAAGATTTTTGCAACACAGCTGGTTTATAACCAGCCACCGGCTGTTGTGCACAAGCCGATAATGTCACGATCAATAATACGAAAAATAGTGTCTTTATAAAATTGTTCATTTTATTTGTTCCTCAAAGACATATTAAAATCCACAATATAAATCCCTAAAGGATTTTGCATAATCATTTTTTGTGTTGTAGGTTGTTTTACCATTAAAGTAAATATACCGCTATAACGTTTTTGATCTTGCTGCTGACCATTCACATCAAAAATGGTTTCCACCCAGTCTACCTCCAAGGTATTTTCATTAACTAAGTTCATATCGGAAATATTCACACTGACTGTTTTTTTACCTAACAAATCGAGCGGATTATTTTTTTGTAAAATACGATTTAATTGTTCAGAACTTCGCTGGGTTAAAAACTGATAAGCCTCTAACCAGTTCTGCTTGGCGAGTACAGGATCAAGAGGAACGCCACGGATTAATTTAATAAACCGGCCTAAAAAATATTCCTGTTGTGCTTGACTCGGTTGGTAAGAAACTTCAAGCGGCGCAACATTAACAATTCGCCCTCCTTTGGTTACTTCCGCTACAAAAACGTGGTTTTGGTTCATGGAAAAACTAGCAATAAGCATCACCAAAAGCACGATTGAAACCAGTAAAGATAAAATAGCTGCAAATCGCCAATTTTTTGCCTGCACCGCTGCATTACCCAAACGAGCATCCCATTCCTGCTGCGCCTTTTGATAAGGCGTTTCAGGTGCCGGGGCTTGGTAATGTTGTGTTTCTTTTTTAAAGGTTTTTTTCATTCAATGGCCCAACCTAAATCTTTTGTCTCAAGATATGCTTTTAAAAAATTATTTATCCCATGTTTTTTGATCAAGCCTTTGATTAATTTTTGATCATCTTTGGTGCTGGCGGCACAAAATGCGAGGGCAATAGGGCCCAACTCTAAATCAAATAAGCGATTTCCTAAACGGGATTGATAGTAATATTGCCTTTTGGGCGCCGCTGTTGACAAAATTTGCAACTGTCTCTCATTCAGACCGAGCTGCTCATAGGAAGATCGAATTTTTGGCTCCAGTACCCGATCATTAGGAAGTAGAATCCGAGAAGGACAAGCTTCCAAAAGCGCTGCGGAAATACGAGAAGACAATGCATCTTCAACCGATTGCGTCGCAAAAACCACACTCACATTACGTTTACGCAAACTTTTTAACCAGTCGCGAATTTTATCAGCAAACAAAGGATAATCCAAAAACAACCAAGCTTCATCTAAAATTAATAAAGTAGGTGCCCCTGTGAAACGTTTTTCCAAACGATGAAATAAATAAGTAAGAAGCGGCGCAACAACCGTTGGCATCCCCATGAGTGCCTCTATTTCGTAACACTGCCAATCTTCATCACAAACCGCTTCATGATCAGCATCTAGCAAATGCCCAAAAGGCCCATCTAAAGTATAAGTGGATAAAGCCTCTCGAAGCTGTTTTTGCTGAATTAAAGCTTTGAGTCCTGTTAATGTGCGTTGATGTTTGGGCATTTCCGACAAACCGGTCAATGCATCCCAAATAGCCTGTTTAATTTCGGGCGTGATGGTGAGTTGTTCATTCATAAACAATGATTGCAACCACTCTGAAGCCCAAATACGCTCCGATTCCTCATCAATAAGCGCGAGTGGTTGGAACACCAAATCGCTACCTTCTCTTCCTAATTCATAATAACCCCCACCCACACCGTAAGTGGCAGCAAGAAAACTACCCCCCTTATCAAATATAAAAACTTGGGCATTTTGATAGCGTCGAAATTGCAGGGCCATCATACAAAGTAGCACAGATTTTCCTGCGCCTGTCGGGCCGATAATCATTTGATGCCCTACATCCCCAATATGATTCACGAGACGAAACGGGGTTCTTCCTTGACTTTGTACATACATTAAAGGCGGGGCATTAAGATGTTCATCGCGACTCTGCCCGGGCCAAATGGCTGAGAAAGGCATCAAATGAGCTAAATTAAGGCTATGTAATAGTGGCGCTCGAACATTGGCATAGGCATGGCCTGGCAACGAAGAAAGCCAAGCTTCCACGGCGTTAAACGTTTCTGCAATCGTTGTAAAACCTAAACCATTAATCACACGTTCCGTCTCGCGAAGCATTTCATCCGCATGATCACTATCTTTATCTATAACAGTAATGGTGGTTGTATAATAACCAAACGATACATAATCATTACCTAAAATACGTAATGCTTCATCTGCATCACGAGCTTTTTCTACAGAGGCTGTATCTAACAACTGACTTTCGGTTTTTGTAAAAACTTCCTGTAATAAATTTAACACGCCTTTTCTTTTCGCAAACCAACGCCGTTTATAACGCTTCAATTGCGTTTCTGCGTCCTGCTTATCGAGTGGAATAAAACGAGTCACCCATCGGTAGCTCATCGGCAGTTGGTTTAGCTGATTCAATAAGGCTGGAACAGTGGAAGCAGGAAAGCTTAACACAGACACAACCCGTAAATGGTAGTCTCCAAGCTTTGGCGCCAAACCCGTCAGTAATGGGGCATCTGCTAAAAATGCATCGAGATACATCGGGGTTTCAGGCGGTGTAATGGCATGACATTTGGGGGAAATAGTGGAATGAAGATAGGTGAGTGTTTGTTCATCATCTAAAAATTCCACCTCAAACATGAAATCTTTTAAAATGTCGCAAAAACGCTGAGTACTAGCAATAAACAACTCTAAACTTTTATCATAATTATTCGATTTCTGTGGGATGTTTTCTGAATTCTCCTTAGGACGTTTAGCAATCAAAAATTTGCTGAGTTGGGAAGAAGTTTCAGCCGGGGGTAAAAACTGAATGGTGCAATAATATTTGGATTCAAAACTTTCACCTAAATGTTCGAATTGTTCATGTCGCTCTGCATCCACTAATAAACTCACCGGATCTTTAAAATAATTTTTTTCAGGATAAGCCAAATAAGGTTCGCGCTTAGCTTCGATGTAAAGCGCCCAACCCGAACCAAAACGTCGAAGTGCATTGTTAAGCCTTGCAGTGGCTGATACCAACTGTGCTTCTGTTTCCGATTCCAAATCAGGTCCCCGAAATCGTAAAGTACGCTGAAATGAACCATCCTTGTTTAACACAATCCCCGATGCAATTAATGCAGCCCAAGGAAGTAAATCACTCAAACGATTTGGTTTTGTTCGAAATTCTGTTAGATTTAGCATAAATCTTAAATGATAATAATGCAGATTAGTATTGTACGGGGCGCATATATGCTTCCCTTTCAATTATCCTATACCTCGTAATATTTCTTCTGGCGTAGATGACGCAACACCACTTCAAAAAAATAAGGGTCACGTTTAGCAAGTATCACGGCAACAATATGGATCACGATAAAAACAGGGAGCAGATAAAATAACTGCAAGCCCAATACAAATGCTGCACAGATAGTGCCATTTAAAATAGCAAAACGTCTCGGCGCCCCACCTAACAAAATTGGGGTCGTTAACGAATTATGTAAGGTGATGCGGTATCCTGGTGTCGGCATAGTACTACCCTGTAAATCCAAACAAAGTAACTAATAATGTGGTGGCGGTAAATGCAATAGACAAGCCTAAAATGACTTGAAACAGACGGCGCATACCGCTGCCTGCCTCACCAAACGCAATCCCAAAACCCGCAATGACAATCGCCACGACACCTAAAACTTTGGCTACAGGTCCAGTGAGCGACGCTAAAATCTTCTCCAGCGGACCTTCCCAAGGAAGCCCTGTTTCGGCTGCATAAGCCTGAGTCAGCATTATTAAACTTAAAAAAACCACATAAAAAAAGCCATTTGAAAGCTTTCGTATTTGTTTTTTAATCAAAGTCATCATTGTTTTCTCCTTAATAGTCAATAATACACAAAACCTGCCAAACTAAAATGTCTGTCAAAAGCAAAAATCTTTTTAAGATGTTGCTGCCGCATCAACGAAAAAGTAACACAATCAGTAAAACTCACTTTTTGATCCGCATATTTTTTAAATAAACGCACTGCTAATAATTCATCTGTTAAAGTAGGTCGTAAAATTACTAATCGATGAGAAGAATAGATAAAATCCGCTTTCTCAGCTGCAAATTGATAACTTACTTTTCTAGCTAATAATGTGAACATTTCATCTAATACAAAATTACTGGTGAAAATTTTACCATTTATTTTGGCTATTTTTCCCCATTTTTCTAATGCGATTGCATGGTATAGATCTTTTTCTATATACCGTGCAATAAATGCACTTGTATCAATAAAAATCATTCTAATGCTCCATACAAATAGTCGTCGTGTTGGACGGAGAGATTTGAAGGAGCCTCCCCTGAAAAATAATTCTGATCCGCAAAAAAAGGATCCTGTGAAACGTTTGACGCGGAATGTTGTACCTGTTTAATACGGATATTAAGTAATTTTCTAATAAGTTGACCCAAGGAGATACCCTCATAATGGGCTAATCGTATTGCTTCACGTTTTGTTTCATCAGGAAGCATAATAGTAGTTCTGTGCATCATTTTAATTCCTCTTTAATGAGTGCTTCTTTAAAAATCCTATATATGCATAATATATATACATAACTTTTTTATCAACCATTTTATTGTTGTAAAGGGATGGAATAAAATTGAGCATCATGTCAGTTATGCTTTTTCCATTTTCTATTCTCTGCCCTCTGGCTTTTGAACTGCATAAATACCGGGCAAATTACGAAAAAATCCTTGATAATCAAGGCCATAACCCAGTAAAAATTTATCCTCAACATGAAGGCCTGCGAAATCAACCGTTTCGATCCCATTCTCAGAGCGCTCGTGTTCTTTGTCAACAAGCGCCGCCGTGTAAATTTTCTTTGCCCCTTGCTGCTCACAATAATCAATAACTCGAGCTAATGTGATACCGGAATCAATAATATCTTCTACAATCACGATAATGCGGTCTTGCAGACTGGTTGTAGGCTTGGCGATCCAATGTAAATCACCCGCATGCATGGTTCCGTAATAGCGAGCTGTATGCACATAATCAATTTGCAGGGGAAAACGAAGGCGCGGAAGTAATTGCCCCATAAAAATGACTGCGCCATTCATCGTGCAAAGAAAAATTGGCAAATCATCGGCTGAAAAAGTTTGATTCATGGCTTCAGCCACCCGATCAATAGCTACCTCAACTTCTTGTTGTGTATGCAAACATACCATATTCTTTTGCATGTTTTGAATTTCACGCGAACTAATCATGATACCCCTCCTCGGATTGTTTTGATGTAACCTTTGGTGTCTGACACCAAAAGTTGCATCTATTCTATAAGCAAATTTTTTATGATTTTCACCATGATTTCCTTATCCTTTGGATCACTTCCTGCTATCAACAAAGTGTCTCAAGCAATGAAAGTGTCTTGGAGTAATCACCCAATAAATTTAGAATTTCTATTTCCTGTCTTTTCAACAATGCTTTTTGAGATTGTTTCTGTAAAAATAGAATGGCTTCTTGTAATTCATTGAGCCTGTTTCCGGCCTCCAAAAGCCGTTCTTCATTAACAGCGTACCCTTTGACCAGGTATTGCTTTAAAATTTTAGTGGCCCAAATACGAAACTGCGTAGCCTTTTGAGAATTAACACGGTAACCGACAGAAATAATCACATCTAAATTATATAAATTCATTTTTCTGTTTTTTTCATCCTTGGCAACTTGTTCCAAAATGGAACAGGTTAATTTTTCGTCTAATTCGCTGGTTTTGTAAATATTATGAATATGCTTTACAACAGCCGGGCGCTGAACGCCAAAAATTTTTGCTATCAAATGCGCATCCAACCAAACAGATTCTTCGTTAAGTCTTACTTGGATCTCTGATCCATCAGGAGATTTATAAATAACAATCTCGCCTTTTTGCTTTTGATTATTTTTATCTGTCATGGGTCCTATCGCCATAAATGATTCAATCAGAGTTGATGTAACAAATGGTGTCTGACACCAAAGGTTACATCAATGTTAGCTGAATTATTGCACAAATAAAATGAGAATCTCGGGGGCGGTTTTGGATAAGGGCTTTACTTGTTTTGCAATTTCCGTAAAATGTATTGATATGTAAGAGGAACCTTATGGAACTCAATATGCTTTCTGCTATTTCCCCCATTGATGGGCGTTATGGCGATGTTTTAAAAGATTTGCGTCGCTTTTTTAGCGAATGCTCATTGATCAAATACCGATTATTAGTCGAAATCCGCTGGTTGCAATTTTTGGCGAATCTTTCCGATATCAAAGAACTACCCAAGCTCGATGCTAAAACCAATCAATTTTTAGACAATTGGATTCAACATTTTTCCATCAATGAAGCGAAAAAAATTAAAGCAATCGAGAAAACGACTCATCACGATGTCAAAGCTGTTGAATATTTTTTGAAAGAGGTTCTACAAAAAAACACCCAGGACAGGTCGCGACCTGTCCCTACAGAATTTGTGCATTTCGCGTGCACTTCAGAAGATATTAATAACACCGCTTATGCGTTAATTTTGAATGACTTTCGAAAAGACATTTTATTAAAAAACATCAGTTCACTTATTGCGTTGATTCAAAAATTAGCCAAACAATTTGCTCAAATTTCTATGCTTTCAAGAACGCATGGCCAACCAGCAACTCCCACAACGCTCGGGAAAGAATTCGCCAATTTTGTGCATCGACTGAATCGTCAAAAAGAACAAATTGAAGCAATCCATATCATGGCCAAATTTAATGGCGCCGTGGGGAATTATAATGCTCATGTGGCGGCTTATCCCAATATTGCTTGGGATAAAATCAATCAAAAATTTATTGAACGATTGGGACTAAATTTTAGCTCGCACACAACTCAGATCGCGCCGCATGATGATATTGCTGAGCTTTCGCACGCCATGATGCGGTTTAATACGATTTTGATCGATTTTTGCCGTGATATTTGGGGATACATTTCATTGAATTATTTTGATCAAAAAGTAGACAAAAAAACCGTCGGCTCGTCCACGATGCCGCATAAAATTAATCCGATTCACTTTGAAAATGCTGAAGGCAATCTCGGATTAAGCAATGCCCTATTCCAACATTTTGCTAATAAACTCCCGATCTCGCGCTTTCAACGCGACCTATCTGACTCAACGGTTTTACGTAACGTGGGAGTAGCTTTTGCCCACAGCATTTTAAGCTATCAATCCATAGAAAAAGGATTAAACCAACTCACGCCAAATTTAGAGTGCATTTCAAAAGACCTAAACGACCACTGGGAAATTCTAGCAGAACCCATTCAAACGGTAATGCGAAAACATGGCATCGAACAAGCTTATGAAAAGCTCAAAACCTTTACACGCGGCAAAAAAATCACGCAGCAAATGCTGCATCAATTTATTGACCAGCTCGATCTACCAAAGCCCGTTAAACTTGAACTCAAAAACCTCACACCTAAAAATTATTTAGGCCTAGCGGTTCAATTATCGAAATAATGAGATTCATTTATGTCGTCGTGCTGGATTTGATAAGACATCAAAAGTAAAGGGCGCAGGTCTGCGCCCTTATTAGTTTTCGTCAATATGGCGGGCTTCTTCGAAAATCATGATAGGAATGTCATTGCGGATGGGGTAAGCAAGTTTATCGAACCGACAAATGAGCTCGTTATTTTTGGGATCATAAAGCAGTCGACCTTTACATATCGGACAAGCTAAAATTTCAAGAAACGTTGGATCCATGACAAAAATCCTCAGGTGTCAGACACCAAAAGTTACATCATTTTATTTCATTGCAATTAAACCTTGAGATGCTTATGATTTCCAATCATTTTTAAAACTTTTTGGGTGCTGCGATATGAAAAAATTATTTCATTTTTGTACGATCTTTATTTTTGCGTTCTTTATTTTATCTCTTTTTCCGTTGATCTCTACAGCTGAGTTACCCATTTCAGTACAAAAACAAATGCACATAATGCTGCAAAACGCCATGCCTGCTGTCGTCAATATTGTTTGCCAAGGTGAATTTTCTTTTATTACCGATCCTTTTTTAAGACGCGAATTGGAACGTATGCGCGGCAGTCGCCTCCCTGAGAAGCGGCATTTCACCAGCGTGGGGTCGGGGGTTATTATTGATGCCAAACAAGGGCTCATTGTGACCAATGCTCATGTCATTGATCAATCCAAAACGATAACGATTACCCTTAATGACGGTCGCCGTTATGAAGCAGAAACCGTCGGGACTGATGATGTGAGTGATATTGCCGTTTTGCAAATTCATGCCGATCATTTAACAGCCATCCCTTTTGCCAATTCAAATGACGTTGAAGTGGGTGATTTTGTTGCGGCAATTGGTAGCCCATTTGGATTAGATCAAACAGTCACCTCAGGTATTGTAAGTGGTTTACACCGAACGGGGCTAGGGATTGAAAGCGTTGAAAACTTTATCCAAACGGATGCGCCTATCAATATGGGCAATTCAGGTGGCGCATTAGTGAATATTCAAGGCCAACTAGTAGGGATTAACACTGCTTTGTTATCTTCGAATGGGGGAAATATTGGTATTGGATTTGCAATACCCGCTAATATGGTAAAAAGCATCATTCAGCAAATCATCTTGTATGGCAAAGTACACCGTGGATTAATGGGCGTTTTGGTTCAAACATTAACCCCTGATTTGGCGGATGCGTTTAACATTCCTCATACGAAAGGAGCCATTATTGCACAAATTATGCCCAATTCGCCTGCCGAGAAAGCAGGACTTAAAACGGGGGATATCATTACTTATTTGAATCAGCAACGCATTCAAACCAGTGGCGATGTGCATAACACCATTAGCCTCGTCCGTGCAGGGCAATCCGTTAATTTGAGGATTTTACGCAATAATAAAACCATGGATTTTTCGTTCAAGACAGCGGATCCTGTGTCTACAGAACAGCTTTATACGAGCCCTTATTTGAATGGTATCAGTATGAAAAACACAGGGGAACAATCACCAAAACATGGTTATGTTGAAGGTGTTAAAATATCAGATGTCGACCCTTACAGTGTTGCTTGGATTGCTGGATTAAGACCGGGAGACATTGTTGTCTCCGCGAATCAGCAACCCGTTAAAAATATCAAAGAGCTAGAAAAAATTGCTGAAAAACCGAGTAAAACTGGTTTGCTTTTAAATATATTTCGAGGGGAAGGTGCTGGATTTGTGGTGATTAAACCCTAAAAATTAAACTGGATAGAACTTTCGAACTTTTTTATGAAACTCATTATTATTAGCGGCCGATCAGGCTCTGGGAAAAGTGTCACGCTTAATGTCTTAGAAGACATGGGGTATTACTGTGTTGATAATTTACCGCTCGATTTATTGCCCGACCTTGCTCAAAAATTTCAAACGCTTGATCAAGACCTTGCCATTAGTATTGACGCACGTAATTTGACAGGGGATTTAGAAAATCTCGAACGCGTGCTTTCTTATCTAAAAGAAAATCACATAGATTATGAAATCGTTTTTGTGAATGCGGACGAAAATGTTTTACTCAATCGTTTTAGTGAAACGCGCCGCAAACATCCTCTGACAAGCGAGATCATTCATTTAAAAGAAGCGCTGGCTGCTGAAAAAAAATTACTACAACCTATTATTGACCAAGCTGATTTACAGGTTGACACGACTTGGCTTAACGTTCATGAACTACGAGAATTAATTAAAACACGTTTTAAAAAGGAAGGGGTTAATCTTTCTTTGCTATTCCAATCTTTTGGGTACAAACATGGGTTACCGATTGATACTGATTTTACTTTCGATGTGCGTTGCCTACCCAACCCTTATTGGGAAAAAAATCTGCGTGACTTGCCCGGCAACGATCCTGCTATTGTCGATTATTTGAACGATTACCCGCAAGTTCAAGCGATGTTTGAAATGCTTAAAAATTTCATTGAAATTTGGCTCCCTGCTTTTGAGGCAGAAAATCGGAAATATTTAACGATTTCGATCGGGTGCACGGGGGGGCGACACCGCTCGGTTTATTTAGCTCAAAAATTAAAGGATTATTTCGCTAAAAAACGTAAAAATGTCGCCGTCCGCCACCGAGACCTTGTTTAAAAACGAGCCTTAATACTAATTCACATCAGTTTCGGGCAAGCACTAAAATTAGCCTAAAATCACTGTCAATTAATGGAACAAGAGTCTTTTTGTCGTATCGAACTCTTCTTCAGTTTCTGTTTCAATTGTCTCCTCCGTTTCCTCCATTTCCCCCTCGTCTTCTGCCTCCGCTACTGGTGCTTCTTCCAAAAATTCAACTGGTGCTTCTTCCAAAAATTCAGATGCTTTTGATGCTTTTTCTTCAGTAACGATCCTTTTAATTTCGCTTTCCTCGGTTCCTTCTTGCGCTGCTAGTGCTTTTTTCCAAAATTCAGATGCTCTTTCTGCAGTAACGATTGTTTTAATTTCTCTTTTCTCGGTTCCTTTTTTTGCCCAAAAAGAAGGATTTCTTTGCTTTCTTTCTTCATGCTGTTCTCTCGATATCCACCCTAATATCTCCTTCTTCTCCGAAGATTTTTTTTCTTTTCTGACCCTCTCCTCAATCATATTTAAGAGGTGCTCTTTTAACGCTCTTAAAAGATTAGTTATGATCCTTTTCACGTCCAATTCTGGAAAAATTTCAACCAAAGTTTTACTTGCTCTTTCACGGATGGTTTGCAAAGTTTTATCTAATAATTCTTTGTATTCACCAGAAGTTCCATATGTTGCTTTTCCAATTTCTTCTTTAAAAGTACTTAAATAACGATTTAACCTATCAAAAAACTCTATAAATTGATTTAGTCTCTCTTCTTTAACTCGTTTTGCCCCATCTATAACGAAAGATGGTATTTTCCCTACTTCCTGAACACCTCCCAATTTCCCAATCGGGACATCTAAACCGATACGTATTGCTCTTGTGCTATCTGTTTTGTCTTCTGTAATACGAAAATAAGATTCACCAACATGTGCTGAAAGCCAAAAGGTATCTTTGAACATACATTTAAAACAAATCTCAGCTGTACTGCCAAAAAAAGGCTGAGAAAACGTAACATCTTTACATTCTTTAATGTTAGGAGTTCCAAACCATAAAAAATAGGCCAGGGGTGATATGTTATCTTTTTTCTCTTTTGGTTTTTTCCTCAGCGAGAAACACCCCCCCCAGGAATCCTCGACACGAGGAGTAAAATTGCTATGAAATTTTTCAAGTGGCCAGCGAGACATTTCTTCAAGAAAAGCTTCGAAATTCTTATCGCGTTGAAATACACCACGAATACTTTTAGAAAGCATCCTGCTATCAAACATGGTAGACTTCAATGGAGATCGTAACCTTTCGCCACTGGAAAATGGGGTATGTTGCCCATGAGTCAATCTCAAGGATCCTGTTTCATCATCAAAGTACATACGTTGATCCGAAAATCGTCCATGTTCCTTTAAAAACTTAAAAATTCTATTTCCCCATGCTTCTTTTTCCTCATATAAACAACCAAGTTCTAAAAATAATTTAGCGAAATTTATTCCAGTCAGGAATTGAGCGCTGTCAATTTCACCGATACCCGAAGAAAGTCCACCTTTTGACCAGAGCTCATTAAATTCCTTTTTTTCTAAATTTTTCATAGTCCATAACAAAAATAGAATAGCTGATTCATGATTACCCATAATAAAACTGCCCAATTTGCCTGACTGACTTAAACTTTCTAATAATAAGAATGAAAATATATCATTGCCAACTTTAAACCTCTCTATTCCACCACTACTTTCTCTATCTTCTGCTCGTTTTTTATAATTCCATCCCCGGTCACCCAACACATCTCCTAGAAAATTTATTTCGCTATTAAAATCCCGATTAATTGAGTTTTTGAAAAATTCGCTCACCATTGCTAAATCTTCTATTGTTAACTTGTCCCAAGGCTTATCTAGAATTTCCCATACTATTTTTAAATCTTCTCCAAATAGCTCTGGGTTTATGTCTGCTGGGATAAAACCTTCTATTGAGAACAGCAACCATAAAAGCCGTTTAACATTGCCATGCATATCTCCAAACCATAAATCATTTTTCTCAAAAGGTAATTTTTTCGTCCCTAAATTTTCCATTAACTTTTTAACACTTTCCTTTTCCGAAGCTCTATCTAAATCTACATAGATATTTTTCAACTCCCTTATTTTGGATTTTGTTTTTTCTTCTTTTTTCTTTGTTAAATCAAATGCCATAATTATTTACCCTCTTAAAGATTAAAGATCAAAGCTACCTTTCTCTTGGTAACTAAAAGTTGAGCAGCCGCCCAAAACCAAATGTCATTTGGCTTGAACTTGCTGAAAATTTGTTCAATGAATACAATAGTCGAAAAATTAAAAAAAAAAATGGGTATCTAATACTCATTTTCTTGTTATAAAATGCTTATATTGACGATGTGTAACGATTGAGGCCTCTGCAAAATAGGATATTGAACACGTTAACGAGCCTTTGGTGTCTGACACTAGCAATTCCCACGTTACACACGTGAATTGCTAACTCTATCTAGATTTGGCTTGCATTTATGTCTACATTAGGTTACACTAATTGAAACCTAATGTAGAGTTATCATTTAATGCAACCAACGAAATCTTTATGCAATTGGCTCCAGCAAAATGCCACCAGTGAGCATTATTTGTTCTCATTTCAAGATTTACGAGCCCTTTATCCTTATTCGTCCGATGCGGCTTTTAAAACACTACTTTCCCGGGTTGTACGCACCAAATGCTTAGAACGAGTATGTCGAGGACTTTATGTTTATGGAAAGACCATCGGTTCAAATGGATTGTTGTTATTCCATGCTGCAAACCACTTGCGTAGTAACGCATTTAACTATATCAGCCTTGAGACAGTTTTAAGTGATGCGGGAGTGATTTCCCAGATACCTATGCATTGGATTTCAATTATGTCATCTGGGCGAAGTAACGTAGTATCTTGCGGCAAGTTTGGTACGATAGAATTTATTCATACCAACCGCAGGCCAACAGATATCATGGATCAGCTCTCCTATGACGCTAATTGCAGATTATGGCGTGCCAGTGTAAAACTCGCTTTGAGTGATATGAAAAGAACTCATAGAAATTGTGATTTAATAGATTGGGATATTGCAAATGAATTTATTTGATCAATTAGTAACAGAGGCTTTAAAAAATCAACCAAACTTATCCCCTCTAAGAGTAGTTGTTGAGAAGGAGTTGTTACACCACGATATACTGAGAGTTATGAGAGACCTTAATTTAACTTCTCATCTTACTTTTATAGGAGGATCATGTCTCCGTTGCTGTTACGGAGGCGTAAGGTTAAGTGAAAATTTGGATTTTACTGGGGGCAATGATTTTTCACGAGATAATTTATCCTTTATGGGACAGAAATTGACCAAAAATCTGCAAGATAAATATGAGCTTCAAGTAGCTGTGAGTGAACCTATAAGAGATAAACAAAACATCGATACATGGAAAGTGAAAATAGAAACCCGGCCTGAGGCTAAACATTTGCCTGCTCAACGTATTAATATTGATATTTGTGCATTACCTTCCTATGAAAAACGCCCCATGATGCTACTTAACCCTTATGGCGTGGATATGGGTACCAGTGGCCTCATTATACAAGCACAAAGCCGTGAGGAAATTTATACAGATAAGCTAATCGCTTTTTCGTTCCGGCAGAATCGAATTAAATACCGCGATCTGTGGGATATAATGTGGTTGCACGGACAAGGACTGAAACCAAGATTAGAATTAATCCCTAACAAGCTCAAAGATCGACATCATACAACAGATTCTTTTTTAAATTTATTTGATACGCGAGCACAATTACTTAAAAAAAATCCTAAAATGGCTACAGAATTTAAAAAAGAAATGTGCCGCTTTTTATCGACGAAACAAGTCAATGAAAGCTTAGAACAAGAAAATTTATGGGGTTTTATTACTTATTTGATAGAAGATTTAGGCCATCAAATTAAGAAAAATATTAGGAGGTAAACAGTTTAATGTAACTTTTGGTGTCTGACACCAAAAGTTGCATCTGAATTCAAAAAAAATGATTTATTTAAACGAAACAACTGCGTTATCTACTTTTGATAGTCTTTATGCCGATATTCTATCGCCATTGCGAACGTTATTTTCGGAATATGGTCTTTTTTATTACCGAATTTTTATCGAGATCGAATGGCTAAAAATCTTGTTGGATACTCAACACATTCCTATTGAATTAAAATTCACCGAGAAGAGACTACTTGAAAAGGTTATAGATCACGTTTCTCCTGACGCTTTTCAACAATTAACGCGTACTCACAAAAATGAAACGCATCAAATTTTTGAATTTTTAAAAACCAATTTTTCAAAACCCGATCGCGATGTATCGCTTCCTACAGCTCTGATCGAAAAATATATGCATTTTCAGTGTTCTTTGGATGATGTGGATCAGTTAGCTTATTGTTTAATCTTAGATGATTTTCAAAAAAAATATTTAATGGCCAAAATTGATGCTGTACAAAATATTATTCGAAAATTTGCTTTACAGCTCAAACAATCCACAAAAAATAAAAAGCACGCGCGCGCTGTTCAGTTACTATCACTTTATATTGCGCCCTTAGAACGCCAACAACGCACTATGGATGCCGCCAATTTCCAGTTATCCTATCAAGGCAATATTGATCATAGTGACCAAAGCATTAAAGCTGCCTGGATACAAAATTTTTCTAAAAAATTTCAAGTTACAATAATGGAAAATCATAAAAAAGACGTGCTGAAAAAAAGTTTTGAGAAATATGCTCAATATATAATAGATTTTAATAAAATCCTTATGGATTTTTCTCATAAAATAGCTAAAAGCATTGAAACCAAACTAATGAATGATGCCCATGAAACGGGAAAAATATATGATGAAGCGATTATTCATTTTGAACTGAGTAATACTATTTTTGATCTTTTTATTCATAAAAAACTCTTTTATGCAAAAAAATCAAAAATGCTCGATAAAATAGAATTTTTTGAATACATCGGGAAGGGAGTATTGCACGCTTTTGTTGCTTACGAATTGTTTATCCATTTTATCAATCAGCTGATGACCAGTGGTTTTGATGCTTTGATTTTAGAATCAAAATTTGAAGCATCACTTTGGGAAAAAGAATCTAAAATGCCGGAAGAAACTGCACCTCCCACCCCTTCCAAAGAATTCGAATTATTGCTGCTCGATGCAGAACTCATGATCAAAGCTGTTATCGAACGGCTCAATCTTGAGTTTAATGAAGCACAATGTCAAAAAGCTATTCAAAACTTTTTACACTATGCTGACCAAAAAAAACGTTCATGGGAATCTGATATTAATGCTGCTTTTTTAAGTGTGATTACCGTCTACGTCGCCAGCATGACATTGCCTCATCATCTCATCACAGAAGACCCATTTGGCATCGCGAGCTTAAAATCCGATGTAAAATTAGAAACGGTTCATTTACAAAAACTTTCCGCGCAAAAAGCAATGACTGAAAAAATTTTATATGCTATTAAACATGCTCGATTACCGGCGGATACTCAAAAATATTTTAAACAATTAGGGATTACGCCTACGGAACCTCGTCTACATTTAGGAGCACCTCATTAAAAGGAGCTGTTGAAATCTGAACATTAATCATTTTCTGAGCTTGATCTAGAATCCAATCTTTGTCATTCTAGAAATTCAGGAATATTTAATTTTAACGTCCCTGTCAACTAGATTCTGGCTTCCCAGCAGAATGACGGATACATCTTATTTATGCTATAAATACACAAGGTTTGTTATGAACTCAAAACGCGTCATTGTCGGGATGTCAGGCGGGGTGGACTCCTCCGTCGCTGCCCTTCTTCTTAAACAGCAAGGCTACGCTGTTGAAGGGCTGTTTATGAAAAATTGGGAAGAAGATGAAGGCGAACCCAGCAACTGCTCAGCCGATCAAGATTTATTAGATGCTCAAACCATTTGCTTAAAACTGGGAATTCGGCTACATACCGTCAATTTTTCGCGCGAGTACTGGGACAACGTTTTTACTTATTTTTTAGATACCTACCAATCAGGCGCAACGCCCAACCCGGATGTTTTATGCAACACGCAAATTAAATTCAAAGCTTTTTTAGACCATGCTTTAGCACTTGGGGCTGACTTTATCGCGACAGGCCATTTTGTGCGCTGCCGAAAAAAAGAAACCGAATTTCAACTCTTGAAAGGGATGGATGCCGACAAAGATCAAAGTTATTTCTTGCATGGCTTGAATCAATATCAACTCAGTAAAGCCTTATTCCCCGTAGGTAATCTCACGAAAACCGAGGTACGCCGCATCGCCAAAGAACATGAATTTCAAAATTGGGCAAAAAAAGATAGTACAGGGATTTGTTTTATTGGTGAGCGGAAATTTAAAACCTTTCTAGAACATTATTTGCCTGCTCAACCGGGGAATATTGAGACCGAACAAGGCAAAATCATTGGCAAACATGACGGTTTAATGTTTTATACGATTGGCCAGCGTCAAGGGCTAGGTATTGGTGGCAAAAAGAATGCTATTGAAGCTCCTTGGTATGTGCTTGAAAAAGATTTAAACCGGAATGTACTCATGGTTGGGCAAGGACACGATCACCCAAAACTTTTTTCACCTCAGCTGACTGCCAAACATTTATCGTGGATTAGCGGCAATGCCCCACCCTTACCATTTCTATGCACAGCAAAAATACGTTATCGTCAAAAGGACCAAGAATGTACAATATCAATGCAATCGGTAAAGACAAATCGTGACTTGTCTTTGCTAGTGACATTCAAAAACCCCCAACGCGCCATTACACCGGGCCAATTTGTAGTTTTTTATGACGGCGAAATTTGCTTAGGTGGTGGAGCGATTGACGCTAAAAGGTATCATTATGATTAATAATACAAAAAAACCGAACTTGAACTTTTATAAAATTCTTTTAATCAGTTTTATTGCTACCATACTTCTTGTTACATTCAGTTACTATTTTCTGGATAAACCGATCGCTTTTTTTGTCAACCGAATCCAACTACCGTTTAATTATCTTCTTATTTTGTTCACCAACATAAAACCTTATATTTACGTCTCGTCTTTGATCGGCATTATGGTTTATTTTTTTATCCAACAGGAAACAGCATTCCTAAAATTTCCAAACTTCAAACCGGGACTGTTGGTTTATAGCCTTTCTATCATCATTGCAAATGCTTTTACCGATGCGTTAAAACATGATTGCGGGCGCGACTGGCCAAAAACCTGGTATCATCATAATCTATCTCTTATTCATGATCATGCTTATGGTTTTCATTGGTTTCATGGTTCGCAAGCTTATTCATCTTTCCCCTCAGGCCACATGACCGTCATCTGTGCCGCCATGATTCCTCTCATCATTTTTTTGCCCAAACTTCGCTGGCTTTGGATCTTTATAATCTTATTCATGGCCTTTGCTCTGCTCTTTTTGGATTATCACTTCTTAAGCGACATAATCACCGGTAGTTTCATAGGTACCGTAACAGCCCTGTGTACAAAACGTACAATAGATGTAACTTTTGGTGTCTGACACCAAAGGTTACATCACGACTTAGACAACAGGAGATTTCCCTGCTAGAATTCATCTACTATTTTATATTTTCTGAGGTTTTTTATGCCAAAAGGCGATCATATAGAAATGGATGGCGTAGTAACAGATACGCTACCTAATACAACATTTCGCGTAAAATTAGAAAATGGTCATGAGGTGCTCGCCCATATTTCAGGGCGTATGCGCAAAAATTACATTCGAATCGTTAAAGGTGATTATGTCAAAGTGGAATTATCCCCTTACGACCTAACCAAGGGACGTGTGTCATTTCGATATAAAACCAAACCAGAAAACTATGGCGAAGAAAAACCAGAAGCGCCCGCAGAATAAAAAATCGTAAGGATGGACGGGTCACGACTCACCCCTACAATTTACATTGATAATTCCAATTGGTCTCCTTTAACGGAAATTTTAACCTTTCCGCCTTTTGATAAACGTCCAAATAGCAATTCATCAGCAAGCGGTTTTTTTAAGTTATCCTGAATAAGGCGTTCCATGGGTCGTGCACCCATAGCAGGATCATATCCGTTTTCAGCAAACCAAATTCGTGCTGTTTCATCAACTTCCAAAACCACATTCTGTTTGGCTAACTGCTCTTGAAGTAACTTGATTTGCTTGTCGACAACCATCTGCACAACTTCTTTGCTTAACGGTTTAAATTGAATAATCGCATCGAGTCGATTTCGAAATTCGGGCGTAAATACTTCACCAATCGCGGCCATTTTTTCTTTTTGTGTGTCTCGTTCTGCGGTAAACCCGACTGCTCTTCGAGACTCAACGCCCGCACCTACATTAGTCGTCATAATCAGTATCGCATGGCGAAAATCCACATGACGACCTAAACTATCCGTTAAAAATCCGTTATCCATGACTTGAAGCAGCAAATTATAAATATCCGGATGCGCTTTTTCGATTTCATCTAACAAAACAACGGAATACGGATATTGATTGACCTGATCAGTTAATAATCCCCCTTTTTCGTATCCAACGTATCCGGGGGGAGCTCCGATGAGTCTTGCAACGGTATGTTTTTCAGCATATTCCGACATATCAAAACGCAGCAATTTCATGCCGGTAATATCCGACAATTGTTTGGTGACTTCCGTCTTGCCCACTCCTGTCGGACCTGCCAATAAAAATGAACCCACCGGTTTATTCTCTGCGCGCAGACCGGAACGTGCTAATTTAATCGCTGAAACTAAAGCGGAAATAGCTTGATCTTGCCCGAAGATCACGGCTTTTAAATCGTCTTCTAAACTCGCCAACATCAATTTATCAGAACGCGATAACGTTTTGACAGGAACTTTAACAATTTTCGCTATGACCGAGGCTATCTCATCAGCATCAATCGGTTGTGAACGCTTCGGTTCAGGCAACATCGCATGTAAGGCCCCTGCTTCGTCGATAATGTCAATAGCTTTATCTGGCAGAAAACGATCCATCATATACCGTTTAGACAATTCAACGGCTGCCGTCAATGCGTCGTCAAGATATTGCACGGTATGATGTTTCTCAAACCGACGTCTGACACCTTGCAGTATTTGTATTGTTTGTTCCACTGAAGTTTCTGATACATCAATTTTTTGAAATCGTCTGGCGAGCGCTTTTTCCTTTTCAAAAATTGTTCGATATTCTTCATAAGTGGTGGCTCCTATGCATTTAAGCTCACCTGAGGCCAACATGGGTTTGATTAAATTGGATATATCTAAAGAACCGCCTGAAGCCGCTCCCGCTCCAATAATGGTATGTATTTCATCAATAAATAAAATAGCGTGGGGATTTTGCGCTAATTCATCTAAAATTTTGGTCATGCGCTCCTCAAATTCACCCCGCATTTTTGTCCCAGCGAGTAGCGCACCAACGTCGAGTGAATAAATAGTATTGTGCAATAAATGTCTGGGAACTTTCCGTTCAATAATTAATTGGGCTAACCCTTCTGCTATAGCAGTTTTACCCACACCTGGGTCACCTACTAATAAAGGATTATTTTTACGACGACGGCTCAATACTTGAATTACCTGTAAAATTTCATCATCCCGGCCTATAACCGGCTCAACAAGACCTGCTTTTGCTTTTGCATTAAGGTTAATAGTATATCGCCCAAGTTCGGTAGAAGCTTCATGGCGTGCCATTCTAGGAGGAGCCTCTCTAACCGGTTCAACAGTACTGGCCCCTTCAACAGAAGCGCCCCCAAGCCCTGTAGAAATAGCGCGTACCCCTCTTTCTTCGATAAAATGATCTTCTTGAAAATAACTATAAACTTTTTCTTCCGTGACTCCTGCTTTTTGCAACAACATCACGCCTCGACTTGCTATTTCTTCAAAAACAGAAATCAAAACATCAGCACCATCAGCACCACCATCCAATAAAATTTCTTCACGATTCGCTCGCTGCTGAATTTCTTCTTCGCTTTCTGTCGTCAAATGCCTCATTGCATTTCGCTCAACTGCCCTTTTGACCGCATTACGTAAAACACGTTGTACACCTAAGGTTGGTTTAATAAATTCTCCTGGAGGTAATAAAGGAATGTTTTTGCGAATAAACTTTTTCAGCTGAACTCTGAGGCTTTCATCTTCAGAAATACAAGCGCGAATAATCTCTGCGGCCGTCGGATTATCCAATAAAGCTAATATTAAATGTTCTACGGTAAAATATTGATAACCATCACGATTTGCATCTTGAAGTGCTAAATTCAGTGTTAACTCTAATTCTTTATCCAGCAAATGCTCTTCGATAAAATTTTTTTTGGTCTGGTTTTTGGGGGACATAATCATTCCTATGCTTGCTTAATGACACATTCTACTAAATGATGATGTTCTTTGGCATATTTTTCAACTGCGTTTTTCTTTTCTTCTGCCTTTATTCGCGAATAAACACCACATTTTACCGGTTGCTTTAATTGATACATATCCATGGTCATTAAAATAGCTGTTTCTCGAGAAATATCAAAAAAACGTTCCAACAACTCTACAACAAAAAGCATGGGAGTTTTTTCATGATACAACAAAAAAACGGCATAATGATTTTTCTCGTCTAATTCAGATTCTGCTATTTCTGCTATAGAAACTTCAACATCAGGTTCAATAATCAGCGACATAATATTTAATATTCTCGTTAAAAAAAATGACGCAATAAATGATGTCAGACACCATTTGTTGCACAAGTACTACTTGTTAACCGCTTGGGTTTAAGTATACCATCGGGAAAAAGTTCTCCAATACCAAAAAACTGACCTGACTCCTCAACGAGCTGCACCAATTTCGATGTAACTTTTGGTGTCTGACACCAAAAGTTGCATCGGCCTTGGCGAAGAGCTTGAGCGTCTTGTGCGGAGACCACAACGGTTGGTATTTGGGGGAACATGGATGGGATGGGTAAAAGGTATCTGGCGCCTATCTTGCTTGGTGAGATCGATAATGCATCAATCGTGATCATTTGGTCACTTTTGTAGGGGCCTGCTTCTAGACGTCTCAATGACAAGACATAAGCCCCACAGCCTAAGGCTTTTCCAATGTCATCAATTAAATTTCGAATGTAAGTTCCTTTAGAACATCGAACTTCCAAAGTTAACTCATGTCCTGCCCATTTTATTTTCTTGAGTTCAAAGATGGTAACTTTTCGGGGCTCACGTTCAATTTCAATCCCTTTTCGTGCTAATTTATACAAAGGTTGTCCTTTGTGCTTTAATGCTGAAAACATGGAAGGTACTTGCCAAATCTCACCGCGAAACTGCGCTAAAACGTGATCTAATTTTTCTTCCGTTATATCAGAAATGGATCGCGTTTCAATAACCGCTCCTTCGCTATCACAGGTTGTCGTACGTTTTCCTAAATAAGCTGTTACACGATAATATTTGTCTGCTTCTAATAAAAATTGACTAAATTTAGTTGCTTCACCTACACAAATTGGCAAAAGCCCGCTTGCTAAAACATCCAAAGCGCCGGTATGCCCTGCCTTTTTAACGCCCAATATTTTTTTGACGCGCTGTAACGCCTGATTGGATGACATGCCAACGGGTTTATCTAAAATCAAAATACCGTTCATTCATGAATCTTCCTTCTTGTTAAAATGGGAATTTACAAAAAAACTGCTACACTATCTACTCTATGCAAAATAAATTACGTAATATTGCCATTATAGCTCATGTTGACCACGGTAAAACCACATTAGTTGACAAACTATTGCGACAATCAGGCACTTTAAGCCAAAGAAATCAATCCACCGAACGAATCATGGATTCTAACGACCTGGAACGTGAGCGCGGTATTACCATTCTCGCTAAAAACACGGCGATCGAGTGGAATGGTTATCATATCAATATTGTGGATACCCCGGGTCATGCTGACTTTGGTGGCGAAGTCGAACGTGTTTTATCGATGGTTGATTCTGTGCTCCTCTTGGTTGACGCCGTAGATGGCCCCATGCCGCAAACTCGTTTTGTCACGCAAAAAGCTTTTGAACAAAATTTAAATCCCATTGTCGTCATTAATAAAATTGATCGGCCTGAAGCCCGTCCTCACTGGGTTATCGACCAAGTTTTTGATCTTTTTGTGAATCTGGGCGCAACAGAAAAACAACTCGACTTTCCAATTATCTTTACATCAGCGACCGAAGGTTATGCAACACTAAATTTAAACCAACCTTCCTCTGACATGACCCCGCTCTTTGAAATGATCGTAAAACATGTGGCCCCTCCTCACGTTGATATCAACGCGCCGTTTCAAATGCAGATCAGTTCCTTGGATTATTCCAGTTATGTTGGTTCCATTGGAATTGGCCGCATTACTCGGGGTATCGCAACACCCAACATGCTGGTTACTTTGATTGATCGACAAGGTAAAACGCGAAACGGCCGCATCTTGCAGGTTTTCAAACACTTGGGTTTAGAGCGCATTGCTGTTCCAGAAGCTCAAGCTGGGGACATCGTTGCTGTAACAGGGATTGAGCATTTACAAATATCAGATACCTTATGTCACCCGGATCATGTCGAGGCTTTACCTCCCTTAATCGTCGATGAACCGACCGTAGTCATGACATTTCAAGTTAACACCTCTCCCTTTGCCGGACAAGAAGGAAAATTTTTAACAAGCCGCCATTTAAAAGCAAGGCTCGAGCGAGAATTAATCCATAACGTTGCGCTTCGCGTTGAAGAAACGAGCGATCCTGATAAATTTCGAGTCTCAGGTAGAGGAATGTTACACCTCTCTATTCTGATAGAAAATATGCGTCGAGAAGGTTATGAACTCGCGGTTTCCAAACCCGAAGTCATCATTAAAGAGATCAACGGTCAGCAATGTGAGCCACATGTACGTTTAACGATTGATATTGAAACAAAACATCAAGGCATCATGATGGAACAGATGGGTTTGCGCCAGGGAAAATTGCAGAATATGCGTCCTGATCATAAAGGGCGAATTCAGTTAGATTACCTCATTCCTACGCGTGGATTAATTGGATTTCATACCAAATTTTTAACGATGACGTCGGGAACCGGGTTAATGTACGCTATTTTTGATCATTATGAACCTTTGCAAGAAGAAAAAGTAGAAATGCGACAAAATGGGGTGATGATCGCTAATGCGCCGGGTAAAGCTACCGGTTTTGCACTTTGGAATTTGCAAGAACGAGGAAAAATGCTGATCGGCCCACAAACCGAAGTTTATGAGGGCATGATTGTCGGCATTCATGCGAGAGAAAATGATCTGGTCGTAAATGTCATAAAAGGGAAACAACTCACCAATGTTCGTGCCTCAGGTTCCGATGAGGCCATCATGTTAACACCACATATCCAATTTTCATTGGAACAAGCATTAGATTTTATCGAGTCAGATGAGTTGGTTGAAGTGACTCCCAATCATATTCGTCTACGTAAAAAGATTTTGACAGAAATAAACCGAAGACGCGCCGCTCGAGAAAATAGATAACCAACAATTTTCGCACTAAATAAAATTTAGTGCCGAAATTGCTGATCGACAACATTTTTCTATTGATTCATCAAAAAATTTTAGTTATAAGTTATTTATCTTTTAGTCGCACTTCAACGTTCTTATTTTTTTCTCAACTTTCTTTTTTCACACCCCCCCACACTATGTCGGAATCTGCCCATTCGTCATCCTGAACTTGATTCAAGATCCAGGTCCCGTCATCCTGAACTGGATTCAGAATCCAGGTCCCGTCATCCTGAACTGGATTCAGGATCCAGGAGTACTTAATTTAACATCCCTGTCAACTGGATCCTGGCATCCCAGCTAGGATGACAAAGAAGCTGTGTCATCCTGAATTGGATTCAGGATCCAGAAAAATCAAAGCGTTATAATCTTTGATTTTACAAAAATAAGAGGAATACAAAATGAACCAAATAAATGCTGATCAAGGTTTTACCATGATCGAACTTTTAATCGTTGTAGCCATTATCGGAATTTTAGTGTCGATCGGAATCCCTTCCTACAAACATTATATTGAACGTGCACGTTTTTCCGAAGTCATGATGGCTGCAGCTCCTTATAAAACCGCTGTTTCGCTTGGCTTGCAAGAAGGAACACCGTTGGAAGATTTAAATACAGGTCAAAACGGCATACCCAAAGCACCTAAATCAACCAAAAATTTAGAACGTATCGCTGTTGACCACGGTGTGGTGACAGCCACGGCTACCAAAATCGCAGGGAGTTATACGTACATATTAACCCCTGATGAAGACGGGGCGCACTGGAGTATTAGTGGCTCTTGCGTAGAAGCCGGGATTTGCAAAGAATGAACTCAAATATTATCCAATATGTTGATGACATGATTAACAATGCGGTGCTTAAAAAAGCCTCGGATATTCATGTTGAAATTTACGAAACATATTGCCGAATACGTTTTAGAATCGACGGAATTTTACATGAAATAGAAAAACCTCAACGTGATTTATTTGAACAAATCATTTCGCGAATTAAAATCTTATCGCAATTAAATATTGCAGAAAAACGCTTACCACAAGATGGCCATTTCTTATTTCCCATGGCCCAAAATAAACCTTTAAATATTCGCGTCAGTGTATGCCCTACCGCATTCGGCGAAAAAGCTGTTTTACGTTTGCTTGATGATGAATTAAAAATCCGAGGAATCGATTCTTTAGGTTTTGATGAAATCCAAAAAAAACATTTTTTAAACGCGATTACAAAACCACAGGGTTTAATTTTGGTCACAGGGCCAACGGGGAGTGGGAAAACGGTCACTTTGTATAGTGCATTGAATTATTTAAATTCCGGTGAAAAAAATATTTCAACGGTCGAAGATCCGGTCGAAATTTGTTTGGCTGGCATGAACCAAATTCCCGCACATTCAAAAATCGGCCTAAATTTTTCACATACCTTGCGTGCTTTACTCCGCCAAGATCCGGACATCATCATGATCGGCGAAATTCGTGATCTAGAAACTGCAGAAATCGCGATCAAAGCCGCACAAACTGGTCATCTCGTTTTATCCACCTTACACACGAATAGTGCTTTGGAAGCCATAACGCGATTAAAAAATATGGGCATTGCGCCTTATCACATGACAGCGAGTCTTCGATTAATGACGGCACAAAGACTTTTAAGAAAACTTTGCGAAAAATGCAAAAAAGCTTATCGGCCTTCTAAAATTGAGCAGCAACAATTTCATATCACTTCAGACATGCCGATTTATAAACCAAACGGCTGCTGCGAATGTCATAAAGGTTATTTGGGCCGAATGGCCATTCACGAAATCTATCCTGTAGACGAATCCGCGCACCCGTGCATCTTGGATAAAAATCCTGCGAAATTAAAAGATTTCTTTAACGAAAAAAACATCAAAACGCTTTATGAAAATGCCATTCAAAAAGTATACGAAGGGAAAACCAGTTTAGAAGAAATCAAACGGGTAATGGATGGGTGAATCATGAACCAAAAAATTTCTGATCAGAATATTGCTACTTTTTTTGAAAATTTATCAAATTTGCTGACATCAGGCATACCGCTATTGCAAGCGCTTGAAATGATCACAGCAATCACGCCTCAAAATAATCCGATTCGCGCTCTTCTAAAAATCATCATTTCAGACATTAAAAATGGTCATACTTTTGTGCAGGCTCTCAAAAAACATGATGGTTTTGATCGTACAACTTGTGAATTGATTCACATTGGAGAACAAAGCGGAAAATTAGAAATCGTCCTTGCCCGGATTGCTAAACAATTCGAAAAAATTATCGGGTTTAAAAAAAATCTTAAAAAAATATTATTTTATCCCATTACCACGCTTTTCATTGCCACCATCGTTACCACCATTTTACTCATTTTCGTCATTCCGCAATTCGAACGCTTGTTTCAAGATTTTGGCCACCAATTACCTGGGTTAACACGTTTTATCATCCAATTATCCCACGCATTTCGCGATAATTATCTTTACTTCATTTTGTTTTTTCTTTTGCTTTTTTTAATCTTGATCAGTGTCAAAGAAGCACCTGCTCATCTTCGCATTTATTATGATGACTTTTTACTCAAAATACCTTTTTACACCTCATTTCTTAAGAAAACGTTTTTTGAACGGTTTGCTGAAAATTTAAATCTTGCTCTTGATTCTGGAATCCCGCTACTGAGTGCTCTCGATCTGAACGCGAAAATTTCCGAAAATCTCATTTTGCAAAAACACATCAAAAATATTCAAACCTGCATTAATCAAGGGCTCTCGCTGCGCACCAGCCTCGAACAAACTGATTTTTTCCCGGAATTGTTCATACAAATGGTTGCGATCGGCGAGGAAAGCGGTACACTCACAGAAATGCTAGGTAAATGCACGGCATGGTATGAAAAAGAGCTCGCGCAATTAATCTCAAGCTTTAGTCAATGGATTGAGCCGTTCACTATTGTCATTTTAGGGATTATAATTGGAACCTTAGTCATTGGCATGTATTTACCTATATTTAAACTAGGAACAGTCATCTAATGTTTTACATCATTTTTAATAACTGGGTATTCGTAATACTGGTTGGCTTGCTTGGTCTTGCCGTGGGAAGTTTTCTAAATGTCGTCATTCACCGATTACCTAAAATGATGGATAGGCACTGGCATCAAGCCTGTCAGGATTACTTTAAAGAAGGTATTTTTCCTTCCGAACAAACCGCCAAATACAATTTGGCTTATCCTGCTTCCCATTGCCCATTCTGTAAGCATCCTCTTAATTATTGGGAAAACATACCACTTTTAAGCTATCTGCTTCTTGGCGGTAAATGCGCTTATTGTAAAGCCAACATTCCTGTGCGTTATTTTTTGGTGGAACTCTTAAGCTGCGTATTATCTATTGTCATAGCTGTCCAATTCGGGCCATCGTGGGAACTGATTTCCGTACTGTTGCTTACTTGGACGTTAATTGCACTCAGTTTTATAGACCTTGAACAAAAAATATTACCGGATCTGTTAACTTTATTTTTATTGTGGCTCGGTTTGTTCGTGAATTGCTTCGGATTTTTTTCAAATTGTCACGACGCGGTTCTTGGCGCGATTTTTGGCTATGCTTTCTTTTGGATTATCGAAAAATTGTTCAAATTACTCACGCGCCAAGAAGGTATCGGAGCGGGGGATTGTAAATTGCTCGCTGCCATCGGCGCCTGGGTGGGCTGGCAAATATTACCTTTTGTGATTTTAACGAGCAGCGCTCTAGGGCTTGTGGTTGGTGGGGGAGCATTATTATTAAAAGGACTATCGCGCAAAACCCCGATTCCATTTGGCCCATTTATCGCTATCGCCGGATTTATTGCCATCATCTGGGGTTTTGATATCACGCAAAGCTATCTGCAATTCTTTGGCATTTACTGGACAAATATATGACCAAACGCAGCGAAAGCTTAAGCTGCAAAGCAGGGCCTAAAAAATAATCATCCCGTAAGGGACGCGGATCTACGGCCATTACAAATAATATAAAAATCGTAAGGACAGGCCGCGACCTGTCCGTACAGTAAATTCACCTAAAATTATTCACGTTATGTCAAAATTCATCATCGGGCTTACGGGCGGGATTGCAAGCGGCAAATCAACCGTCGCGCGACTTTTTCAAAATTATGGCATTACCATTATTGATGCCGACGATATTACACGTGAACTTTGTTCGCCAAACACGACCATTTTTAACAAAATCGTCAAAAAATTTGGCGTGGAAATTTTAAATACTGATCAAACACTCAACCGTGCCAAACTCAGAAAAATTATCTTTCAAGACAAAAAGGCGCGACTTTGGCTCGAACAACTGCTTCATCCTGAAGTCAAAAAAATCATGAAACAACGAGCCAAACAAGCAAATTCCCTTTATTGCATTTTAGTTATTCCATTACTCCTAGAAACCCAATTTCCACCTAAAACAGACCGCATCCTGGTCGTTGATGCACCCGAACAACTCCAAATTCAACGACTCAAACAACAAGGCCACCTATCCGACACCGAAATCCAGTCTATTTTAAAATCCCAGGCCTCACGCCAACAACGTCTCAAAAAAGCCGACGACGTGATCCTAAATGACGGCAATTTAGAACAACTCGAAAAACAAGTTCATCTTTTGCACCAAAAATATTGTCAACAACAAGTATAGTAAAACAGCTTCGACGAGAATTGCTGATAGTAAAACTAAAACAAATACAGAAAATGCTGTAAGATACTATTGACTTTACTACATCATGATTACACTCTGTTAAAATTTCCTTGAAAAAAATACGATTTTGTATAAAATTACCTATAAAAAAATACCAATTTGCATAAAATTATAGGTAATTTATGAAACGGTTCATAGAACAAGACTTGATTGTCTGGAAAAACCAAAGTCAACACATGCCTTTACTCCTCAGTGGCGCAAGACAAGTTGGAAAAACTTATACAATCGAGCAATTTGGCCGTACCTATTTTGATCATACCGTTACTGTTAATTTTGAACTCCAACCTTTATTTCTAGCATGTTTTGAATCACTGAATCCCACCAACATCATCCAGAATATCCAAGCCATTACAAAAGAGTCTATTATTCCAGAAAAAACTCTATTATTTTTCGATGAAATACAAGAATGTCCCAAAGCTATACAAGCACTGCGTTACTTTAAAGAACAAATGCCAACACTTCATGTCATCGGTGCAGGTTCCTTATTGGAACTCGTGCTCAATGACCAAGATTTTCGCATGCCTGTTGGCAGAGTTCAGTCACTTTATATGAAACCCCTATCTTTTGTGGAATTTTTAACAGCTTCAAACAATCAGCAACTTTTAGAGCAAATCGAGGAGGCTACCCTAGAAAAAAAATTGTCTCACGCCATACACCAGCTTTTATTAAATTTAGTTCGCGAATACATGATCTTAGGAGGAATGCCTGCCGTAATACAGGATTATCTCATTGATAAAAATTTACAACACACAGCTATTTTGCAAGCTTCATTATTCAATACCTATCGAAATGATTTTGGAAAATATGATAAGAAAGTCAATTATCAATTCTTGCGTCGCGTGTTTGAAAAAATACCCGCGCTCATCGCTCAGCACTTTAAATATGTTAAAATCGATCCCGATATTTCATCGCGAAATATTAAACCCGCCTTATCTGCGTTACATGATGCGGGACTTATTTATCCTGTTTACAGCACCACTGCTTCAGGCATTCCGCTTGATGCATCCATCAACGAAAAAAAATTCAAATTACTATTTTTAGACATTGGTTTAATTAAAAGCGCTCTCGGTCTAGATTTAGAATTACTGCTTAATCAAGAACTTATCCTTATCAACCGCGGAGCTCTCGCCGAACAATTTGTTGGTCAAGAATTAATAGCTTATGCAAAAAACTACCAGCCTTCTAAACTTTTTTACTGGGAACGAGAAAAGGCAGGTAGTACTTCTGAAGTAGATTTTGTAGTAAATTTCGGTATAGATATTATCCCTATTGAAGTAAAAGCAGGAAAAACAGGATGGTTAAAATCATTACACATTTTTTTGGAAGAGAAAAAATCAAAATTTGGCATTCGTATTGCTAAAAATCCGTTGGCGTTTGATGGCAAAATTTTATCCGTACCTTTTTATATGATTAAAGAAATTCCACGGTTAGTTCAAGCACTTTTATGAGATTTTATTAACTCAATGACACTCGATAAAACAAGCGAAACGAAGTTTTTATCGCAAGAGGAATTGATTCTGAATAAAGGGGGTCAAATACCGTTTTACGTTTAGTGGTGTCTCTGAAGCCAGTATTTATAAGCATTGCTAAAAGGGGTCAAACCGCGTTT
>JAFGHQ010000095.1 GCA_016930035.1 Gammaproteobacteria bacterium | reverse complement strand
TTTTTAAATAAATATTACTTTATATCAATAAGCTCATGTTTTTTAAAGCTTTATTTCCTCTTCTCATTTTTTTTGTCGTGTAGAGTGAGGTTTTGTATTGGTTCAGTAAATTCTTGACCCCTGAGCGCTGTCTCTTTTTCTAGCCACTTATAAACTTCATCATCGAGGGATTTGTAATCTAACAAATCTAAAATTGCTTTCTGATGATCAGTAGGGATTTTTTTTATAGCGAGCAAGATTAACTTTTTTAACGCTAATCCCAGGCAATCTAGCCGCGTACTCAACATCTACAAGCTTTAAAGTAGGCATACTGTAACAGATATTTGTTGAATGTGGGGGTTTTTATTACGTTTCTTACTTCCAGTAAGAAAAATTACTGGAAATAGCAGAAAAGAAATAACAACTTCTTGTTCATCCATACAGCCATTTCATTTTTCACGATTATGCTGATAAAATCGTGAAAAATCTATATTTTGCCCTATTCTTTCACGTTTATATTGATATAACCGTGAAAAAGTGTAAAATTATATTTTATAGTAAAATAATCGCTTTACATTGTTTAATTATAATGAGGGGGCCCTGATATTTTATATCATGACTAAAACACTTGAAGTTTATAAAAAAATTAGTCCTCTTCGTGAAAGATATTATACAGCTTCTATAGGTAAAGAGGCGCTTCTCAAATTGATTAATGAATCTGAAGTCGCTGAGCAGGTTTACAACTCTAATGCTATCGAAAACAGCACATTATCTTTTGAAGATACGGAAAAAATACTACTACAAATTGATTTGGATCGATTGATATCGGAGCGTGAAATATTTGAGGCCAAAAACCTTGCGCGTGTTATTTCATACACCGATACAAAAGCCAAAGAACAAGAGCTCAATTTAGAAGTTATCTTATTACTTCACAAAATGCTTATTTCCAATATTCGTGATGATATCGCAGGTAGATTTCGAACTCATAATGAATATGTTCGTGTAGGAAGCCACATTGCCCCTCCCCCACTAGAAGTTATCCCCAGACTGGAAAAAATGTTGGCAGAATATCAAGCGACGCATAACGAGAATATCATCAAACGCATTGCAAAACTGCACCTTACTTTTGAATATATCCACCCCTTTGTTGATGGCAATGGTCGTATTGGACGTGTCATTAATAATTACCTGCTTATACGAGAAGGATTCGTGCCTATCAATATAAAATTCATTGATCGAAATAAGTATTATGAAGCATTTAAAGAATTTGATGAAAAAAGAACAGCTCATATCATGGAAGAAATCGTCGGAAAAGCGCTGACTAATAGTTATTACAAACGGCTTGCCTATTTAGAAAACAAACAAATTATAACGCTTGCCGAATATGCTAAAAAGAACAAACTTTCCCATTCAAACCTGATTAATAAAGCAATTCGACAAACGATTGAAGCTTTTTTAGAAAAGAATGTTTGGAAAATCGGCATGGATCGTGCAGATAAGTTAATATAAAACAATATAGAGGTCATTTCATTGTACTTAAAAATTGGTTTATTCAATATCCATTATAAAAAATCAGGCAAAGGCCCTCCTCTTTTATTGTTACACGGTTGGGGAAATGATCTAACAAGCTTCATTAAAATTATTACCTATCTCTCTGAAAAATTTACAGTTATTGCGTTAGATTTGCCCGGTTTCGGCCTAAGTACTCCGCCCCCTACCCCCTGGAATACTCAAGATTATGCCCAATTCATTGAATCTTTTTTAAAAAAATTAAATATTCTTTCCCCTATTATTTTGATAGGCCACTCTTTAGGCGGTCGAATTGCAATCCGTCTTGCAACAAACCATCACTTCCCTATTGCTAAACTCATATTAATCGACAGCGCAGGTATTCGGCCTAAACGTACACTTAAATATTATTATCAAGTTTATAAGTATAAGCTTTTGAAAAAAATAGCAAATCTACCTTTATTAAAGTCATTTTTAAAACATAAAATTGAAGCGTATAAAAAACGAGCCGGCTCAAAAGATTATCAAAATGCTTCTGGTGTCATGCGCGAGACTTTGGTAAAAACAGTGAATGAGGATTTACGAGATTTATTACCAAAAATCAAAATTCCAACGTTACTTATATGGGGTGAAAATGATCTAGAAACTCCTTTATCTAATGGAAAACTCATGCAACAATTGATTCCAAATTCCAAGTTAGTGGTGATTCCTAATGCTGGGCACCACCCGCACTTAGATCAATTCGAGAAATTTATCGAGCTGATATAACCTTTGGTGTCAGATACATGACTATTTTTTTTATATTGCTACTTTTATTCGCGCTCATCATTCATGCGGGCTATACCTTTTATAAAATCACCCAACAGCTTCATATGATGCAGCTCAATTCCTATCGAAATGAGCGTTATTTGAAATGGTTAATGTTGCATCCAAAACAAACTTTTCCGCTAAAAGATTTAATCCCCATTGTTTCGATAATCCCAGGGCTAATTTATAAGATCAATGTGATGAATCTATTCATAACATCATTATGGATCATTATTTATAGTGCCCTATTCTTTTTTCGCCCACGTGAAAAAGCAAAAAAACCATTAGTTTTTACTGCTCGAGCCAAACGCTTATATAGCGTTAATTCTATATTATTAGTGATCATTTATGCAGCAAGCATCCTCGCGCTTTTACAAAGCCAAATAAAATTATCGCTTTGGATCGTATTATTTGTGCTGATAGCAGTTAATTTCTTGACCCCGGTATTGATGATTATCAGTAACACACTTATCTTACCCTTTGAGCGAATGATCAATCACTGGTACTATCGTGATGCACAAAAAAAACTACAATCCCTCTCTTCTTTAAAAATCATCGGTATTACAGGGAGTTTTGGCAAAACCACAACCAAATATGTTTTAAATGAAATTTTGAAGCAAAAGTACCATGTACTGATGACCCCGGGCAGTTTTAATACCACAATGGGTGTAATTAAAATCATTCGAAACGAACTTAAACCCATTCACGAAGTATTCATTGTAGAAATGGGAGCGAAACAACCCGGGGATATCAAAGAAATCTGTGATCTGGTTCATCCCCGGTACGGGATTATCTCAGCAATCGGCCCTCAACATTTAGATACATTTGGCAATATTGAAACCATCAAGAAAACCAAAAATGAATTGATCGAATCATTGCCTAAAAATGGCGTAGCATTTTTTAATTTAGATAATGAATATTGTCGTGAATTGTCAAAGATTACGAATAAGAAAGTCATTGAATTTGGACTTTTGAGGAACAAAGATATTTACCCTTTTCAAGTTACAGATATTCAAGTCAACTCGTTTGGTAGTTTATTTCATGTTTGCTCGAAAAATGGCGAATGTGAAACTTTTCAAACAAAATTACTCGGGGAGCATAATATTTCCAATATTCTTGGGGCTATAAGCATCGCCCAAGAATTGGGTATTCCTCTTTCAGATATGAAATTACCTATCAAACAATTAGAGCCTGTCCCACATCGTTTAGCATTAAAACGTGTCCAGCATGATATTATCATTATTGACGACGCCTTTAATTCCAATCCTATTGGCTCTGAAATGGCGCTTGAAGTCCTTAAAAAAATGCCAGGAAATCATAAAATCATGATTACACCCGGCATGGTTGATTTAGGCGAAAAGGAACATGAATATAATAAACGATTTGGCACTCAAATGGCCAAAGCGTGCGATTATATTATTCTCGTGGGCCCCAAACAAACTCAACCTATTCAAGAAGCGCTATTAGAAGCCCATTTCTCAAAAGAAAGATATTTTGTGGCTAAAAATTTACAAAATGCCACAGAACACCTCTGGAAGATTGTAAAGCCTCGTGATATCGTTCTCTTTGAAAATGATTTACCGGATAGTTACGCTGAATAAGATTTGCAAATCTTATTCGGCTGTCATGGGGGTTAAATATGAAACTGAATGTGGCCGTGCTTTTTGGTGGGCGTTCAACTGAACATGAAATTTCAGTCATTAGCGCTGCCCAAGTGATACAAGCTATTGATCCAAACAAATATCATGTCATTCCCATTTATATCACAAAACAAGGGGCTTGGTTTACGGGCGATAAACTTTTAAGTATTCAAAATTTCAGCGATACGGATAAATTACTAACCACCACAACCCAAGTACTTTTGCCCCAACATGCGGAGAACCAAGCATTACTAAAAGATTCTCGCGGTTTATTCGGCACCAAGCTATTAGGCAAAATTGATGTCGCTTTTCCGGTATTTCACGGAACTCATGGTGAAGATGGCGCGATGCAAGGCTTTTTTGAGCTTCTCAATATTCCTTACGTGGGTTGTAATGTACTCGCATCAGCGACCACAATGGATAAAGTTGTCACTAAAATGTTGCTTAGGGAGCTCGATATTCCCGTTTTGGATCATGTTTGGTTTTATTCACACGAATGGATGAAAGAACCCCAAAAACTGATGACCAAAATTGAAAAAACATTCTCCTACCCTTTAATTGTAAAACCAGCCGATTTAGGTTCAAGCGTAGGGGTAAGTTCTGTTAAAAACAAAGCGGCACTCGAAGAAGCCATAGACTTAGTGATTAGCATGTCCCAACGTGTGATCGTCGAACCCAAGATTACCAATCTCAAGGAAGTCAACTGTTCCGTTTTAGGAGATCATGAACACTGCGAAGCTTCTATTTGTGAAGAGCCTATTCAAATCGACGAAATTCTTTCTTATAAAAATAAATATATGGGCGGGAGTAAATCCCCTGGCAAAATCCCGGGGACAAAAGGGACAAAATCAGCGGGAATGAGCGGACTAAAGCGCAAGATCCCCGCAGATATCCCAGAAAAAACAGCCCAGAAAATCCAAGAACTCGCCAAACAAGCTTTTGTAGGATTAAACTGTTCAGGTGTGGTACGAATTGATTTTCTGATCGATCAAAATAAAAAAGATAACAATATTTACCTCTGCGAAATCAATAGTATTCCGGGCTCACTTTCTTTTTATCTCTGGGAACACATTGGAGTTCCTTTTGATGAACTGACAGATCGTTTAATCCAATTAGCGTTAAAACGCCACCGTGAAAAAAACAGTTTAAATTTTTCATTCGAGACCAATATATTAAAAGGGTTTAAATGAATGAAGAATCATAATAACACTTTGAATTAATTATTTATCTATGCAATTACTTTTTGATTTTTTACCAATTATCTTGTTTTTTACCGCCTACAAATTTGCAGGAATTTTCATAGCAACAGCTGTTGCTATGGCGGTTTCTGCATGTCAGATGCTTTTCGTTTGGTTGAAACATCACAAACTGCCTAAAATACAACTAATGACCTTTTTATTGATTTTGATTTTTGGTGGGGCAACTTTAATTTTTCACAAAGCTATTTTTATTAAATGGAAACCAACCGTGATTTACTGGTTATTTGCCCTACTCTTTTTAGGCAGTCATTTTGTCGGGTCTCAGCCATTTATGAGTTATCTAGCACAAGATAAAATCTCACTTCCTAGCACCACCTGGAAAAAGCTTAATCTATCGTGGGGAATTTTCTTTTTGATGATAGGCGCGATTAATCTTTTTGTGGTTTACCACTACAGCACTGATATTTGGGTTGACTTCAAACTTTTTGGGATTGTCGGCTCAACTGTCCTATTCATGATTGCTCAAGCTATTTATCTTGCACGATCTTTGAAAAATAATGAGGCATCTGAAACTTTTAATTTTTAATTTATTGAATACCGGTTAAAATCCTATCGATAATTTTTTTGTTTAATTTTACAAAATTACGAATAGAAAGGAACCTCTTATGCTCGATTCTTTAATGCAATTTGGCGTATTTTTACTCGAAGCCATTGTCATTGTGATAGCTATTCTCGTTATTGTTGCAGGCATTGTGGCTATTCTTTCACGGGTAAAAGAAAAAAAGAAAGGAAAAATCACACTGCGTAAGTTAAACGAATATTATGACGAACTTGAAGACGAATTAAATCAAGAAGTTTTAAGTAAAGAAGATTATAAAGCTTTTCTAAAAGCCAAAAAGGAATTAAAAAAAGCAGAGAAAAAAGAACAAAGCGAAACCAAGAAGCAATCGAAAAAAAAGAAAGCGCTTAATCTTAAAAAAGATCGTATTTTTGTGATCAATTTTGATGGTGATATAAAAGCCTCAGCAGTGGATTCGTTACGCGAAGAAGTCACAAGCGTTATTAAAATAGCGCGCCCTTCTGATGAAGTCATGATTCGATTAGAGAGTGGTGGCGGATTAGTTCATAGCTACGGCCTTGCTGCATCACAACTGCAACGCATTAAAGATCAAGGCTTACGATTAACAATTAGTGTCGATAAAGTCGCTGCGAGCGGTGGTTACATGATGGCGTGTGTTGCCGATCAAATACTGGCTGCGCCCTTTGCAGTTGTGGGTTCTATTGGCGTTATTGCCCAACTGCCTAATTTTAATCGTTTACTTAAAAAACATCATATTGATTTTGAACAAATTCAAGCCGGCCAATATAAACGTACGTTATCTTTGTTTGGCGAAAATACTCGTGATGGGCGGGCGAAGCTTCAAGAAGAAATCGAGGAAACTCATGAGTTATTTAAAGACTATGTAAAACAACATCGTCCTAAAGTAGATATCAAAAAACTTGCCACAGGTGAACATTGGTACGGCAAACACGCGCTTCAACTAAAACTCGTTGATAAACTCATGACCAGTGATGATTATCTGTTGGAATCCAGTAAAGATCGTGAAATTTTCGAAATCAAATACACCATCAAGAAAAAATGGACCGAACAAATAGGTATTGGCATTCAAAAAGCCCTATTTTTGTTCTAAAGAAAAACATTTTTCGCCCCACGAAAAATAACCTCGCTTTTGTTAGTAGGGGTTTGACGAGCAATGGAACGAAAAGGTACTCTAAGCACCCCAATCTAAATTACCTGGATTCAACAAATAAATGCACCTACCTTTTAAAAATTTATCAGCGATTCCCGAGCTAAATTTCATTGAGCTCCGAAATTGCTTCCCCTTTATTGACCGCTGCGTGCAAAATGAATTCGCACGGCGCGGTTAAGGGGGAGAATCGCGATTCTCCTCCTTAACAATCCCCCATCGCGGCAATATACGTATATAACTTATTGTTTTTATAAGTTAATTAGTCTGGAAATTGCTGAAAATTTATAAAAATCAAGTCATTACAAATTATTGTATCTAAGTATCGTGCCCATCCTTTGGTTGGCGGTTGTTTTTTTAATAGAATGGTTTTAGTTCTGAATTCACGGGCAAAAACCATGATTCGTTAGCGATAGTAAAATATGTAATTTGTCTTTCAGTACTAAAATCCAACTGTTTCATATCTAATCCGCGAAGATTCATATTTTTGTTATCAACAACATAATAAACTAAATTTTTGTGATCTCGAATGGTTTGATAATGGGTATATGATGGATGTTCGCCATTCACCACTGTTACCCGATTGAGTATGTGCAAAGCGTTTAGAATTGCTTCTCTGCTATTTTCAGACTTTGCGACAAAATGATTGAGCATGTGAATTAAATTAAGCCGATTAGCGGAAGACGACGTGTCTCCCGTCACACTTAACGCCCATGCTTTTATATTTTTGTTGTTTCTACATTTTTTTAAATGTTTAATCTGCTCTGGAAAAGCTGGCCAATTGGTTAAAACAGAAGCGTATTTTTTATAAATTTTCGCTTTCCCTTCAACGAATTCTATAACGGCGCTTCGTTTATCCTTATCATGTATTACAATATGTACAGGCAGAATAGTATCTGGATCTTCAATGCCAGCTTTACCGATAACAGTGATATTTTTAATGGCATTTATAACTTCTTCAACAGTAGCGAAGTTCCCTAAAATCCAAGTTGGTAAATCTACAATAGTAATGCTTTTATTTTTCTGGGCATGATTACTATCGGCGTATTCTGTATCATCAAGCCAGAGTTGGGCAACCGAAAGACCTTTTTCATTTAATCCGTCTGTCAATTCGAGAGAATGCAAAACATTTGTAGCAACAAAACCATATTTTGAAGTCCACTGCATCATAGGATCGTTGTTAGATAAAGAAGAAATAAAATGTCGCTTTCTCGGCATAACTAGCACTTCTGCATTCACGAGAATATTATAATCCATCGTGCGAGCGGAAATAACAGAATCACCTGTATGATTAAGTAAAAATTCAGAACAGCCCCTAATATGATGATATTGCATATTGTTAATAGAATTTGTATTTATATGGGGTTTTTTGTCCAAAATGTCCTTTTGGACAAAAAACCCCAATATTCTTTTTGAGCATTCAGCATCTTTACAAAGCCATGTCGATTTATTAAAAAATATCAAAAAAATACATGGTTATAAAACACAGATGATTTACTTAAACCCTCCGGAAAAAATCATTGTAAAACGTTTATCTCGGCGAGATAAACAAGATTATCGTCATACGCCCCTACATTACATGCAAGAACGTAAAGTAAAAATCGAAAAATTAATCCCCGTTTACAAAAATATTGTTGATGTTTTTGTTGAATATAATGAAGAAGATAATGACTGTTCAAATTTTAATTATTAGATATGAGAATACTTTTTTTATGGGGCATTAAACCATGCTTCGACAAACTGTTGGAGTCCTTTTTTTCACCGGTAAAGAAAATGGGCATATCTAAGCGACAAATATTCTTATTTCTTCTTTTATTTTCTAAAACAGGATTTAGCTTGATTAACTCCTAATATTTCGCCTTTTACTAATTGATCATATAATTGATCATAAGAGTGTCTCATCTCCAATGTAGCCTCGCACAAAGCCATTTTTTCAAGTTCTGAAGGGGTATATAACGTTATTGGAATGAATTGGCTAGATGAAATTTCTATAGGAATGCTTAATTCAGTACCTAGATCAATCCCATAAAGCTCAGCGATTTCACGGCTGTTAATTTTTACATTACAAGGAGCGACTATTGGATTGCTACCAGGGACTAGTGCTGAGATGGTTTCCGCCATCATACGACCAGGGGCTACAGAAGAACCAGTATCGATACTAGGATCTTCTTTTTTCTGCAACTTTGAAACCAAAGCACCGGCACTTCTGGTTTCTTCGATAGCAGTTAAAATCATGAAATCTAATATTTCATTTTCGATACCATTTAATGTGGCCCATTCGCGAATAGGACGGCTTTGAATCTTTAAAGAACTTTCTAAAGGAAACATGCTAGAGTTATGAAACCCTATCATAAATGCTTCAATGTCAAAAACTTCTATGTCATAACCGAAAGAACTTAGAGTTCTTGACAAAGAAATTTTAAATCGATTTGAGTCTAGCCAACCACCAACACCCAATACCGTTGTTCGCTCAGGTACTGCTTCTCGCATAACATGCGTCATCATATCAACCTGATTCGTAGCAACAACAACGGTGGAATCAGGAGCGAATTTTCCAATTCTCGCACCAATCTCTTGTATTAAAGGTCCATTTACGATTGATTGAATATATCGCCCAGATGGATCTTGTTGTTTCATCCTTAATTTTTCTTTCAAAGAAGGCCAACGACCTGCTGTGACGGCTATTATATCAGAGCCAATTAGTTCATCATAAGATTTGGCTGGTTTAACCCGGTATGGTGAGTTAGGAAATGCGTGTTGCAAATCTTCAGATAACCCCTTACGCTGATTAAAGCTTCTTTCATTTTCCGAACCAAATAAGCGAATGTCGACACGTCCACATAACAAAGGGTACAAGTTTGCTAAGAGTTGTCGGCCAACTTTTCCTGTGGCACCAATTAACGAAACTGTCGTTGGGCTTTCAGAGAAAAAACGATACATTTTGATAACCTCTTATTTGTAATTATTATTTGATACTCAAAAATGTATTGTACTGTATTTGAGTTAGTTTACCACATAATGCTCGCTTTATATTGCGACATTTTTCTCCAAACTTTCTGAATGTTGTAAAGAACCTTTTTTAATAACTATGGAGTGTATCCATTTAGAAATCTCTTCAAAACCGTAACTTTCTGTTCATTCGCTCCCGCTGGTCCTAATTGTGCTAAGAGCGGTAAAATTTTAGGAATATCATTGATCATTGATGTTGGCTTGCTTAACGATAAAGGAGTCTAATTGTTGATTGGAATAGGAGGATTCCTGTTGTGAGTTAGGCTGATCCAGATATTTAATAAAATAATAATCATACTGAATACCAAGCTTTTTGGTTTTAAGTGGAAATTTCGCGAAAATTTTATAACCGTGTTTTTGATAAAATTCCGGGGCTTGAAAC
>JAFGHQ010000094.1 GCA_016930035.1 Gammaproteobacteria bacterium | reverse complement strand
CTAAAACTTTTTGGAGTTCTTTCTTAAACGCTTCCGAATGCTTTGTTACATATTCTTTTGCAAAATTTCTAATTTTCTCTGGAAATAAATTTCCGCTTAGTGCACATAAAATTTCAACTCGTTCTGCCCATGTGAATTTTTTAAATTGCTTTTTATTATCTATCCAGTTATCAAAAATCCAGTCTAAAGCTTTAGATTCTTTAATTAAAAATTTCGAGATAGACGGAGTAGTTAAGAAGATATAAATGGCGTCTTTCCCCCATTTTTCATTTATCCTACTAAATAATATTTTCCGTTTATTCCGTTTACCTTCACCCTTGGCCAATTGCTCCTTAAGATCACCAATAAATAAAAAACAAAAATTGTTTACCAGCTTGTAGTAATTTGTCGAAGCTTCTTGGCCTTTCTCCACCTTTTCGCTATGGTCTTTGATAATGGGCTCAGCAAACTCAGGCTTTAATTCTCTTATATTTTTTAATAAAGATAAGCCCTCTACTAAATATTCAGATTTTTGGTCTACCATACCCGGCCTGAAAAATCTGGTCAATTCTTCTAGCACGTTGATAACAAAATAAGGCTGTTTCTTAGTTTTAATGATTAAAGAACATATTGGTAGAATGTGTTTAGAATCCGGGGGTAATTTCTTGAGAATAAGAATTAAGTTTTTTAAAGCTTCCTTGATTTTTTCTTCCTCAAGCCCAGGTTTTGAGTTTAACCATGACTTAATGGTTTCAATGTGACCGTCCGTTAAATCTTCTTCTTTTATGACTTTTTTTTCTTTTGAGAGTAAATTATTAATAATTTCTTCAGCATTAGGGGACTTTTTTGTGCTTTTTATCCCAATGCTCTCACTACCCCGATCACTAGAGCCAACAACACCAAATTTGTCAAACATAGTCAACCTCTTCTTATTTTTTTATACTCTGAATGCGTTTTAGGTATCTATATCTGCTATAGTAAAGATGACTAAAACATTATAAGCGTAAGTTTAGAATATAATTTTATAAATACAATAGGTATTAAATACTTATTTTTTGGGCAAAAGTGTATAAATTCCGCGTCCTTTTGAGACATTGAGCTCCACTAAAAGGATTTTATGGCTTTTATAGTATTTCCAATTAACCATTTTGACAAATAATTGTCACCATGCCGTCATTCAGAGGCGGCGCTGTGCGCCGACGAAGAATCTAGCCTTTGAGATTCCTCGGTCGCAAGCTCCGTCGGAATGACAGCGTGGGAGGGTCATTCAGAGGCGGCGCTGTGCGCCGACGAAGAATCTCGCCTTTGAGATTCCTCGGTCGCAAGCTCCCTCGGAATGACAGCGATGGCGGCGCTCCGTCGGAATGACAGCGATGGCGGCGCTCCGTCGGAATGACAACGATGGCAGCGCTCCCTTTGGATAACAACCTTTTGCCAAAATATTAATTGGAAATACTATAGTTATTGGTTTAACTTTACTTCTAACTCAGGCGCGCCAATAATGTCAAATCTTTAAAGGAGACAAAAAATGATTGATTATCTTTCTTATATTGTTTTAGCTATTATTATTATCGCCATTTTTAGATCGTTGCGTGTGTTAAAAGAATATGAGCGTGCCGTGGTCTTTACTCTAGGTCGTTTTTCGAAAGTTATAGGCCCTGGCGTGGTTTTTGTATTTCCATTTTTGCAACAAACCGTTCGAGTCTCTTTGCGCACAGTCGTAATGGATGTGCCCTCTCAAGATGTGATCTCTCATGATAACGTGTCGGTCCGCGTAAGCGCTGTTGTGTATTTTAAAGTGATTGAACCCGATCGCGCAATTATCCAAGTAGAAGATTATTTCGAAGCAACCAGTCAATTAGCTCAAACAACGTTGCGTTCGGTATTAGGGCAACATGATTTAGATGAAATGTTAGCCGCCCGAGATAAACTCAATCATGATATTCAAGAGATTTTAGATGAACATACCAAAGCATGGGGAATTAAAGTTGCTAATGTCGAAATTAAACATGTTGATTTGAATGAAACTATGGTAAGAGCCATGGCCAAACAAGCAGAAGCTGAACGTGAACGTCGTGCTAAAGTCATTTACGCTGATGGAGAATATCAAGCCTCAGCAAAAATGCTCGATGCTGCAAAAATTTTAGCTCAGCAACCAGAAGCCATGCAGCTTCGTTATTTACAAACATTGTTAAATATTTCAGGGGATAAAAGCTCGACGATCGTTTTCCCCATACCTGTGGAGTTAATCTCTTTTTTGAAAGAAAAGATAAAGAAAAACTAATGAAGCCATTTGCTTTAATCTGAAACGTTTGGTGGTTCTGGATCCACCCGCTTTATGTTTAGCCTTGGGAGAGGGCTATCCAAAATTCGTAAAATGAACGAAAAAATATAAAAAGTGATCGATAAGGGGGCTGTTGGGATCTAAAATTTTTCACAAAATCAAAGTCTATAAGACTTTGATTTTACTGGATCCTGGATCAAGTCCGGGATGACAAATGTGCAGATCCCAACAGCCCCATAAGATTCAGCTATTCAGCCGTTTTTGAGATTTTTTAAACAATAAAACTCCCAATACCCGTTTTTTTTATTAAAAATGCAGATCTAAACAGTTCCATTATTGCAATCATTCGATCTGCCCTCTATAGCGCAGAGAGGCGTGTGCAAAGAAAAAAAAGTAAGTAAAATAAATATCGTTGCGCTGCGCGAAGGGGCACCATTCATTGTAAGGAGCTCAAATTCACATCCTTAGCAATACGATAAAAGATATTAACAAGCCACTACTCCAATCCCTAATTGACTTGCAACTTGCTGCAATCGCCTCTCCTCTCTTGAAAGTTTTGAAGGAGGCGTGCTGCTGTCTGTTGGCTGAGAAAAGAAACAGGTAATACCTTCTTTAAATTGGGGTTTCTGAGCTGAATCTATTTTACCGCCAGCTTTTTTAAACTGTCTTAAAGTTTGGGCTGTTTTTTGGGCTAATCGTCGACGTTGTTTTTCGACCTGAACATCGGTGGATGTTGCCTTCAACTGACTGACTCCTTTTTGTATTCGCCAAAGAACATATTCCGTACTATCTTCTGTATGCCCTGTTCTTATATTTTTCTTCATACTAAATTCTATTTTTCCTTTCCATTTTCCAAAGAAGTTTAAAATATGCCACCATACTTTTTTGAATTTACTATCACCTGCCCATTTTGTTTTATGCAGACTACGTAATTTTCTGTGAACACCACGGTTACTTTTTTCATGAACTTTTTTAAAACTTAAGATAGCTTCAATACTTGCTGTTCGATCAATCCCTGTATCGCCGAGATAATCAAGTTTATCTGTGTTTTCTTTTTTTACAGCAAATCCGCAAAATTCCGCCACAAGTCTATGCGTTTTTACGCTATCTGGATTAGCACGCAACACATTTGCGGCTAATGGCAAATATTGTAAAATATATTCACGAGAGCGCTTAGAAATAGTTTTAGGTTTCTTAACAAGAACCTCATACAACCAAGCAAGATTCCTGCCAAAATGCTCATGATACATCAGTCTTTGTCGTATAAAATTTTCTAAATTTTCATCGTCTTCATTGATCGAGCTTAAATATTGGTGCACTAGCTTTTTGACAACTTCTGGTTCTAGATTGAACCTGCTATTGAGTATACAAGCTGGGTTAAAAGGAATCTTTCTTTCAATGGCTTTCTCGATAATTTGACGAAACTGTTCGCTCGATAATTCGG
>JAFGHQ010000093.1 GCA_016930035.1 Gammaproteobacteria bacterium | reverse complement strand
TTCCTTGCTCGTTAAAATTCGTTCCCGACGAATTTTTCTGGATCCTGAATCAAGTTCAGGATGACAATTTGGCAGATCCCAACAGCCTCTTTAAACGATTTTTTAACAAAGTGAGCGAGCGAAAGGTGCATTTTGCAGAGGTCTCCTAAGCTAACGCTACGGAAGACAAGGATCGCCTGACCCAATCTATATAAAATGGTTATTGCGCAAGCGATACATGAATTTTTAATTTTTAATTAATATACCCATGCCTACTCGTTATCAACAAATGAAATACGTCACTATTATCGGTGGAATAGTGGATTTGCTGCTTGGACTGCTGAAAATTGCTTTCGGTATTTTTGGCCACTCTCAAGCGTTATTTGCCGACGGTGTTCATTCACTATCCGATTTGGCAACAGATGCAATGGTTATTGTCGCCTCCAAATCGAGCACTCAATTACCCGATGAAGCACATCCTTACGGCCACGGGCGCATCGAAACAATTTTTGCCGCCATTCTTGCAATAATTCTTTTTGCTGTGGGTATAGGTATTCTTTTTGATGCCATTCATGAAATTTTACATCAACACTTTCTAAAACCATCTATGTCTGTGCTCTTTGTGGCAGCGGTTTCTATTTTACTCAATGAATTCCTGTTTCGTTACACGCTAAGAACTGCTGAACTTCTTAATTCTAACTTATTACGTGCAAATGCTTGGCACAAACGTAGCGATGCGCTCGCTTCTATTGTTGTATTGATTGGCATTAGCGGTGAAATGATGGGATTTCATTATTTTGATGCCGCTGCTGCCATCGTTGTCGCCCTCATGATTATCAAAATGAGCTTCACTATGATTTGGTCAAATGTGCGCGAACTTATTGAGACAGGAGTCGATAAAAAAACACTTCAAGCGTTGAGAAAAGTCATTGAAAATACGCTTGGCGTTCAAGCTTGCCACCAATTGCGAACGCGTTTGATCGGCGGCCAAATTTTAATTGATGTTCACGTTCAGCTTGATCCTTATTTAAGTCTTTCTGAAGCTCATTTTATTGCAGATCACGTTGAAAAAAATCTTATGCAATATTCACACCGTATTGCAGATGTGGTTGTCCACATGGACCCTGAAGATGATGATAAATTAATATCGGTACTTAATTTACCTAACCGAAAAACGTTAGAAAAAACGCTCAAAAAACGATGGGCAAAACTCCCAGGATATCAAGACATTCAAAAAATGAATTTACATTATTTAAAAGGAAAAATCGAAATCGAGATTATTCTACCGTTGAAATATGCTCGAGAACCCCCTCAAAAAATTATTCAACCATATCAAGAAGCTGTGAAAAATATTCCAAACATCCGCTCGGTAAAAGTGTATTTCGATGAGACATTTGGTGTCTAAACGGTGTCAGACACGGGAGTGTCTGACACCCCGGGGGTTACATTGCTGCATCTTTGAGTGCTTGGCGGATTAATGCTTCGCTGGATAGCCCTTCTTGATTGACTTTGGCGATCATTTGGCGAGCAGCTGATGGTTTATATCCTAAGGCAATCAGCGCAGTTATCGCTTCTTGAATCGGATTATCTACCGAGATAGAAAAGGAAGGAATTTTAGTAGAAGAAACCTCCCAATTGGCTAAGTGTCCTTTCATTTCAACAATAAGCCGTTCAGCAGTTTTTTTCCCAATACCGGGAGCACTGCTAAGTCGGGGCACATCATTAGCAGCAATACATTGCATTAATTCATCGGGATTCAGTCCTGACAAAATGGCAAGAGCAGTTTTTGGGCCTACACCGTTTACTTTGATTAAGTGCTGAAACATTGTTTTTTCTTGTATGTCTACGAAGCCATAAAGCAATGAGGCATCTTCGCGAACAATGTGTTGCGTTAATAAAGTCACTAATTCTCCCGTTTGGGGGAAACGATAAAACGTGTTCATTGAGACCTGAATTTCGTATCCAACGCCATTGACATCCACCAAAATAAATGGCGGTTGTTTTTCAATTAAAATACCTTTAATTCGACCGATCATAATTTTTCCCCTATAATTTCCTGAAAAAGCGATCCGCTTAAATAAGATATTGGTGTAATCACTTTACCTTTCACGCCCAATTCTCTTTCTGCCGCCTCTAGAGCTCTATTTTCACGCACCATGGTTTTGGTATTTTCCTCATCCCAATAGCAACTTTAATCTTGTTGGGTAAATCTGGAAATATAACATCACGCTTAAAATAATGATGAGAGCGTGATAAAAGTTCATGGAATTCTTCTAGTAAGGTAGGTAACAGATTATGCATCAAATTTTCTCACATTAAATAGAAAAGATAACTTTATATAGGGAAAGATTTGGCGAATTCTATCCTTCCCGAAAGGAAAGATTTTATCTGTTATCTGGGCCTAAACCGCGATGCGGTTCTACAAGTAAATGCGTGACAAATGGCGGCAGCAAGAGCATCCGCTTCGTCTGCCTGTGGCAATTTGTCAAGTTTAAGCAAAATCTTAGTCATTTGTTGTACTTGATTTTTATCCGCACTACCGTATCCCACAACGGCTTGTTTGATTTGTTTGGCTGAATATTCAAAAACAGAAGCGTTTTCAGCGGCCGCGATAATGGCTACCCCACGCGCTTGCCCCAGTTTTAAAGCAGAATTAGGATTTTGATGCACAAAAACTTGCTCGATAGCTACTTCATCCGGGCGATATTTATCAACTATCTCCCGTATTCCTTCAAAAATCTTAGAAAGGCGTTGATCAATTGATAAAGAAGGAATGGTAATATGGCCGCTTGTTATATAAACGGAGTTATTTTTCTCAAATAGGATAACACCGTAGCCGGTAATATGTGAACCTGGATCAATTCCGAGAATAAGCATGTTTTAATCTATTTTACAGCAATTTCAAAATTTAAAATTTTATAAAGATTCTCAATTAATAACCTCTTCTGGTATATCCGCATTACTGTATACATCTTGTACATCGTCCAATTCTTCCAGCGCGTCTACCATACGCAAAAATTTTTCCGCAGTTTCTTGATTAAGAAGAACTTTGTTGGAGGGAATCATGGTCACTTCAGCATGTTCAGGCGTTAAACCTGCTTTTTCCATGGCTTGTTTGACGTTTGAAAAATCACTTACTGCTGTGATGACATCAATCGAGCCGTCTTCATTGACTGCTACGTCTTCTGCATTCGTTTCCAATGCTATATGAGTAATTTTGTCTTCATCACTGCCTTTGGGAAAAGTAATAAACCCTTGTTCGGTAAACAAATATGAAACCGATCCACTTGTTCCCAAATTGCCTCCGGCCTTGGTAAAGGCATGCCTGACCTCTGCCACCGTTCGATTGCGATTATCAGTTAAACATTTAACTAAAACTGCTGTGCCACCAGGCCCATAACCTTCATAAATGATTTCCTCCATGGCCGCTTCACTGCCCTCGCCCGTGCCTCGAGCAATCGCGCGGTTAATCGTATCTTTCGTCATATTGTCGGATAGCGCCTTATCCATGGCCAAACGCAACCGTGGATTGGTACTAGGATCTCCACCGCCCATACGAGCCGCTACCGTAATTTCACGAATTAATTTAGTGAAAACTTTACCGCGCTTTTGATCTTGCGCAGCTTTGCGAAATTTAATATTCGCCCATTTGCTATGACCTGACATGATAACCTCTTAATTATTTAAAATTTTAAATTAATGCGTCGCGACACGACACATACATTCTTAATTTTTAATTCTTAATTCTTAATTACTTTTATCCCCAATTCTTCTAACTGTTTTTTATCGACTGTTGAGGGTGCTTCGGTGAGCGGGCAAGCAGCTGTTGCAGTTTTTGGAAAGGCGAGTACTTCGCGGATGGACTGTGCTCCCGTCATGATCATCGCAAGACGATCTAAACCAAACCCAACCCCCCCGTGTGGCGGACATCCATATTTCATTGCGCGCAAAAGAAATCCAAATTTTGCTTCTGCTGCTTTTTCATGAATCCCTAACAATTCAAAAATTTTCTTTTGCAGGTCAACGTTATGAATGCGTATAGATCCGCCCCCGACCTCAATTCCATTGATGACTAAGTCAAAAGCAGATGAAACCGCTTGTCCTGGCGCTTGCTCTAAGTCATCCAAACTGACCTTGGGCGCTGTAAAAGGATGATGAACTGACTGCCAACGTCCGTCCACAAATTCAAACGTAGGGAATTCAACTACCCAGAGGGGTGCAAAACCTTCTTGCGCGAGATGACAGTCGTGACCAAGTTTTATGCGCAGCGCTCCAAGTGCCTCACTGGCGATTTTTGCTTTATCTGCTATCAAAAAAATAACGTCTCCCGTTTGGGCTTGAACACGATTTAATAATTTTTCAACGCGGTTTGGTTCTAAGAATTTTAAAAGCGAGGATTGCAATCCCTCCATACCTTTTTCTCGATCATTCACTTTGATATAAGCCAGCCCTTTTGCGCCATAAATTTTTACAAATTCCGTATATTCGTCAAGCTGTTTGCGACTTAGTGCACAACCGTTTGGCAATCGCAAAGCTGCAATGCGGCTTTCAGGATTTAGGGCATGTTCTGCAAAAACGCTGAATGAGCTTTTTTCAAATAAATCGTCAACTTCCACCAGTTCTAAAGGAATGCGCAAATCCGGCTTATCACTTCCGTAACGCCGCATTGCTTCACGATGCGTCATTTTCGGAAATGCGTTTAGAGTCACCCCGAGCAACTTTTTAAACAACGATCGGATCATTTTTTCAATAAGCGTTTGAATTTCTTCTTCGCTCATAAAGGATACTTCAATGTCAATTTGCGTGAATTCAGGTTGACGATCAGCGCGACAATCCTCATCACGAAAACAGCGCGCCAATTGGTAATAACGGTCTACCCCGGAAATCATTAGTAATTGTTTTAAGAGTTGAGGGGATTGGGGAAGCGCGTAGAATTTTCCTTGATAAACTCGGCTTGGCACAAGGTAATCACGCGCGCCTTCGGGCGTAGAGCGAATCAAAATCGGCGTTTCAATATCTAAAAAACCATTTCGATCCAAAAATGCACGAACAGCATGTGTTAACTTCGAACGAAATCGCACCTTTTCAAAAATCTCGGGGCGTCGTAAATCTAAATAACGATGATAAAAACGCAATTCCTCATTGACAGGAATATAATCTTCCAGCGAAAAAGGCAATATTTCAGAACGATTCAATATCTGAATATTCAAAGCTATAATTTCAATAGTTCCCGTTTTTATATGAGGATTTTGCCGTTCTTTAAGCCTTTTTTGCACTTGGCCTTCGACATAAATCACATCTTCATTGTGCAATGTTTTTGCAATACGAACCACATTTTTAACGTCGGCATGACAAACTACTTGAACGATTCCTTCGCGATCTCTAAGATCAATAAAGATCACGCCTCCAAAATCGCGGCAACGGTGTACCCAGCCGGCCAATTTTACGTTTTTATCAATATGTTTTTCGGTGAGATCACCGCAATAATGTGTTCTCATAAACTTTCAATTGATCTTTTTTATACAAGTAAAAATGGATAACATCATATAAATCTCTTGGCATTATCCGATCGAATAATGCCCGTAATTTTTCCGCAAACATTTCTTGTAGATCATAGCACAAAATATTGGCATTAAAATCATCAGAATATCAGCGATTCCCGAGCTAAATTTCATTTAGCTCCGAAATCGCTCCCCCTTAACAATCCCCCATCGCGGCAATATGCTTACATAACTTATTGTTTTTATCAGTTAATTAGCCCGGGAATTACTGTCAGAATATATATGTTTTATGCTCTGTTTTTAAAGATTTCCTTACATTGCATTATACCATCATTTCTCTTTGGGTTTGACCACACCGAGCGAAATGATCATTTTTAAAGCATCTTCTACACTCATATCAAGTTCGCGGACTTTTTCTTTAGGAAGCATCATGAGAAAACCTGAAGTGGGGTTGGGTGTAGTTGGAATAAAAATAGTGACTAAGTCTGTCCCACCCATTTTGTCTGAGACTTCTTTACAGCCTGTTCCCGTTTGAAACGCCAAACTCCATAAACCTTCTCGCGGATATTCTACTAAAAGTACTTTACGAAAAGCTTGTCCTTTAGGTGATAAAACCGTATCCACCGTTTTTTTAACACCCATATAAATAGAACGAATTAACGGGATTTTTTTAATCACCCCATCCCAAAGCCTCAATAAATAACCGCCTAAAACATTGGTTACAATGATGCCCGTCAAAAATAGAATGATAATAGTAAAAATCAGACCTAACCCTGGGATGTGGATTCCTAGTAACTGATCAGGGTGGTATTTGGCAGGCAGCAGATCTAATGTGACATCTAACGTTTGAACCAAAAACCGTATAATCAAAAAAGTTACCCAAACAGGCAACCAAAATAACAAGCCTGCTAATAAATATTTTCGAATAAATGCCATAAAAAATTCCCAAAAAACAGGATGATCAAATCCTTGGATCCTAAACTGTTGGTTCAGTAAAAGCAATATTTGTGCTCGAATTCACTAAGAATTGCTTTTCTTACTTCATCGTATTTTGTAGTATTATACTCTTCAATCTTTATTAACCTTTTTGAAGGTGATGATCATGGAACTTGATAAAGAATTATATCAACGATATTTGATTCAAAAAACTGATCAGCAGTCCAGTGAAACTCCCCCGGTGAGTACTCGTAGACGACTTTTGAAAGATCTGCTACGCGTGGTAAAAAAGAATAAAGATAACTGGGTAAAGGCAATCAATGAGGATTTTGGTAACCGATGTGAATACGAGACTCGGCTTTATGAAATTTTGCCTGTCATGCAGTCCATTCGCTTTACATTGCATCGCTTAAAACGTTTCGCTAAGCCTATCAGGCGACGCTCCGTGGTTTGGTTTCGGCACCTGCGGACTCAATTAATTCCACAGCCTTTGGGCATCGTGGGCATTGTTGTTCCTTGGAATTATCCCATCCAACTTTCCTTAATGCCTTTAGCTAGTGCTTTGGCTGCCGGCAATCGTGTCATGTTAAAAATGCCCGCTCAAACACCAAACATTAATAAACTACTTAAACAATTGCTGGGTGAAATTTTTCCTATGCAAATGGTACAAGTGGTTGAAGGTGATGAAAAACTAACCCAAAATTTTTTAAATCTTCCTTTTGATTATCTTGCATTTACAGGGGCCAGCAAGAAAGCTTATGAGTTTTTAAGTTTTATAAAGGGGCACGAAACGCCCAAAAACATACCGGAAAAATTAGCCTTAGACCGAAAATCCCCCGCTATCATGACTCAAGATTATTCATTAAGAACTGCAACGAAACGTATTTTAATTGGTAAATTAATTAATGCGGGGCAAACTAGCGCTGCGCCTGATTACATTTTGCTCCCTTATGAGGCTAAAAAATTATTTATTGAACAGGCAAAAAAATTATTTTCCAAAATCTATCCTGATTTTAGAAATAATCAAGATTATACCAGTATCATCGATAAAGAAAATTTCAACCGACTGGAACATTTATGTGCAGATGCGAAAGCAAAAGGGGCAAAAATTATTCCATTAGCAGATATCGCAAATGATAAAAAAACACGGCGATTCACTCCTTGCCTCATATTCGACGTGACTCAAGATATGTTGGTCGCCAAAGAAGAAATTTTTGGTCCCATACTCCCCGTGATACTTTATGAGGATTCTTTTGATGTGATTCATTACATCAACGAACAGCCTTATCCTCTGGCACTTTATTTATTCGATAAAAATACTTTACGCATTCGTCAGATTCTTTTAAAAACAATCTCGGGTATCGTAACTATAAACGATGTTTTGCAACATGCCTCAGAAGAAATCACGACATTCGATCACATTGGTAAAAGTGGGATTAATCGTTATTATGGGAAAGCGGGTTTTGATGTATTTACTCATTATAAAAATATTTACTTTCAAACACGACACATCGCTTTTTCATTTTTAAATCCGCCCTTTAAAAAATTAGCAAAAGCTTGGACTAAGTTGGTTTTAAGATAATGAACTTCGAGGAGATAAATTATGCATTTTATTGTTATTTTAACAGTTTTAATGATTGAACGGTTTACTCATTTTGGAAAAAAATTTCGCTCCTATGAATATTTTTCAAAATATATTGGTTTTTATGAAAAAATATTAGCGAAATATCAATTAAATAGCATTTTATTCATGGCGGCTGTTTTGGTGCCTACTATTTTAATAGCAGGCATCCTTTATGGTATTCTACTTTACTCTTTGTTTGGTGTTTTGGCTTTTGTGTTTTTTTCTTTTGTTTTGCTTTATTGTTTGGGCGATGATGATTTCTCAAAAATAAATGCCGAACAAATATTTTTAAAAGCGCATAAAAATATATTTTCCGTTATTTTTTGGGCAATGATTCTAGGCCCAGCAGGAGCTATATTTTATCGACTCAATAATAAACTGATTGACCATTATAAAAATAATAGTGATATTTCAAAAAATGCTCAAAAATTAGAACAATGGTTAGACTGGATCCCCGTTCGATTGGAAACTTTTGCCTATGCTTTAATGAGTCATTTCGTTCATGTCATAAAAGTTTGGTTAAAATTATTGATTACCAAACCGGAAGAAAACGAGTCTTTATTGCAAGAGTGTACCAAACTTGCCATGGATCAAAAAAAATCAGCAAACGAGGCTCGGGAGTTGGTTGATCGTGCCTTGATTGTTTGGCTTGTGATAATGGCGCTAGTAATCCTCTTATAAATAATGTAGATAATTTTAAAAATATTAGTCGCGAGCGGCACATCAATTTTTAATTCTTAATTAATGAAAATGCGCTATTTTATTTTTTTGATTTTTTTCTTTTCAGTTTGTCTTTTAGCGCAACCTGCCCATCGAATTATTTCCCTTGCGCCCAACATTACCGAAATCGCTTTTGCGGCAGGGGCGGGTAAATATATTATCGGCACGTCTACTTTTTCTGATTTTCCCCCATTAGCTAAAAAGATCCCCGTCGTCGCCACTTACGATGATCTCGATATGGAACGAATGATTTCATTACATCCTGATTTAATCATCGTATGGAAAGGCGGAACTCCCATGGCACAAATTGCTCAGCTTAAAAAACTAGGGATTCCTATTTACATAGCTTCATTTAGAAACATTTTGGATATTCCAAAGACCGGATTAAAAATCGGGGAATTGGCCGGAACAGAACGACAAGCAAAAAAATTTGCCACACAATTTAAGAAACATTATGAAAAAATAAAAAATAAAAATGCTAAGCGCTACCCCGTGCCCGTTTTTTATCAGTTATCACTTTACCCTTTAATCACATTAAATGATCAATCTTCAGCAGGACAAATTATTCAACTATGCGGTGGAAAAAATATTTTCGGACAAACGATTGCTATTGCGCCCCAAATTAGTATTGAAAATGTGCTAACTGAAAATCCTGATGTGATTTTAATCAGCTCAGCATCAGGTGTTGCTTCCTTTACCTTTTGGAAAAAATTTATGCAATTAAATGCGGTTAAAAATCATCGGATCTATTTAGTTAATGATTCACTCACACAACGCTATGGCCCAAGAATTTTAGAAGGAGCCGAGCAAGTCTGCACATTTTTAGGAACCAATCATGCCCATTATCAATAAACTGAATACTTGGCTCTTAATGATCACAATATTGCTCTTATCCAGTTGTTCAACCCTAACACGCCCTTCGGCTTCTGCTTTAAATCAACTCATGAGTTGGAACCAGCGAAAAGCTCAGCTTGCCAAAATTTGTCAGTGGCAAATTCATGGAGCAATTGCGATCAAAACTGCCGAGCAGCGATTGAATGCTCATTTATACTGGCAACAAAAAGATCTCAATACTTACCAAATTCTGCTATTTGGTCCTTTGGCCATCAATACCATCACTGTTGATGGGAAAATGGGCAAAGTCACTTTACTCATGCCGAATCGCCCCGCTTTAAGCGCCAAAAATTCAGAACAATTACTGCAACAACAACTTGGCTGGCATCTACCTATCTCGAATCTTTATTATTGGGTTCGCGGGTTACCTTCACCCCAAGCATCATCACACAAAACATTTGACCATTTTCACCATCTGACCTTTCTGCGCCAACAGCAATGGACTATCCACTATGAGCACTATATGAATGTCGAGGGAATAGATTTACCCGATAAGATCGAACTCAATAATCCGAAATTAAATATTCGAATGATTATTGCTTCATGGAAAAATACTTAAATTTCGTGCTACAATTAATATGAGTTTCGGATAACAATTGCATAACTGACGTAATTTTCAATGTTGAATGGCGTTATTGCATATAAATAATATTTATCCGTCATTCTGGCTGGGAAGCCAGAATCCAGTTGACAGGGACGTTAAAATAAATATGTCTGGATCCTGAATCAAGTTCAGGATGACGAGGACTGGATCCTGAATCAAGTTTAGGATGACGCGGTCCGGGTTTTCAGAATATCCTTGAGGCCGATTTATGCGACAACGCCATTTAAAATTTAAAATGATTAGAAGAGTCTTCTTATTTTTAAGAAATTTTTTTGCTTATCCATAACTGGGATTACAGTATTTCCAATTAACATTTAGACAAGAGGTTGTCATCCAGAGAGAGCTTGCGACCGAAGGATCTCAAAGGAGAAATTCTTCGTCGGCGCATAGCGCCGCCTCTGAATGACGGCATGGGGACAATTATTTGTCAAAATATTAATTGGAAATACTATAAATAAATAGGCACTATCATGAATTTCACTCATCTTAAATCTAAAATCTGTATCAAATGTGGTTTTACAAAACCGATTGAAGATTTTATTTTAGGAAATATTGATGCTAAATGCGGGAAAAAGGAAAGCGATATCTGTAAAAGCTGCCGAAAAAAAGACGTTACGTCTTGGCAACCGGATAAAAAACCTCTGGAAATCGAAAAGAAAAGATTTTTAAAAGATCTTCCTAAAATTCAAAAAAAGTTAGCCGGCTTTAGTAAAAAAAAACAAGGTAAAGTTGGGTTGTTTCAATAAATTCCGCGCCTACAGCATCATACTGTAGCGGGAATTAGCCTAATTGCTTTAATTTTTTCAACAGCTCTTTCGCGTGGCCACGCTCCGCAATCTCAATATCCACCACGACTAAATAAGCACTTTCATACTTGTTCGATATGGCACTAATAATCTGTGAAGTATCATGAAGCGGCTCAATGGCCCCTGAAAAATCTTTAATTAAAATCGGATCATCATTGATGGCATAAGCCAAGTGAGGTAAATGCAGTAATTTAATTTGCCAAGGACGTATTTGTTTTTCATGTTTTTCTTTAAATTGAGCAATAAATTTCCGAGCAGTCAAAGCATGCTGTTCTCGGATGTGAATGACTTTAGGCAATCTACGGTAATAAAGCCGCTTGGCTAACTCCGTTGCTTCGTGTTCATGATCTGTTTGAGCTAGATCGCGTATCATGGAAATGACATCATAATCGCAAAGTGACCGATATAAGGAATAATTTTCTTTTAAAAACTTCTGAACTTTGGTCGAAAGTTGTTGTACGTTGTATTCTTTATTAAATTGATTCACGGATTTTAAAAAAGCGATCAATTTATTTTGTTGAAAGGGAACAAAATAATCGGGATCTTTCTCAATAGCTTTAGCCAGTTGTTTTAAAAAGGTCGTTAACAAAAACTCTGCGCTTAACTTTTTACCATGATGGGCAATATTTCGCATCATTAAACGACGAGCCATTAAATAATGCTCGACTGCCCCAATTCCTTTGTTTGTGACGCCTAAACGTAACTGTCCTTTATACTCAATGGGCGTCATGCAATAAAGCAACCAACGAAAATCATACCGTCCATATTCGACGCCGCAAAAATAACTATCTCGTAATAAATAATCTAAGCGATCCGCATCGAGCTGGGATGAAACTACGTCGGCTAATAATTTATTTTCATGCTGTTTATGCATGATCAGATTTTGAACCGTTTGAATTTTTGAGGCATCTAATGGAAGATCTGGATTATTTTGATTGAATTTCTTTAAAAAGGATTCTTGAGCATAATCGGCCAAAAATTGAGGCGTCCACATTTCATGATGAATCGCTTGTTTATGAAAAACAAATTCGAATGTATGTGAAAACGGGCCATGACCAATATCGTGCAGCAATGCTGCAATCATGACGAGTTGACGATCTGCCTCTGAAAATTCCAATTTTTTGGCGATTTGTCCCGCAACATAACAACAACCCAAACTATGACTAAATCGCGTATGAACCGCCCCTGGAAAAATCCAATCCGCTAACCCTAATTGTTTAATATGCCGCAACCGTTGAAAATTTTCACTATCAATAAATGGTTTAATCCAACGGTTCTCCTGCTCACTAAACTCCATTGACCCGTAAACCGGATCTTTCATAATGTAAGTAAAATTTTTAGTCATGATGAAAATTCCATAGTACTGAGAATTTCTTTTGCTTTACAATCTAAGGGCTGTTGGGATCTGCACATTTGTCATCCCTGTAAAAGTTACTTAATTCGTTGACAAAAATCATCAAAAAATAGTTTCTATTTAATCAACTATTTTTTAGTTTTTAAAGGTAGTTGA
>JAFGHQ010000092.1 GCA_016930035.1 Gammaproteobacteria bacterium | reverse complement strand
GATATCCGAAATAAACGCCGTCGCATTCGGATAACCGCCAGCGGCAACTTTTGCTTTCACCACCTCAGCCGCTTTTCCAGAGAGTTGTATTTGCATCGTATATCCCTTTCTAAATTTGCGGCTGGATTAATCCTTTAACCTATAGAGCCGCCGCATAAATTAACTTAGAATTTGTTAGCTATACCATATATAGATTATTGACTGTCATTCAAGCCAATATATTGATTTATTCACCTGAAAATTTTAATTTATGCGCAGGCTCTATAGTTGAATATGACTCCTCTTTTTGAGAGTCCAAATATAGCGTGTCTGGACAAATATCCTGCTGGTGAGGCCAAACAACTGTACCATCGACAGGTTTTACCAAATTGAAATAGTATTTATCCTTCAGCTCCCTGAAGACTCCGAAATCAAGTAAATGCGAGCAATCATAAATGCCGTGTTCACCGTTGGTGAAAACAAGCTCCAATTTGTAGTTATCCAATGCTCGAACCGATTTTACCCTGGGATTCATAACTCACCTCAAAGGTTCTATTTTAAAAGGTTGTTGTCCTGAAACAGCAATTTCCCAATCCGCAACAAGCTCATCCTGGTGCAATTCAATCCACGCTTGAAGCAATTTCATTTTTGACCTGGGAAGATTTCCTGCCAATAACTCTCCATCTGGAATTGAAACTACTGCCTCATTTTCTTGATATTTAGCATGAATATGAGGAACATGGTGTTGTTTATTGTTAGCAAAGTATAAATAAACAATGATTCCATAAAACATCGATATTACGGGCATCTTTTTGATTTCTCCTCAATTAAAATTAGTCCTTCTTCGTTTTTAGCCGATTAAAGTCCGCTTATTTCACTTATCAAAATTATTGATCAACCATCACGCAAAAGAAACTAAACTATCAAAAGCAAATATAATATAAACTTTTTGATAAAGCAAGAAAAAATTATGGTGTCGTTCGTTATTATATTTTTCCCGCGACTGCCATCACTCCAACTTCCCTTCATATTCTGCATCTTTTAATGCTTGTAGAAGCAAACTGTAAACGCCTCGCTGCTGAGCAGCCTGCTTAAGATACGGATAATCAAGCTGATCTCCCTGGACTTTAAGCACCCCTAAAACATCAGACCAATGTCGTTCGGAAACGCAGCCACTTAACTGATACCAATACAATTTATGTACGATGACATCTTCTGCACTGGCTAAAAACAGTGTCTGCTGTGGGATTTCCGAGACTTGGTATTGACCTCGCCGCTTCATTTCTTGCTGTGAGGCAATGTCGGATTTCCATACAAAAATATCCACCTTGAACATGGTAGCCAGATGGATGATATTAAAGGAACTCTGGCGCTTAATGGCGTCACGGATCATTTCGGCGTCAATATAAAATTCTGTTTCAAGCGCTTTAACCAGGAGAGGAATATGGTCAAAAGTGATCGCTGCTACTACATCAACATCGTTGGTCGCTCGAGGAACGCCATGTAACGAGCTCGCTAATGATCCCCCGATGAAATATCGAATCTCCAGGCGTTCTAATTCCTGGGCAATGCGGTGCGTAATCTGTATAGGTTCTGCCAGGAGCATGTTAATAGCCCTCTTTTTGCGGATCCCAGTGAAAGACACGCATCATCGTCTCGCGGTCGAGCCATAAGGATGCTAAGCGAAGGCGTTGTTCACGTTCTGAGCGTGTGCCGTATTTTTTTCGAATTCGGGCAAGCGCAAGCTGTTGGGCAGCACGGGTCAATTCGCTCACCTGTTTAAGCTTTTGTTGAGGCGACATTTTTCGGTAACCTGCAATAAGCATCTGTTGCACAAGCTGTGGAGTATCATTGGCTTGATTGATCATTAGTTTCCTTGCTGTTTTGCGATATGATAAGCTTGTTTCTGGAGATCGCGAGGAATGCTGATCTTGAGTTCAGCCAGTTGTGAATTGGGAATCGTACCTTCCCTCATTGTGTTACCTCTTATATTATACTACGATCGAAATTGCTAAAGCTTTCACTAAATTTGGACATTGTCTATATAAGCTAAAAAATTTCTGTATAATAATCAAGCTATTTCTTTATAAACAAAATAAATAAACCTTTTGATAAAGCAAGAAAAAATTTGTGTAATAATTTGTCTGTCTCTGAAATCAGTCATTTGCAATCTAAATATTTTCTCTTGAATAACCTTATTTTTGCTTTAGAAACCTTAGTAACCAACAAAATCCACAAACACCCTAACCTTATTACATTATTTGACGATAATAATAAGGTAATAAGGTTAAAATTTGTGGATTATCGTTATTCTACTAAGGTTAAAAAGACAAAAATAAGGTATCAAAATCAGCCCTGGTAATGTAATTTTTCCGTTCCTCACCCCGTTTATTACTTTGCGATAACCAGTGACTCACATTGATCCCAGTGCTTATCGTAAATTCATCCATAGATTATCTTTTATAGATGGATTCATAGGATTGTTGAAGTTTAGTAAGGGGTAAAAAGAGTTTTAGCTCATTGTCAGGCATTGTCATGAATCCAAATTGCTCGTAATACTTCTTTGCGTCCTTATGTTT
>JAFGHQ010000091.1 GCA_016930035.1 Gammaproteobacteria bacterium | reverse complement strand
TTTGATTTTTATTCGTCTCATCCGTGAGACTCTCGAGCTCGCTTCCTTGCTCGTTAAAATTCGTTCCCGACGAATTTTTCTGGATCCCGGATCAAGTCCGGGATGACAAATGTGCAGATCCCAACAGCCCCAAAATATGAGTCGTCTCACGTTCTCAAATAAACGGAACTGAACGTTAGCAGGAGCCTCAAAATGGAAATTGCTAATTACCTATGTAGATGCCATTCGAATCTTACTGAATCATTTGATTTTGATTGCCCAAACTTTTCTTGGTTTTTTTGTGGTGCTTCTTGATATTTTTCTGCTTGGTTAAAAAAGCCTAGGTGGTTGGCAGTTTTCCTAGTTAGTTCAAGTAAAGCTTGGCCACTTAAAGTTGCTGCATTTTGAGCTTTGGGCAAAAGAGGGGTGTCTTTTTGCTCTTTTTGTAATTTTTCAAAGCGTTTTTTGTTTCGCCAATCTTGGAAGCGTCTTTTTAATTTAGCCCAAAAACCTTCTTTGATTTCTGTTTCGAATTTTTGTTCACAAATATCTAAAGCCTTGGAAAAGGCCACAATGTTTTTAGAGAGGGTTAGTAGTAACTCATATGGGTTTTTATCCGTAGATTGAATAGAATCTTCAATACTCTTAGATATATCATTAATATTTCGCGCTAACTTATTGAGTATTATAGACTTAGGTGAGGATGGCCCCGGATTTTCTGTATTTTGTCTCTTCAAAGTGTTTACAGCTTCTAGCGCTTCATCAACAAATTCTTTGAAAGCATTTAGTCGTTTTTTTAATTGTGCGACTTGAGTACTTTCTAAAAGTTTATTTCTTAATACATTTATTCCCTTTCTTGTTTTCGAAGAAACTGTACATATTGAAAGTTTTCTTCCTGGGGCTTTTTCTTGTAATCTTGTAATAAATTTTTCAAATTCCTTTGAGTTTTCTGATGAATTTTTTGAGTTTGGTTGAGTATCTGTTTTGGTCTGAACGACGATAATTTCACTGGCAGCAACCAAATTTTCTTGAAAATGGTCATTTTTCAGAAGGGTATTTACATAATCAATGCTCTTTTTCTCTTCAGACCCATTTTTCTGAGAAATAGTCAATAAAATAATGTTGGATCTTTTTACGTAATTTGGGACCCATTGAAAACTGGAAAGGCTTCCTGAAATATCTTGAATTTTAGCTTTACTACCAAAAGGTAAAATGGAGGTACCAATTGTCGGGGAGCAATATTCTATGAAGGTATTGAAGGTATTTTGAGTCAAAGCTAGTGCTAAATTTGTTTTTCCAGTTCCTTGGTGGCCTACTATCACTATTTTTGTTCCTTGTTTTTTAAGCCGCTGCGATTCTCTTTCCCATTCTTCTAAGATTTCTTCAATGGTTTTTGATTCTTGATCTAATAATGTTCTTGTGATTTTCGCACAATTTTCCTTGTTAATTTCAGCCGTTCGTTCTTCCAAGTAACGTGTAAAAACTTCCAAAAATCTTTCTAACTGGGTAGCAGTCATTTCTAAATGGCGAGATTTTAAAAAACCATTTATTTTTCGTTCTATAATGATAGCTATGCTTTTTTCCCAGGTATGCTTCCATCGATTAAAATAATAATCATTTACCCATGTTTTTATTTGGTTGTCATCATCCTTTGAATCTAGATATTGTTTTTTACGTCCGGTTAATTTTACAGTTAAATATGGGGTTAAATAAGCTGATCTATTCAGAACCCCTCGTTTACTATTAGCAATTTCCAGTACTAGGCCGACGATACCGCTAAAAAGATGTTTATTGCAAAGATTGTCCAAAGTTAGTTTTAAATTTTTATCATCGGTAGAGAAATAGGGTAAAAAATCATCTGATGATAAATGGGGTAAAAATTTTTCCCAAATTGCTTGAGTAATGGATTCAATTTTTAGGAGTAATGTATTATAAGCTTTTGGCAGGTTTTCCACTGATAATATTTGATCAAGGGTTTCAGATAGATAATCGCGTAAATATGGGACAGTATTTTGATTAAAAGATATATAGCGATTAAATTTTTTTTGGTCTTTCCGATCCAAATACTCATATGAATTAGGTTTTATAGGGTCGGAACTTAATGCTCTTGATATATTGTCTACAATAAAGGTTCCATCCTGTTGGAATAATAGATCATCGGCCGATTTTTTTCTTTTTTCTATACAGTAAGATCCATCTTTATTATGTTGAGTATGAATTTGGCGCAATTCTAGCCATAATTTAAGGTGTTCTGTGATCTTAGCAAGATCTTTTTTTATTTGTATATTTTTTTCTAAATCAAGCATCATCATTTCACCTATCGGTTTATATTAAAATTGATAATCCTAATATAGTTAAGACCCCTCATTTTTCAATGTAACTCTTTTATTTTTTTAATTTTTTTCATTTTTATATCTATAAAATACGGAGTTTTTGAAAGTACGCCCCGTACAAGCGTATGTGTGCCCGTTTAGTTAATATCTTTTGACAGGTCATTTATGCCAAGTTAGGATGATTAGCTATGCTTGTCTGAAAATTGAAAAAAAAGAGGAGAAAAATATGACGATAGAGCGCACATTGTCCATTATTAAGCCCGATGCGGTGGCTAAGAACGTGATCGGAGAAATTATCAGCCGTTTTGAACAGCATGGGTTAAGAATTGCGGCAGCAAAAAAAATACATTTATCGAAGAAACAGGCTCAAGATTTTTATGCGGTGCATCGAAGCAAACCTTTTTATGATGAATTGGTAGAATTTATTAGTTCGGGGCCTGTGATTGTTCAGGTTTTAGAGGGAGAAAATGCAATAGCTAAAAATCGTGAAATTATGGGGGCGACTAATCCTGCTGATGCTGCTCCTGGCACTATTCGGGCTGATTTTGCCGAATCCATTGGTAAAAATGCAGTTCATGGTTCGGATTCCCCAGAGACGGCTAAACAAGAAATCGCGTTTTTCTTCAGCGAAAGTGAGATTTATTAAATCAATGGTAAGGACAGGTCACGACCTGCCCGTACAGTATCGCGTGAGTAAAGCTTTTCTTCATGATTAAGGATCATAGTTCTATTAATCTTCTGAATTTCGATCGTGTTTCTTTGCGCGATTATTGTATTGCTTTGGGTGAAAAACCATTTCGCGCTGATCAATTGATGAAATGGATTCATCATGAAGGGGTCACGGATTTTGATCAAATGACGAATTTAAGCAAACACTTACGACAATATCTTAAAGAAAATACAACGATTGAAGTGCCTCAAGTTGCACGTGAGCAAATTTCAAAAGATGGCACGCATAAATGGTTGTTTGAGCTTTCTGATGGCGCTTTTATTGAGACTGTTTTTATCCCGGAACCGCATCGCGGGACCTTGTGCATCTCGTCTCAAGTAGGATGCCCGTTGGCTTGCGTTTTTTGTGCCACAGGGCAAATGGGTTTTAAGCGAAATCTTACTACTGCGGAAATTATTGGCCAATTGTGGTTAGTCGTGCGTCATTTGTCTGAAGATTCGGGACGTCATGACCGAAAAATTACCAATGTGGTTTTTATGGGGATGGGTGAGCCATTATTGAATCTTGATGCTGTAATCCCCGCTATTCGTATCATGGTGGATGATTTTGCCTATAGTTTGTCTAAATATCGGGTTACTGTCAGCACTGCGGGTATCGTTCCAGGAATTGATCGACTATCTCAAGAGATTGATGTGGCATTGGCGATTTCCTTGCATGCGCCAAACAATGAGATTCGAGATCGTCTCATGCCTATTAATAAAAAATATCCTTTGGAAGCATTGATGACTTCTGCCAAAAATTATGTTCAATCATCTCGTCTTAAGACAATCTCTTTTGAATATATTTTAATTCATAATATTAATGATCAACCGCAACATGCTCGTCAGCTGGTCAAATTACTTTCTCATATTCGTTGTAAAGCGAATTTAATTCCGCTGAATCCTTGTGCACACTTGCCGCCTGAATTTTTACCGCCGATTCAAGAAAATATTGATCGGTTTCGTGACATTTTGATAAAAGCGGGTATTGTGACCATTACGCGTCGTCGTCGAGGTGAGGATATTGCAGCAGCATGTGGACAGCTCAGGAGTATTGAAATTGGCGAAAAAATCTTCTAAAAACATAAAATTAGGGATTCACAAGAGGGCTCATGTTTGCTTATACTACACCGTCGCGAAGCGACACATGCATGCTTAATTCTTAATGCTTCATTCTTAATATTTAATTCATAAAAAGGTATTTATTATGGATCAGGAAAATATTGACTTGGATCCCAAGGAAAACGCACCAACAAAACCAACATCATTACATGAAACAGTCGTCAAGAAAACATCCAATGCTGCTCCTCCTATGAATTTTGGAGGACGTCTTAAAAAAGCTCGTGAACAACAACATTTAAGTATTTCTGATGTTGCGGATCGATTATATCTCGATGAATCGATTATCGAGGCTATTGAGTCTGATGCTTATTACGATAAAGCTTTACCTGTTTTTGTTTGTGGCCATATTCGGGCTTATGCGAAGCTTTTAAACATACCTTCTGAGGAAGTAGATCAAAAATTCTCCGAAATTGGTATTGAGCTGAAACGGTCCAAACCCACTTCATCGGAATGGAAATTTGATGTTCGGCAACCTTCGATCAAAGATAAACCCATCCGTTGGGCGACTTATGCGATTATCGTTATTTTGCTAGTATTGGTATTGATTTGGTATTTTTTACATCGAGGGGTAGTGAGTCCAATTTCCACAGTTCCTGAAGCACAGATTCAAGTTCAAGCACCCCAAGCACCTCAAGATCAAATGCAAATTTCTGCTCAGGCCCCTTCCATGAGTCCGGTTATCGCGCAAGAAAAAACGGCGACATTGCCTGAACAAATTGCTGAGCAGAAAAAAACCAACAATATTAAAACCACGTTACAAACAAAGGCTTCGGTCCCTGATTACCCTGCCTTCCATAATATGAAGAACGAGGGTGAGCCTATTCAGCAATCACAATCCAAGTCATCTGATCAGTCTGATCAGAATAGTGAGCAAGCAATAGCAATCGATCAGACAAAAGATCAAGCAGAAGAACCTGATTTACCTTGGCTAAAAAAATCATCGATATAAAATAATAGAGGAACGTGTTTATGGTAGCGAAGACAACAAAAACAACAGAACAAATCATCCAATCTGTGCGTGGTATGAACGATATATTGCCCGATCAAATAGCAATTTGGCAATTTGTTGAACGCTCTTTGGCCCAGGTTGTTGAAACTTACGGTTATCAAGAAATTCGTTTCCCGATTGTTGAACACACCGAACTTTTTAGACGCACAGTGGGGGAAACCACTGATGTTGTTGAAAAAGAAATGTACACATTTGAAGACCGTAGCGGCGATAGTTTGTCGCTTCGTCCCGAGGGAACAGCAAGCTGTGTAAGAGCAGGGATTGAGCATGGATTATTTTATAATCAGACCCAGCGATGGTGGTACACGGGCCCCATTTTTCGACATGATCGACCGCAAAAAGGTCGATATCGCCAGTTTCATCAATTTGGAGTTGAGGCTTTTGGTTTTTTAGGTCCTGACATTGATGCTGAAATGATTTTAATGACGAACCGACTTTGGAAAACTTTCGGGCTCGATCCACATCTTAAATTATATCTTAATTCTTTAGGATCTACCGAGACGCGGGCTGCTTATCGTAAAAAACTTTTTGAATATTTTTCTAAACACCAAAAAGCGCTGGATGCGGATAGTCAACGAAGATTGCACACGAATCCGATGAGAATCTTAGATAGCAAAAATCCTTATATGGAAGATCTCATTGAACGCGCTCCAAAATTGATTGAGTCGCTCGATTCTGAATCTCAAGCCCATTTTGATGCGCTACGCCGTTTGTTAGAACAAGCAGGGTTGTCGTATGAAATTAATCCAAGGTTGGTACGGGGCCTTGATTATTACTCGCATACAGTTTTTGAATGGGTTCCCAAAATGGATGAGGGGGCACAAAGTACAGTTTGTGGGGGAGGGCGTTACAATCCTTTAGTTGCACAAATGGGGGGTCCAGATACGCCGGCTGTCGGATTTGCTTTAGGTATGGAACGCCTCATTCAACTTCTAGATGAATTACATTTATTACCAAAACTAGAGACCGAGCCGCATGTATATTTTGTGTTAGCTGGAGAAGAAGCTGAACAAAAGGGTTTGTTACTTGCGGAGCATTGGCGCGATGCATTGCCGCAATTGCGATTAATATCGAATTGTGGGGGGGGGAGTTTAAAAACACAATTTAAGCGTGCGGATAAAAGTGGAGCTCAATTAGCTTTTATCTTAGCGCCTGATGAATTGCAAAAAAATTATATTACGGTAAAATTTTTACGTGGAGAGAAAGTGGAGGAACAACAACAGCAAAAAATCGCTTTTGATCAAGTGATTGAGTTTTTGAAAAATCTATAGGGCGCAATTATCGTGTGTCGCCCGTATTTAAATACGAAAAATTAGGAGATACAACGTTGGCAGACCATCTTACTGAAGAGCAGCAAATTGAAACGCTCAAAAAATTTTGGAAAGAAAATGGTACCTCAATTATATTAGGCATTGTGATCGCCATCGTTATTACATTCGGATGGCGATTTTATAAAGCTTACCGAGTTCAGACAGAGGAACATGCTTCTGTCGTCTATGAGCGTGTTGTTCAGGCGGCAGATAAACATGACTTTGCCATGGTTAAAGCCCAAACTCAGTTTTTAAAAACGCATTATAAAAGAACGCCTTATTCACAATTAGCGGTGCTCACCTTAGCTCAGCAGTATATCCAACAAGGAAAATTTAATGATGCCATCAGTCAATTAAACTGGGTTATTCAACATGGTTCCACCAATACATTTCAACAACTTGCCCGTATACGTTTAGCACGTATCTATGTGATGCAAAAGCAAGCAGAGCAAGCGTTGAAAGTGTTAAAAGATATCGATAGTAAAGCTTATCTAGGAATTGTTTGGGAAGTTCGAGGCGATGCTTATTTGCAATTGGCCCAAAAAGATCAAGCAAAAGAAGCTTATCAAAATGCGCTTCAGGTTTTGCCCGAAAGTTCCGATTATCGTTCCTTGATTCAAATGAAATTGAATGATATTTAGAAGTAAGTACGGGTTGTGGATCCGCGACCCTTACAAAAGTATAATGTAACGCATCATGAAATCTCATCATCTTTTAAAATTATATTGGAATTTGTTTAGCGTTGTTTTCGCTCTTTTTTTAGCATCCTGTAGTTCAACCCCATCGGAGGGTTATTATTTTCCCGAGGAACAACATCCTGAAAAAGCTGCTCCTTTGGTGAGTTTTAAACCCGAAATCCAAATTTTGCAGTTATGGTCGGCGAAAGTAACTGATGTAGTGCCACGTGAATATTTGCGGCTAAATCCAGCTATTTCAGGGCATTTAATTTTTGTCCCAACTTATGACGGCTATGTAAAAGCATTTGATCAACAAACCGGACATCTGGTTTGGCAAAAAAATTTAGGGATTCAATTGTCGACCGGTGTCTGTGCTGCTTATGACAAAGTTTTTGTGGCAACTGATAATGGCGGAGTCATAGCTTTGAATCAATCTGATGGCAAAATTTTGTGGAAACGGTCATCCGTTGCGAGCGAAATTTTAGCGACACCGACGGTCGGCAATCAGATGGTATTTGTAAAAAGTATTGACGGCTCATTGACTGCTTTTTCTCAATCAAGCGGTCAACAATTATGGCGATATGAGCAACCCGTTCCATCGTTATTTCTACATGTATCAAGTAGCCCGATCGTTTATGGACATTATGTTATATCAGGATTTGCTAATGGTCATTTAGTTGCTTTACGTAGTAATACAGGGGAAGTTATTTGGGATAAATTGATTGCCCCACGTAGTGCCGATTTTGATCGTGTTCAAATTGATGATATTGATATCACGCCGGTTATGAGAAATCGTACGATATTTGTTGGTGGGTATCAGGGAAAAATAATGGCACTAGATTTAAAAACAGGCCATTTAATTTGGCGGCATCAGATTTCAATGTACTCGGGAATAGCTTCAGATGACGATCATTTATATATTGCTGATGCGAAAAGTTATGTTTGGGCATTTACTCAGGATGTGGGAGCATTATCATGGCGTCAAAAATATTTGTATTATCGTCAAATTTCAGCACCCGCTTTAATTGGACCATACCTGGTTGTTGGTGATGCATCGAGTTATTTGCATTGGATGTTCAAAAAAGATGGCCATTTTGTGGCGAGAAATCATTTAGATGGTTCAGCCATTTTGACTACGCCCCTCGTATCTCATGGAGCAGTTTTTGTTTATACCCGCTCAGGGATAGTATATAAATTAAGAATTAAGAATTAAGAATTAAGAATTAAGAATTAAGAATTAAGAATTAAGAATTAAGAATTAAGAATTTTATAACGATTCTTAATCCCTCATTTTTAATTATTAATTAATAATATGTCAATTCCTATTATAGCCATTATTGGCCGGCCCAATGTGGGCAAATCTACACTGTTTAATTGCCTTACTGGCAAACGTGATGCATTGGTTGCCGATATTCCTGGGCTCACACGAGATCGCCAATATGGTTATGCTCATGACCAAGATCGTCATTTTATCGTCATTGATACTGGCGGATTAGGAGAAGACGCTACGGAAATGAACGTGCTTATTGAACAGCAAGTTCATCAGGCCATTACTGAAGCCACATTAATTTTATTTTTGGTAGATGCGCAGTCAGGATTAACCGCCATCGATGAAATGATCGCCAATCGTCTGCGCCGAGTTCACAAACCTATTTTGTTGGTTGTTAATAAAATTGATGGAACTGATTCGCACGTCGCCAGTGCAGAATTTTATCGACTCGGTTTTGAAGCATTAATTCCGATTGCAGCAGCATATCGGAAAGGTATTCACAATTTACTTCAACGTATTTTTGAAAAGATTCCTGTACCTGAGCAAGTTTTAGAGGAACAAGTTGCCGGTATTAAAGTGGCTATTGTGGGTAAGCCTAATGTTGGAAAATCCACATTGATTAATCGTATGTTGGGCGACGAACGGGTCATTACTTCAGACCAACCCGGAACCACGCGCGATAGCATTTTTATTCCGTTTGAACGCCAAGGCCAAAGTTATACTTTAATTGACACCGCAGGGGTTCGACGTCGCGCTAAAGTAACGGAGACAGTTGAAAAGTTTTCCATTATCAAAACGTTACAGGCAATCAACGCTTCACACATTGTGGTTTTGCTTATTGATGCTCGAGAGGGAATTACTGATCAAGATATGCGCTTATTGGGATTTATACTAGATCATGGTAAATCATTGATCATTGCTGTAAATAAATGGGATGGTTTGACCGGGGAGCAACGTGCTCAAGTGAAAAGTGAATTAGAACGACGCTTACCTTTTTTGGATTATGTTAAATGGCATTTTATTTCGGCATTACACGGGACGGGGGTCGGGGATTTATTTGACTCGATTAAAGAATCTTATCAATCAGCCATGGTTGAACTTTCAACACCGAAGCTGACTCGTATTTTAGAAGATGCCTTGGAGGCATTTCAGCCCCCATTGGTTAAAGGTAAGCGCGTTAAATTACGATATGCACATCCAGGGGGGCATAATCCACCGATCATTGTCATTCATGGTTCTCGAACAGAGTTATTGCCAGATTCTTATAAGCGGTACTTAGAAAATACCTATCGTAAAGCGCTAAAGTTAATCGGAACCCCCGTTAGAATTGAACTACGTTCTAAAGATTGAGTGATTATAAGCTCAAATATGGTTATTGAAGTTGGGTTGCTCCGCACCCAAAGCCTTGGGGGGCGGGATTAACCTAACCTACCCCAAAGATTACATTTAAATTGATTAAATTGACACCTAACAGTAAGATACTAACTGACGTAATTTTAAATGTTGAATTTTAAATTGCAGAACCACTTCCCCCTTTGCACGTTCATGTGCTACGGCGGACATGGTCGCGACCTGTCCCCCTACATAAAAAGGTTATCGCACAAGCGACACAATAATTTTTAATTCTTCATTTTTAATTTTTAATTATTTCACGGGGCCGTAGCTCAGCTGGGAGAGTGCTGCGTTCGCAATGCAGAGGTCAGGGGTTCGATCCCCCTCGGCTCCATAATATTTGGGAAGAAATTGGGGGTTTTTTATATGATCGTGATTATTCTTCTTGTTATTGGCATTTTAGTGCTTTTCACCATCGTTGGTATGTACAATCGGTTGATTTTCTATCGAGATGACAAGGTTAAGGAAAGTTGGAAGGCAGTCGAAATTTTACTTAGAAAGCGAGCTAATTTGATTCCTAAACTACTCGAATCTGTCAAAGGTTATTTAGGGCGTGAAAAGTCTTTATTGAAAGAAATGATCAATCTAAGAAAACAGTCCTTAGAAGTTCAACATATGGAAGATCGCATTACAGTTGAGTGCATGTTAAGTAAAAGTTTAGCCCACTTATTTGAAATGGCTGAAAATCAAGATGACTTAAAAGAGGATGAAAAATTTATAGATCTTCAAAAAGAATTTTTGACATTAAAAGATGATTTACAATTTTCTCAGAACTATTACAACGATATTGTTCGACGTTATAATATTTTACTAGAGTCTTTTCCAAGCAACTTGATTGCGAAGTTGTTTTATTTCGAACCAGCCAAATTTTTCAAAATTGATAAAATTAAATTTACTCGTTAATTAACATCGTTAAAACAATCGGGACAGTCAACGTACTAAAAGCGGAAGCAGCAACAAGCGCGGTGAATAAATGGGTATTGATGAGGTGCGCATCGAATAACAGTTTAGCAACGATAATTTCTGTCGTAAAACGCCCATTAATTCCCGTTCCAATAATGGCTGCTTCTTTTAGTTTAAAGGAACCAAAAGGAACGAGTATAAAAGTGCCTGCAAATTTTCCTAAAGTGCCCGCTAAGTAAATCAAGATGGCAAGCATGGGCGCACTAATGAGGCTATTAAGATCGACATTTAAGCCCACCCAAAAGAAGAATAGCAGACCTAGAAACCCATAGCTGATTTGTTGCACCACTTGAGAAGCATGTTCGCCAATTTTGTCCATTTTTAAAATAGTGGGCTGCATCACGATGCCTGCTATAATAGCTCCTAAGATCAAGCCTAAATTAGCATAAGTTGAAAATCCCCCAAAACCTAAAAGTACCATCATACTAAGCAACAGCAGATTGCGGGCTTGTGGGGGCAAAAATTTATTAAGGGTGGGAACGAACCATTGTCGGGCAATCATAGCCAACGCTGCGAGTATGATGATAGAGAAAATGATTTTTGCAACGCTACTTTCAATAGAAGTTACAATCATTCCCGATTTTTCTCCGATCCAAATTGAAACCAGCGTGATCAAAAAAACTTCTACCAGATCATCTAAAATACTTGCGCCGATGATAAATTGCCCGACGCGCGTTTTAATCATGTGAAATTCATCTAAAATAGGGACGACGATTGCTTCAGCGGTTGGCATTTGAGTGATCCCAATTATTGCAGCAATAGCCCAGCCATAACCGTAGAATAGCATGGCAATACCGGTTAATAAAAATGGGCAGAAGGTACTGAGAAAAGTAAGCCACGCAATGTGTTTGCCTGCTTTGTGCATCTCTTTGAAGTCAATCTGCAATCCGATGAAGAACAATAAGAAAAGGGCGCCCAAATCGGCAAAAATAGTTAAGGTAGGATAAAAAGTACCTGACAGTAATCGATGGCCGAGAGGAGTATAACGAATGATAATTGCGACAAACAAAGCAGCCAATAAATTAGGCAAGCGTAGTTTGGCAAATAGAATCGCTGCTAAATAAGTGAGGCCGAGTAGTAAGGCGAGTTCCAGAAAAAATTGGGCAATTTGTAATTCATTCATAGCGCTATTAGAGCTCAGTTATACCCAATTTTCAATTTTTAAATGTTGGATTCGGCTAAATTCGCGAGCATTATTGGTGAATGGAAAACAACGCATCGTGTGAACTAGAAGAGTAGCTAATGAATGCTCAAAAACGATTGATAAATGAGATTTTTTCATCGAAAATTAATAACTCAATAAAGTTTCGAGGATTGGTATGCGATTGATTTTTTTATTTTTGATTTGTTTTTCGCCCATAACTTGGGCATTGACATTTCAATTGCCTCCGCAAGGGAGTGATATTGTTGGACATATTCGCAAGATAACGTTGTCGAAGCACGCTAATATTGATGATTTATCTCGTAAATACGAGGTAGGATATTACGAGTTCTTGGAGGCTAACCCAAATATTAATATCAATCGATTAAATACAGGCGATACACTGACTATCCCTTCAGAGTATATATTTCCTGATGCACCACGGCAGGGAATCGTGATTAATTTATCCGAACTGCGGCTGTACTATTTTTTACCCAAACAACGTCTTGTTTTGACTTATCCTATCGGTATAGGAAAAGAGGGCGATGAAACACCTGTCGTTGAAACTACGATTATTGGAAAGGAAGAGAATCCTTATTGGAGACCTACCCCCAAAACGCGAAACGAATTTTTATATAATACAGGATTGGAACTTCCGGAAGAGATAGATCCCGGTGAAGGAAACCCACTTGGGGATTATATGATGCGTTTGGGCAATTGGATTTATTTAATTCATGGAACTAACAATCCTAATGGCGTCGGAAAACGAAGTAGTGGGGGATGTATCCGAATGTATCCCGAAAGTATAGCCACCTTATTTCCATTAGTGCCGATTGGTACCCTAGTAGATATTGTTAAAGAGCCGATTAAAGTAGGTTGGCGAGGTAATCAGTTGTATTTAGAATCCCATGTCCCTATGGAAGTTAAAAGTTACCGAGGAAAAGAAGATTTGCAGTCATTGATAGCTTTGGTTACCCCAGTGCTTCGAAGACGACGAGCAGAAATCAATTGGGATAAAGCTTTACGTGTGGCGAATCAACAAACTGGGATTCCGACAGTGATTGGCCGAGCAATATAAAATTCATTAGGAATTCAGCCAAATCAAATTAGCCATGCGCCCACATTGGCCATCACGCCGGTAAGAAAAAAATTTTTGGGGATCACCATAAGTACAAAATTCACCCCCATAAATTTGCGTAATGCTCAATTCACGTAATCGTTGACGCGCGAGGTCATAAATATTGGCTAAAAAGTGATTCGGTCGATTTTGTTTGAAACACGATTCGGCTTGTGGATTATGTTTTATAAATGCTTCCCGAACCTCATTGCCCACTTCAAATTTTTCAGATCCAATAGCAGGCCCCAGCCAAGCCAAAATATTCTCAGGTGCATCTTTGAATTTTGCGACACCTGATTCAATGACTCCTTTTAACAGGCCTCGCCATCCTGCATGAATTGCAGCAATTTCAGTACCTTCTTTATTACAAAGTAAAACTGGGAGGCAGTCGGCAGTTAAAACGGAGCACACAATATTTTTTTGTTGAGTATAACTTCCATCGGCAAATAATGTTTGCGGATTCGCCGCATTCACAACTAGTGTTTCGTGTTGTTGTTCTAACCAAACAAATGGTGCCAGACGCTCCCGAGTCTGACACCTGTTCCATTTGCTGCATTGATCTGCTAAGATTTTTTGATTTTGCAGCACATTTTCTAAATTATCTCCGACGTACGAAGATAAGTTTAAACTTTCATAAACTCCAGTGCTGATACCGCCTTTTCGAGTGGTTGAAAAGGCACACACATTTTTTGGTGCCGGCCAATGGGGTTTAATAATTGGAATCATCATGATTTATTCAGTTACCTTGTCAATGCAGCAGAGATATAGTATTTCCAATTAATATTTTGACAAATAATTGTCCTCATGCCGTCATTCAGAGGCGGCGCTACGCGCCGACGAAGAATCGCTTATCTTCTGTCAAAGTATTAATTGAATTCAATATAGTGGGGCTGTTGTGCCCCGAGTTTTTTTAAAAAATCAAAAATTATAAGTCTTTAATTCTCCTGGATCCTGAATCAAGTTCAGGATGACGCTCAGGTAGATCCCAACAGCCCCATAGTGGTGTCAGATACTCCTTCCTGTGTCTGATACTTGATGAGGCCTTATGATAACAGAGTAAGTAATTTTTTAAAATCTTCAGGGGGTTCAACTGCCCATTCCATCCATTTGCCGGAGGTCGGGTGTTTTAACCCTAATTTCCGCGCATGAAGCGCTTGATGTTTGAACGTTTTTAAAGCTTCGATCAACTCGACAGATGCTCGTTTCGGTAATTTTAGACCGCCGCCGTAAGTGGAATCGCCCACTAAATGGTGTTTAATGGAGGCCATATGAACACGAATTTGATGGGTGCGCCCTGTTTCTAAGTTCACTTGGATGTGAGTAAAGTGTTGAAATCGGTTGAGGATTCGATAGTGCGTCACTGCAGGTTTTCCGGAGGCCACAATCGCTATGTGGGTGCGCTTTTTGGGATGTCGGCCAAGAGGGGCTTCAATAGTTCCGCCGCCGGTGAGTGCGCCATAAACGATAGCTTCATATTCTCGGTGAATTTCTCGTTTTTGAAGTTGTTTAATTAATTTCAAATGAGCGTTTAAAGTTTTGGCAATGACCAACAAACCACTCGTTCCTTGATCAAGTCGGTGTACAATTCCTGCGCGAGGGATTTTAGCGAGCTGAGGGTCGTGATAAAGGAGTGCATTTAATAACGTTCCAGCACGATTTCCTGGGCCCGGATGAACGACCAGCCCCACTGGTTTATTAATCACCAGAATGTCATCGTCTTCATAAATGATATTTAAAGCAATGGGTTCAGGTTGGTCTTCGATTTTCGATTCAATTTCTGCTTCAAGCCGGATCGTTTCGTTACCTTGCAGTTGAGCTGCTGGCAGAACAATAATTTGGTCATTCACTTTAATTTTTTGTTTTTTGATCCACTCCTGAATACGCATTCTGGAATATTCAGGGAATAATTGAGCGAGTGCTTTATCGATTCTAAAGCCAGCATACTCTTGAGGAATTGTGATGTGGTGTGTTCTTGTTTCCGACATAAGCGTGAGTTTCTTAGTGCATATTACTCGGAGGTTGTTTATAATAAGACCTCTGCAAAATGCACCTTGAGCTCGCTCACTTTGTTAAAAATTCGTTTAAAATGCGCATTTATCATGTATAAACTCGCATTTTGCGCTCATTTTTGCCTCGTGAGCATGCCCAATTCGCTATTTTGCAGAGGTCTCATAATGATAGCATACTATCATGTTGGGTTGCGCCATGCTTAATCCAACCTACGTTAGATATAATATCACATATAGAGTATTCCACATGAAATCATTAAAATTATTAATTACAACAATCTTTTGTTCACTTATTTTATTCGCTTGTGCTACTAAAATTCCGGATCCCGCCAGTATGTTCCCCGGTGAAAATGAAGCACAATTATTCAATCACGCCGAGCAAAACATAGCAACCAAAAATTATGATAAAGCAGTTCAGTATTTTGAGACGTTAGATGCTCGTTATCCTTTTGGTGAGTTAAATAAAAAAGGCCAGTTGCATATCATTTATGCGTATTATAAAAAAGATGATTATGCTTCTGCAATAGCGGCAGCCGATCGTTATATTCGTTTGTATCCCGCCGATAAAACAGTGGATTATGCCTATTATATGCGAGGCTTGATTCGAATGGAGGAGCATCGTGGTTCAGTAGAACGGTATTTCCACATTGACACGGCGGAACGTGACTTAGAACCGCTTAAAAAAGCTTTTGCGGATTTTGCTCAGCTTATGCGATTCTTTCCCAAGAGCCAATATGCGCCCGACGCTCGACAACGCATGATTTATATTCGAAATACAATAGCTAAACATAATGTTGAAGTTGCTCAATTTTATTACGACCGACAAGCTTATGTCGCAGCTGCCAATCGAGCATCCGATGTTGTTCAACACTACCAAGGCGCGCCAGCGGTTATTCCCGCTTTGAAACTTATGGAAAAATCCTATCGCAAATTGGGGCTCACTCAGCAAGCTGATGATGCAGCCCAAGCCCTCAAAAAGAACTATCAAATCTAAAATTAAGGCTTTTAATTCCTCAATGTGGGTTGGGTTAAGCGTAGCGCAACCCAACTTTTCCCTGTTCGAAAAACGTGATTTTCTCCGCTTTTTCTTTTATTAAAACGTGGTAATTCTCACGTTTTTCTAACATAATTTCAAAATCATATAATTCTCAAATTTTCTAAAACCTTAGGGTTTTTACCGAGTTACTCCCTTTCTGTTTCTCTGTTAGGATTTATTATGAAGAAAGCAAGCAAGTAGAAAGCGCTTACTCGTTTTTCATGACAATAAAAACACATGAAACGATAGGGTAGAATAGGGATTGTAGCTTTTTGAAAAATAACAATAATGCGGCTGTTGGAATCTGCCCATTTGTCATCCTG
>JAFGHQ010000090.1 GCA_016930035.1 Gammaproteobacteria bacterium | reverse complement strand
CAAAAATGCACAGTTTTACTTGAGAAGCTATTTCTACTGTTTTTATTGAAGTTATAAATTTTTAAATTAATTTACTATGATCTCTGAGCATAATCTAAATTAGATATCATATCAATAAAATCTTCTTGCAATTTTTGACGTCCGACAAAAGGCTTTTTAAATATTGGTGATAAAATTGAATAAAGAGCATTATGTATATCACGTGTAGCTTGAGATGGACGAGTTTGTATAATAGCTTTAGTTTGTTGCATCCAATTTGGAAGATCATTAAAAGTAACATCCCGATCAATTATTATGGTAAGATGATTTTTTAAAACATCTGATATTTTCATTATTTTTGCTGTATCAGTTTCATATTTACACCATACAGAATTTAAAGAATTTTTAGAGGCAACGAAAACAAACAGAGAAGATACTTCCAAATTTTTATTTATTTCCTCAATAAAATCTTGCCCAGCTCTAAAAGTAATTTCATCAAAAATCACTTTTGCTCGACCAAGATGTCTAGCTACGATTCTTAAATATTCTTTATCTTTACTTGAATGACATAAAAAGACCTTTCTCATGTTGCTACTCCTTTTTACTTTTTTAAAATTACTTGAGCAATTCTTGTGTATTACGCTCGCAAATAAATTCCCACATAGAAAAAGTGAATTCCCAGTTTAGATATTTCCTTAATAATTTTGTCCTTTAAATAAAATAAATAAAAAATAAGAAATCAAGATTTATTTAGTATATTAATCAAATTTAATTGAATATATTATATTTCTTAAAATACGCTGACAAAACAAAAAGATGTTTTAGAAAGACCTGTTCTAACTATTAAAGATTCACACTTTACACTAATTTTAAAATTTTCTTGTATTAAATTTGTTTCATTTTTAACACTACCATTGCTCATACTTCACGATCTTTTGGAGAGGAAAACGAATCTTTTTTACTGGTGATGGATCTCGTGGATAGCCCAACGGTAACAGCTCAACAACTCGAATCCCTTTGGGAATGTCAAGGATTTCTTTGACTTTTCCCTCGTCAAAAGCACCAATCCAGCACGTCCCCAATCCCTCGGCTGCAGCACAAAGCATAAGAAAGTGACTAAAGTTAAAAGTGTCTAAAGTGAGCTAAAGTTGTCAGGTAAAAGTGCACTAATTAAAGGCATTAAATTCTTGCCAAAAAAGCAAATATTTCTATTGTAATATTATAATTTTAGCAAGCCATGACATGACCATCGGTTTCAGCGCAACAAACGATAAGGACAGGCGCCTCACGTATCCAGTAAGCAGTGATCAGTAATCAGTATTCAGTAAACAGTGTCCTGAAAGGCACGGACACTTTTACGAGCTGCAATCGCTGTATAGATGTCCATTTAAAATTTCCTTAGTTTCATAGCGCAGCGAAACTGCAAAAAGAATACTCAACACAAAGTCACGAAGCGAACACTAAGATCACGAAAATAAAAAACAGTAATTATCTTTGTCTTCCTTTGTGCTCTTTGTGTTTTCTTGGGGTCTTCATGTTTAAACTTTTATTGCCAAAAAAACAAAGATCTGACTTGTAGTATTATAAAGATTTAAGAAAACTTCTGACATCATCGTAGACCAAGCTATTAAAATTCCAATACCCTGCCCGTGCTGCGTGTCCTAACAAAGGTTTAATATTTTGTCTTGATGCTAAGAAAGCCAATGCTTTTGCCTTATCTATTGGTGATGGTAAATATTCTGTTTTTTGGTTTATACATTCAAAATATTGATCGATACATACCATAACAGGATCGTTAGCTACTGCTCGTAAAAGCAAGGTTTCCAACATTCCTGACGTTGATGCGTCAGGTAAAATTAAAATATTGATTTTAGGATTCACACCTTTAGGAACCACAGGAAGGTCTGGTTTGGTCAAGTTCGCCTTTTCTAATGCGCTGCATATACTCTGAAAAGCAGCTTCTGCACCTGTTTCAGCATCACGAACGATTCCAAGCGAAGCAACGTTGCCACTCCTAAAATTATGACTAAGAACAAATTGTTCCAGGAATCCAGCTAATTCATTAACACCGCCATAATCTTGTATTTGTAAACCAGGGATTCCCATTTGTTCAACAAAAAGCGAAAATATTATCTCGACATCTTTCCCTTCAACAAGAAGTTGTTTGGATTCGGTAATATTCCTGAGCTGTGGCATTATCTAACCTCAAAATCAGCTTTTATAGCGTTGGTAAGCGTTTCCTGATTATAAGTTACTACATCGATCTTTTCATTAATCCGATCAAGTCGATGTAATCGAAAATCATAATTTTCACTTTTTTCGTAAGCATGATGAGCTGCCAAAATACAATCATAACTATGAGTAGTGGCAAAAACCTGGGTATTAAAAATATTGGCAGCTTTGCCTATTGCTCGCCATACATCATCAAGTATAGAATGATGGATGCCATTTTCAATTTCATCAATAAGAACAATCCCACCCGAGGCATCAGCAATTCTTAACAAAATGGAGACTAAACGGATCATTCCGTCTCCCATCAAGGAAAGTGGCAGCATCTGGTCCAGCCCGATGTCTCCATAGATTATTGACACACCGCCGCTCTGAACAGCGGCTAAATTTTCCAAGCGAGGTTCAACAAGTTTAAGTGCTTCCAATAAATCTTTGATGTACGTTTTTTTTGATTTGACTAAACGGCTAAAAATCGAAGTGTCTTCTTCTATTAATAGCGATTTTTGTGCGGAAAGGAAGTAAGCAGCAAAAGGTGAGAGGGTGGGTACAGGGACCACCACTAACTCGCCATTCACAACTTTCATCTCAAACGTTGAATCTTTTCCAGATGGATCTGTATAAATTAGATTGAGAACTTGATTCGACAAATCACCAGCTCGGATTTGAATATCTGATTCCATTCCACTATTCTCGAGATCTAATTTCTGAGCAGTCACTGGCTTTAATGAGAGCTCGATATGATGAGTTGTTCCTTCGTAAAGTTCGCTACTGATATTAATTTTTTTATCAACTTTTAATTTATAAAAGAGCAAAGTCCATAGCAATTCAAGCATAAATTGTAGGTCACCTTTTGTCTCTCTAATGCCTCGTAAATGACTGATTTTACCGACGAGACCTAAATTTCCCACACCAATTAATAGAAAAATTGCTTCCAATAATGCTGTTTTGCCAACGCCGTTTTTTCCAGCAATTAAATTAACTCTATTTAGCGAATCAATGGAAAAATCTTTGAAACATCTAAAATTCTTTATGGATATTGATTTGAACATGGATTCACCCCTTATTGTATGGAACAACCTGTAAACACTAATTATCTAATTTTAATAGAATAAAATAGTTATTATTACTTTAATTGTGCACATAGCGTATGCACAATTGGATAGACTCTATGAAACTTAACTACTTCAGAAGGTAAAAAGAATTTCTCATAATTATAATAATTTTATTCTAAAAAAGCAAATAAAAAACTTTGATTTAAACTTTTTATTTTGTAAAAACAGAGAGTAGGGGATTGAGAATGGCAAACTTTATTCTTTAGAGAATAAAAAAAATGTTGACTTTTTGATTTATATTTTTATTTTACAATAAAGAAAAATTTCTTTTAGAATTGATTTTAACCAAACATGGAGGAAGGAAATGAAAGTGCTGCTAATCATTGTGAGTATAATTGCCCTGGTTTTGGCTGGTATTGCATATTATTTTTATGATACGCACAATAAGATTCAAAGCGAGCTTGAAGCTTCACGGAATGCCCAAGAAGAACTCACTTTTAAAATCAGTAGTTTAGAACAAGAGAAGGATAAAATTAAAGGTGAGCTTGAGCAAAAAATTGCCGATATTTCTAATGAAAAGGAACAGGAAATTGCACGAGTGAAAGGCACTTATGATGAGCTTGTCGCTGGAATGAAAGAGGAAATTGAACAAGGGCAAATCAAAGTCACCCAGTTGGCTGATCGCCTTTCAGTTAGTATGGTTGAAAAAATTTTGTTCCCCTCGGGTAGTGCAGAAGTCACATCAGCGGGCATGGGCGTATTGCGTCGAGTCGGCACGATTTTAAAGACCACAAAAGATAAAATTATTCGGGTTGAAGGGCATACCGATAACGTGCCCATCCACCCACGCTTGCAAAAGCAGTTTCCCACGAATTGGGAGCTTTCAACTACACGGGCAACGAATGTTGTGCGTTTTCTGCAGGAAGAAGTCGGTATTGAAGGACTACGATTGCAAGCTGTTGGTCTGGCTGAATATCGCCCTGTGGCGAGTAATGCGACATCTGCTGGACGTAATAAGAATCGTAGGATAGAGATTGCGCTATTACCAGAACTCGGTGAAAAAGTACCTTTAAACCTTAAATAGTTTGTAAAGATCTATTCACCATTTTTATTAAATCTATTTTATGAGATTCGCCTGTGACGTTATTTTTAGAGGGTGAGAAAAAATAAATTTTCATTTTACGAAATAATCATTCATTGTCTTCTTCAGGGTTAAATTGAAACTGAAATCCATTTTATTTCTTCTCACCCCACTCATCGGTATGACCTGTTGCCTGCTCATTTTAATATGTATGCTGGATGATTTGAGTTATGATCTTCCAGTATGTTTGAATGGATTGTTCTTGATTAGAAAAATGCAGGGCAAGATGCCATCTTGCCCTACATCGATGAAACAATAAACCGGGTCAACAAAGAATCTTCTTTCACATTTCTCCCAATTTTCTGCTGTTCGATAATTTGAAGATTGTTAATCACATTAATTTGATAAAATGTTGTATCCGCCATATTTATGCTGTACTCTGAGCTTCTCGTTTGTTGGTGATTCGAAAGTGAAAAATAATTAATTGCCACAAAAATCAATATGCTACAGGCGAGACCGATCAATCCCTGGTAAACCGGAATTCGATATTCTAAAATATTTCGGAATCTTTGCCAGGGCGAATCAACAGTCCGATGCTTTATGGGCTTAAAAGCATTCATCCGTTGCTTCAGGAGTTGATGAATTGCCGGATCAGGTTTCAACTGACTTTTCTGGTCGATCGTCATTGAGCTTTGAATAGAAACCAGTTGATTCTGATATTCCTGGCAATGTACGCAGGTTTTTAAATGATTCTCCAGCAGGCTATTTTCGTCTGCTGATAATATTTCGATACTCTGTTTGATTAATAAATCTTCAACAGTGTCACATTTCACTATTTGGTTTTTATACACATTTTTCATAATTAAGCCTCTACCCTACTTGGATTAAATTCTTTAAGTCGATTCATCAGCTTGCGAGTGGTATGAAACAGCCGTGATTTAACAGTTCCTTCGGAACACTCCATTATGTCACTGATTTCTTTGATCGTCAAATTTTCTTGAAATCTCAACAAAAAAGTAGTCTGGTAATCTGGATTCAGTTTCGTCAATTCTTTTAATAAATGATTTTCAAATATTTTTTGATCGATATTTTTTTCAACCCGGGTGTATTCATAATCAAATTTTGATGCAGTAGCATCCAGCTTATCTTCACTATTCTTTCTCACATCCAGCCGACGGTATTCATTTTTGCACATATTATGGGCAACAGTAAATATCCAACTGGTGAATCGATGCTTTGCAATAAACTGTCCTGGTTTTTCAATTATTTTCAAAAACAAGTCATGCAAAAAATCCTGTGCCTTTTCCACATCGCCGCCAAACATTCGATAAAAATAGTACAGCAACCGCTGACTGTATCGCTGATAAAGCTCATCAAAAGCAGCGGAATCGCCCTGCTGGATTAATTCCATCAATTGTTCATCAGTGCATTTTTTATAATTTTTTCTATAAATGTTAAACCCTCACTTTTATTGAATGTAAAACGTGAGATGGCAGAAGTGAGAAGATTTTTTACATGCGCTATAATATTACAGTTCAAATCTTTGTGTTATTGGCAAAAAAATCTTCAAACACAAAGCCACCAAGAAACCACAAAGAACACAAAGGAACATCATTATAATTATTTAACTTTATGCGCCTTGTGTTCGCTTCGTGTCTTGGTGTTGAGTAAATTGTTTTGCAGCTTTGCTGCGTCATGCAATGTATTAATTAGAACCGGTTTTTTTTATCCAATCCGCTCGCCCAGCTCGAGTGGCTATCATTTTTGCAAAATTTCTCCAATAGTCAAATTTATCTTGTTGACCGCTAATTTTAGAATGCTCGGCTAACATGATCATTCCCGGCACATAATTAAGATGCATCTGGTTCATTAAATTTAAACCCGGGTACAGATCATTATACCAATCATATTTCAAATAATCCAGCCGAAAATTGTTTTCAAGATTCTTTTTCGTGATCGCAATATTATCGATTCGTTTCGGGCTATATTGATAAGCCAGACCAACAATATATAAATCATCTTTCAACGGCTTGAAATGTTCTTCATAAACAGTCAGTGCAAAATAAACCGGGAAATCTGGATAGTTTTGAGCCAGGTATTTGCAGACTTCCTGAACAAAGGTTGAAATCGAAAAACTTTTTGTTTTATCAGAGCCGGTTGTAACCGCTTTTTGAATGAGTTCTTTTCGATTGACTTTGATGCCTTTCTTGCCCAGAATTCGTTCTAAATATGTTTCCGTCCCACTCATTGAAATATTTAAAATTGAAACATCGGTACGAACAGCTTTTACTTCCTGCAACATTCTGGCAGGATAGGTATCATTATCGCCGTTGGTAAAAATGATGGCATTTTGTTCGGTGGACATCAGCACATTGTAGTTGTAATTGATCAGCCAGGGAGCGATGTTTTTGGTTTCATATAATTTTTTATAATACGCGGTTACGCTCGCCTCATCGCCGTTTAATTCATAGTGTGTAATTAATTCATAAAGTGGATCAGGACGATCGGGTGCTATTTTATGGGCTTTTTTCAGATCATTTATATCTTTTGATTTACCGGCGCAGTTGAAAAATTTCAAGTAGTAATATTCAAAACTTTCAGGAGCATTTTTTCCCAAATCATCGACAATTTTTTGCAGTTTTTCTTGCTTCTCTTTTTTATTGATTGTTTGAACATAATTTTCATATCGAACGGCATTGTAATAATTATGCCAGGCTTCGGTGTTTTTAAGGTTTTTATCGATCTCTTTTTTCCAGAGCTTTGCCTGTTCTCGATACCACTCATCCGGTTTGGTTTCGTAAACGATGCGAAGCACTTTTTCCGGCTTCTTTTCCTGGGCGAACAGGACAATAGACATTACGAGTAATAGGATGAGAATGTTTAAGATTGAAATGATTTTTTTCATGATGGTTTTCTCCTCAATCTTCTGTAAATAATTTTCAATTGATTTATTTTACCTGTAATACACTTGAGAAAGGAAAAGGTTGAGAGATTTTTAAATTTTATGCTTGCTAAAGATATATAAATATTTTATATTATGAAACTGAATCGTCATCAATGGTGTAAAAGGGGTGAATCTCTTTGGAATCAAGCTTTTGTTTAAATTTTCGTTTCAGGTATTGTTTGAGATAGTTGCGGGAAACGGGTATGAGGGCGAGGAATCCAATGGAGTCGGTGAGGAGTCCCGGTGTGAGCAATAACAATCCACCAGCCAGAATAATGATGCCATCGATCAATCCTTCGGCAGGGATTTTGCCAGCTCCTAATTCCTGTCGAATTCCGGCGATGACTTTGAAACCTTCATATTTAGCGAGGTAAGCGCCAATAACACCGGTGACAATCACGATGGCGATGGTCGATCCGAGTCCAATGTGGCGTCCCAGCTCGATCAGCAGTGACAGCTCGATTAAAGGAACTAAGGTGAAAAGTAGTATTAAACGGAATATCATCTTTTTCACTTTTTTGATGATTCAAGAATTGTTGAAAATATAAGAAAATATTTAAAGCGATGCAATGATTTTTTTTATTGCATTCAATCCTTTCAAAGGTTGGCAACCTTTGAAAGTGTAGTCGAATTATTAAAAATAAGCTTAATTATAAAAAAATCAAAAGAACTCTCTACCAAAAGCAATCATCTTATGATCAGTAAATATATTATAAAAACAACTTCAATTATCCTGGTATTAATCCCGGTCATCTTTAATTCCTGCAAAAATCCATTCGCCACGCGGGAACCAGAACCACCGACCGAGGGCAGGACATCATGGCGATTGCCAGCCGACCCGATGATCGTTCTGCAAAACATGACCGCAGCGATTGAGGAGAAAAATGTTGAAAATTACATGAAGTGCCTGGTCGATTCGATCAATTTATTCCGCTTTACGCCAGACCAATACCAGGCT
>JAFGHQ010000089.1 GCA_016930035.1 Gammaproteobacteria bacterium | reverse complement strand
GGCCACCATCCGGCGTGTTTTATCCATCTGCCTTGGAAGTAATTTTTACGGGGAAAAGTAAAACCTGCCGCGTCAGTATCGGGCGAGGTAACAATATTTTTGGTTAGGGCTGCCGTTTCCGGAGGAATCCTTTCATCAGCATCCAGCACCAAAATCCAGGGCTGGGTGCATCTATCTATTGCTAATTGCTTCTGTGCGCCAAAACCATGCCAGCCTTCCCTATAAATATCACAGCCAAATTGTTCCGCAATTGTCAGAGTCTTGTCTGTGCTTCCGGAATCAACAATCACAATCTGCTTGGCGAAAACAACGCTTTGCAAACAGTTTTTGATATTTGTCTCTTCATTTTTTGTGATTATTGCCACAGATAAAGGAATTTTTTCCATTAATACCTCTTGCTACACAACACTTACTTTAATGTTGCAAATTTATATCTCATAAATTCATTGTTGTAGCAAACATTATTCACAACAAAATTAGTAGAAACTACAGGGTTTCTGATTAAAAGAAATGCAGATTAATATATTAAAAATTACTTATAAAAATAGCTGTAATTAAGACATTATAGATATTTTAGAAAAAGATCTCTTTTTTTGGGTAATGAAAATTAATGTGTTCCCGCCTAATATTACCTCATCTTTTAATGTTAAATCGTATCTGTACTTTTTCCATTTTTTCTCAGACTGAAAATAGGCGAGCAGTTTTAGTAAAATAACTAAAGGCAGCCAAAAATACTGTTTCCATTTTACTTTGTCTTTTATTATCTCTTCAACTTTCAAGCCGTTAATCTCAAAAATTAAATTAATTAAGGTTATCGTCAGAGGGGTATTGTGAAAATCAAAGAGATTGCGGCCTTGTTTAAGATAATCATCAAAAGATTTAGGCTTTGTTAAGTATCCACTAAAAAAGAATTGCGCGCGCTTTTCTATGTTGGAGTAATTTGGTATACTGAAAATCCCGTATCCGCCTGGTTTCAAAACACGAACAAATTCCTGTACAGCTTTGTATGGATTTGTCATATGTTCTAAACCATCAACACAGCAAATGTAATCAAATGTGTCGTTGGGAGAATCAATCTTTTCATTAAGATCCGTATATATACACTTCACACTCTCGAGCTTGAAAATCTTCGTATCTATTTCTCCGCAGATAACATCGAAACCCATCTCTTTCAGGCGCATGCTTAGGTGGCCAAAACCCGCGGGGGCATCTAATATTAGCCCTTTATTTTTTCTGCCTGAAAACCAAGACAGTATAGCCCTGTGGGCACTAACCCTTGCTTTGGGAACTATTTCCTGGTTGTTATTATCGCAATTATCTTTTTTCATATTGTTTTTTCTCAATTATCTGAAGAATTATATTTATCTGTCTAAATTAGCAACCCTTTATCACAATTCTCGCTAGGATATCTTATAAAAATCCCTGAAAAGCTATCTCGCATCATTTCCATGTTTTCGATTTTCTTAACATATTGGCTTAATTATTAAAATGATTTTTTTTCGTATCTGTGCTAAAAGCTCTTTCAATCAAAGAAATTATAAATAACAACATTTTTATATTTTCTAAGTTAATCGAGAAAACGGAGAACACAATATTGATGATTAAAGTTTTAATCGGAATTCCCGTCCTGAATAATATAGAAATCACTAGGGCATGCCTGCAGCATCTGTTCAAAAACACGAAAACGAATAGATTGAATATCGATTTTTCCGTTTTGATTATTGATAACGGCTCTGAAAACAACATAGAACAAGTGTTCAAAGAAGAATTCAAAACAGAGATTTTCCAAATGTATTTCATGAGAAATCAGCAAAATTTAGGCGTTGCCCCCGCATGGAATCAGATATTAAAATTTTCGCCAGAAAAAGAAAAAAATACCGAATTTCACTATGATTATTACGTTATATCGAACAATGACGCTCTTTTCGGAGTGGATTGGCTACAACCACTGGTAGAAGCAATGGAAAACGATGATAAAATCGGCTGGGTTTCTACAATGGAAAACGGCTCTCCGGTACTAAACGAATTAATTAAAGCGCATGCATTATCAAAAAAATACCGGCTTGACCCGCAAAAACCCTACACGGCAGAAATCATAACCAGAGGGCTGGATTCAATATACAAAAAATGGGGCGGTCATGACGCTTTTTGCCAATTCATTAAAAATAAAAATCTTCCTCTATTTATTCCTTACACAAAAGAAGGCCGTTCCGCGGTCTGCTTTATGGTTAGGCCGACCATGATAGAGCAAATTGGTTTTTTTGATGAAGACTACGCACCTATCGGAATTGCTGAAGACCTTGAATATTTTTTAAGAATCGAACAAATATTAATTCCTGCCTGGTTAACTAGAGAAAAATATCCCGCTGAAGCAAAATGGAAATGTGGTTTTTGCGGTAAAAGTATCGTTCATCACAATTGGTGTAGCACACACCAGGGACCTAATTTTGACGGGAAAAATTGGGGTAAAATGAGAGAAAAAAACTGGAAAGCAAAATTCGGCAAATCAAAAAAGTATTACACGTCACTATTGCCATAAATCAATTATGGCAAATTCAGCCTTTTTGAAGGAATTTATTCATGAAAAAAATTGCTTTTGCTATGGAAAAATTCAGCCGCTATGCCGGAGGAGCGGAGTCATATGCTGTTGCTCTGGCAACCACACTTATTGAAAACGGCTGGGATGTACATTTGTATGGCGAGACATGGGACAATGAACCTAAAGAGGCCGTTTTTCATAAAATTCATGTCCCAACATTTCTTCCGGCCTGGCTTAAACTGCTGTTATTCGCCTGGAAACATAAAAAAATGGTCCGGCAGGAACACTATGATGTAATAATGGGCTTCGGGAATACCATCTACATGAACGTTTATCAAAGCCATGGCGGTGTCCACCAGTTTTCAACCGCGAGAAAAGTTTATTCAGAAAAAAACGCCTTAAGGCGCATTATCAAACGAATTTTAATTTTTCTATCGATAAAATACTGGACAAGAGCATGGATAGAGGCCACGCCTTTTAGGCTAAAACCTAAGCCCATAATTATAGCGATTGCTCAAATGATTAAAGATGACATGGAATTATTTTTCCACACAAAACCAGGCACAATAAAAATCATATACAATGGCGTTGATACCAATCGGTATAATAATTCGCTACATTCGCGCTTGAGAGGACAGTTAAGGAAACAGTGGGGTGTGAGAGAAAATGACACCGTGTTTTTGTTTGTATCCTATGATTTAAAAAAGAAGGGGATTGAGCCACTTATTGAAGCGGCCGCATCTTTAAAAAAATCGGGAAACGAAGATTTCAAAATTATCATCGTAGGCGGACAACTATACCGATCGCTGGGAAAAATTATCGCGAAGCTCGATATTAATGACAAGATTGTCTTTACCGGTCGAGTCAAATCTACCGAGGAGGTTTACGCCAATGGCGATGTTTTTGTGCTGCCTACATATTATGACGCCTGCTCTCTGGTAGTCATTGAAGCAATGGCCTGTGGCTTGCCCGCTATTACTACCATATACAACGGAGCTGCCGGAATCATCGACGATGGGGTGAACGGATACATCATTTCTCATCCCCCGAAACCATCCGACCTGGCGAATAAACTGCGTTCATTAATGGATGATTCATTGAGGGAAAAAATGTCGGAGCAAGCTTCTCGTGCCGGCCAGAAATATTCCACGGAGAAAAACCATAAAGAAATGATAAGAATACTTAACGAAGCAACCCCAATAAGTTAGTCACTTTGAAGACAACTTTTATCATCGAGCTTTAACAAAATATTGCTGTTTTTCGGTATTTGCACAAACACAAACAGTACACTAATGCCCTCACTTTAACATATTTCTCTATACTACTAACAAAATTGGTTTCTATTTAAATACTCATATTTCAGATCGATACGTTTACTATTGCCTCATTTGTAAATATGATATAAATATGCTTAAGACTAAATACTTTTAAAAGGAAATTGTATGAATCTTTGGCATGATTTTCTAACAAATACCGGCAGAAGAGTTGATAAATGGACACATTACTTTCCCATTTATGAAAAACACCTCAAAGACTGGCGAAACAGAACTCTTACTTTTTTAGAAATAGGAGTTGCAAAAGGCGGATCGCTGCAAATGTGGAAAAGATATTTTGGCCCTATGGCTACAATCGTCGGAATAGATATAAATCCTCACTGTAAAGAGGTCGAAGAAGATTTAATACACGTAAGAATAGGAGACCAAAGCGATTCAAAGTTTCTGGCTGGCTTAATAGACGAGTTCGGTCAATTTGATATAGTTATAGACGACGGAAGCCATAAAATGGAGCATATTCGTAAAACTTTTGATTTTCTATATCCCACCATTTCCAAAAACGGTATATACATAATTGAAGATTTACACACAGCTTACTGGGAAAAATATGGTGGCGGCATAGAAAAAGCTGATTCCTTTATAAATATATGCAAGAAGTTTATTGATGAGTTGAACGCAGATCATTCACATGGAACTGTTCAGCAAACCTTCATTACAAAGCATACATTCGGTATAAGTATTTACGATAGTGTTATTGTTTTTGAACGTGGCACTATTCCCTTAAAAAAAGTAGTGCGAAGCGGCACTGATCCCAAACTTCGCTCTTTTAAAAGAGCAGTAAAAAAAGTTAAAAACGCACTCACATAGAATTTATCAAGCACAAATCTGCTTAAGCTTTGTTTTTGCACGTTTGGGCTTTCCAATTAAGTTCTTTTAATGCTTTTGATATATCTGCGTAACATTCAGCGATATATCCCGATCTTCTACCAACCCAGTTTTATCAAAAAAAGAATGTTTTAAAAAGATTTCTAATAGTTTTGATTCTCCATGGGCATTTCAGAAAAGACAACAACAAGTATTTTTTTGCCGCCACATATTGCTTGTGATCAATACATATTATTCCCATATCCCTCTGCGTTTTTGCAGTTTGATAGATATAAATAAATGGCCAAAGCAAAGTTTTTTCTTTAAGCATAAAAAGATACCTTTTGAAAATTATAAATTTGTTAGATGGTGTAAGAAATGAAAGCCTGCTGCTTATATTTGCATTATGACAACGGTATTTTATGAGCGGCTGATTAATAAAACCGACCATTCCATGATACGCGACCCTAGTAAAAAAATCATGGTCTTCACAAACAGTAAAGGTTTCATCAAAAAGACCTGTTCTCTCTAAAATACTGCGCCTTATAAGGACAGACGATGGATATATAAAATTCTTCCGATAAATAGCTGTTAAAATGTCGTTTTCTGGCATTTTTTTGCGGCGATGTTTCAATTTTTTTCTGACGGTACCTTCAGAACTAAATTTCTCTTCTATTGAATAAACCATACAATACTTTGGATGATCATTCATAAATCTAACTTGAAGTTCAATTTTATATGGTGTAAAAAGATCATCATGGTCCAACAAGGCTATAAATTCACCTTTAGCGGCGTTAATACCTGAATTACGGGCACCGGATATCCCTTTGTTTTTTTGCTGAATCAAAATTACAGAATATTGTTTTACTATTTCGGCGGTTCCATCCGTCGAACCATCATCAACTACGATTATTTCAATAGGAGAATAAGTCTGATTTAGGACACTTTTGAGGGCTTCTTCAATATATTCTTCTCCGTTATAAACCGGTATAATAATGCTGACAAGTGGATTCATGACTTAGCAAACACCTTTTCAACATTTGTCGAGAATAAAAAACACAGAAAATAATAATATTCATCTGAATAATTTAAAATCTTGATTTTATAAATACCTTTCCGCTAGCCCGTAATTTATCGGCCTTACTAATGATTAATATTCTTTCCATTTCATGAACATATACGTATTATCAATTTCTAAATGACTTCGAACAAGATCATCTCACCTGTATCGTAATGCTTCCACCTGCCCAACTCTTTCAGATATTTATCATGCTTCATTAGATCTAAATGCTTGTTTGACCACGTCTTCTCAGTCCATAGAAAATATTTAATTTTCCTTCTTTTTAATTGCTGAATAAAATAATCATCCTCCGCAAAAAGTTCCCAACAATTTTGCATAGAAGGTTTATGGCAAATCGTTCCTTTATAATTTAGATTAGTATAAAATGATATCCATCCCTGTGTTCCTATGGACGCAGAAACATTTATGGGTTCCTGGCTTTCTCCTTCTTGCCCTATTATAAATTCGCTAATTTCTTTATAAACTATCTTGTCAAAGTGTCTATACTTGCTATTTTTGGGAAATGTGGCGAGAACCATAAGACAGGCCAAGGTAATAATCACTAGAAGCTTGTTCACCCTAAAAATTCTTATGGACCACTTAATAATAAGCTCTAATCCAAAACCCGCGAATATCATAGAAGGCAATATAAAAAGAGCGATGTATCGCGGCTCCAACGCCCAAATATAGAAAATAGAAAAATACAAGACAAGCAAAGACGAAATAACCAGCAGCGTAAAGTAAAAAATACGGTGGTCTTCTTTTATCTTTCTAAGCTTCCCAAAACCTATCAATACCGGAACAAAAAGAGGATAAAAAAACGTTTCCAATATCCTGTTAATTAACGTTCCTAAAGCAATAATCC
>JAFGHQ010000088.1 GCA_016930035.1 Gammaproteobacteria bacterium | reverse complement strand
TTGGGATCTGCCAAATTGTCATCCTGAACTTGATTCAGGATCCAGTAAAATCAAAGACTTATAGTCTTTGATTTTTTAAAAAAACTCAGATCCCAACAGCCCCAAGTAATGAATCTGTTAAAAAAAATGATGATGAAAGTGCGAACTCAGGATCAAACAAGTATCGCGCAGCGATTCATCCATTCTTAATTTTTAATTTATCAAGGATTTAGCTAAAGCATCCAAAAATAAAAACCCGTTTTTCGTTGATTGTTTATCCGAAACTGATGTTATTCAATACAACAATCGATAATTTTTTTAACTACTTTACCAAGCCCACCAATAAGCCCCGTTTTTTGCTTATCGTTTTTATTTAAAGCATGATCATCAATTTTTTTAAGATGTTTAGTCGAAATTAAATTTAAATTAATTCCCCAAAATAACGAATAAACATCATAAGCTTTTTGAAAAAATTCATAAGCCTCTTCGGTATTATTTGCTCCCAACTGTTTTGTGCCCACTTCCATAAGCCGCATAGAAGCGGCCAGCAAATGCTTAGAAATACACCAAACCTCACCATCATGATTTTTAATTAATTTTTTAAGTAAACTTTTTCGAATTTCACGTACTTCTTTAAGCAGATTATAATATTGAGCATCCCCGGTTTTAGCTCCAGTAAAGAAAAAATGCTCCTCAATAGAAATTAAGTTCATTAAAGCAATACTTAAATCCTGATCTGAAGAAAGATCCAGCTTATGTTCCTTTTTCATCGAATCGATCTTTTCAATAAACGCATTTAAATTTTTCATTGGATTTGATTCACTAAAAAATAAAAAACAATACTCAAAACAACTAACGGTAATACTGGCATAACTACCTTTTGAAACGGAAAATACGCTCGTCCCCCATGGTATGCTTTTGCAAAAATATAAGCAATATGCCCCAAATAAAAAGCGACACTACCGATGATAATCCCTAATAGTAATTTATCTATTCCCCAAAACGTATTTAAAGGATGTCCTATAAAATGCATCGGGTAAAGGGGTACAACAATGAGCCCATAATAACCAGCTATTACGAGCAATTTTCGGCCATAAAAACGAATATTTTTCACACTCAACCAGTCGATAGTCCAAATAATTAAAGAAATGGTTAATCCGCCTATCCATAATCCCGTGATCGTATCATCTATTCCTAGCCAATGTGAAAAACCCACCCCCGCTCCCACAGCAATTGTGCATAAAGGGCATACGGCGTAAGCCGTAGATAGAAACAGAAAATTAAACAATAACCCATAAAAAAAAAGAAATCGAAAACGTTGAATGATGCGCTTCATAGCTCTAATCTTTTCAAATAATTGATGACACCCACATCACCTGAAATACATTCCCCCCCCGTCCACAATAACGGAATGCCTATTGTGCTTGTATTCCCACCGCAAACTCGGGCAGTATCGATCAGCATTTGGATATTCTTTTGATTTTTCAGAACGTCTAACTTTTGCAATGGCTTGGTTAAATGATGCCGACTCAAAAATTTTTCAACATGCTTACAGTGTTCACATTGATTGCTATAAAAAAGTACCATATGTTTAGGTAAAAGAGCCCGACGTGATACTTCACCTTTTTTAAGGGCAACTCCTACCACGAATAAAATAAGAATCAAAAATAACAAAAATGTAATAAAATGGAACCAAGTTTTTTTCATTTTAAGTCTCTAATTGAGTTAAAATTTCCTTCAAAACGATTTGTGTTGGCTTATTATGCGTCGAAAATGTCATATGCGCAATTTCTTGATATAAAGGATCGCATTGCTGACGAATTTTTAATAAACTTTTTTGGATGTCATCGACTCGTAGTAAAGGTCTATGGTACCGGTTACGCATGACGCGTTTCATTTGCTGGCTAAAAGATGTATATAAATAAATGATAACATGATGATCGTTTTCTTGGGACAAGAGGTCAAAACTAGGTTGATATAAAGCAACACTCCCACCAGTTGAAACCACTGCTCCCGAAATAAGCATAAGTTCTTGTAATAATTCTTTTTCTCGCTTTTGAAAACCTTCTTCCCCTTCTACGTCAAAAAGCCATCCAAGGTCAACTCCCAAACGCTCTTCGATAATACGATCCGTATCATAAAACCTCATGGCCAATTTTTTAGCCAACTCTTGCCCAATAGTTGTTTTGCCAACTCCAAAAGACCCCACAATAAATATGTTTTTTTTATCTCTCATAGTAGCTAAATGTATGAAAAATCTTATGCAATGTCAAAGGTTAAGCAGGCCAACTAGTTAACTAACAATTCTGGGTGTAATAAAAACCAATAATTCGCGTCGATTATCAGTTTTCTTTTTATAGCGAAATAACACACCAATAATAGGAATATCACCTAAAAAAGGAATCTGTTCTTTATGATCCGTTTTAGTAAATTCATAAATACCGCCCAAGACAACAGTCTGACCATCGTTCATCAAAACCTGAGTAGTAATTTGTCGCGTGTTAATTGAGGGAACCCCTTGAACTTCATTGCTACTACGCTTATCTTGATTTACTTTAATAGTTAAAATGATTTTTTTATTCGGTGTTATTTGAGGGGTAACTTCTAATTTTAAAACTGCTTTTTTAAAAGCCGTGGCAGTGACACCTTGCGAAACATTTTCTTGATAAGGAATTTCTTCTCCCGATTCAATGATGGCCGGATTTTGGTTAGTAGTGAGTAATCTTGGATTTGATAAAATCTCGGCTCGGCCCTCACTCTCGAGTGCTGACAATTCCATATCCAATAAGGTTTTTTTAGATAATTTAAATAATGCTATGCCTAAATGTCCCGCATTATTAGCTACTGCAGGCAAATTCACATTCAAGCGATCAGCTGGATCAATATCAGACGGCGCTCGCCCCTCGGCCAACTCATTAGCTCCTTTTATGGTTCCACTAATATGATGGCCGCTTGTTACCCCAAATTTAATGCCTAATTCATCCTCGTAATTATTATCTAGGCTCACAATGTATGCCTCAATAAGTACTTCAGGCATTGGAACATCTAATGCTTTAATAAAAGCGTGAAATGTATTGATATCTTTATTTGAGGCACGAATCAGCAAACTATTAGTGCGTGTGTCGGCCAAAATAGACGTGTTTTTTAACCACGATTGATTTTGCTCTTTGAATAATTTAGCGATGTCGCTTGCTTTCACATAAATTAAACGATTGATTTGGGTGACAAAATGTGTCGTTTTTTTGGGGGATGTTATGCCGGATTCCGATTTAAGAAGCTTTAAAGAAGAATCCATTACTTCGATTTTTGATTTTAATTCGTTATTTTGATTCTTCAGCTGAGAAAGCTTTGTTGATTTTTGAATGACCACAACAGAAAAAATGATCACAATAATTAAAAAAATAAGACTGACTTTTTTCATTTGAAATCCTGTGCAAAATCACTGATCTAAAAACCTTATATGGTCTTTCCAATTAACATCGAGACAAGAGGCGGTCATCCAGAGGGAGCGTCGCCTCTGAATGACGGTCTGCTGACAATTATTTGTCTCAATGTTAATTGGAAAGACGTCGCTAATATTGACGTTACGTGCGAAATGAATGCGTAAATTATAGGAAAAAAAAGAAAAAAGAAGGAAATAAAAAAATAACAGAACAATTTAAATAATGAAATATTTTCCTCATAAAGGCAAGCTGTTTTTGATGTAACTTTTGGTGTCAGACGCCAAAGGTTACATGGGCTTTTTCAAGGAAATAATGATAAAATGATTATTAAGGTAATTTTTGTACGGTACTCTCATGAAGCACAAGACAATATCGAAGAAAAAAAGTCTATTCAAAAAGATCTTTCTCATATTACTCATCCTAGGTCTTGTTATTTTTTTTAGTATTTTTGCTTTTTTATCCATGCTCGAATTAAAACTACCTAATATTGCAGTTCTCAACGATGTTCATTTAAAAGTACCCCTACGCATTTTCACTCAAGACGGTAAACTCATCACGGAATTTGGTGAGATGCATCGTATCCCTGTAACATTAGATCAAATACCTAAACAAATTATTGATGCTACGCTTGCCACTGAAGACCAGCGATTTTATTCCCATCCCGGTGTTGACATTATCGGGCTCACTAGAGCTACCATTGTGTTAGCTTTAACAGGCAAAAAACTTCAAGGTGGGAGTACCATTACGATGCAGGTTGCTCGTAATTTTTTCCTCAGTCGTCAAAAAACTTACTACCGTAAAATCAAAGAAATTCTTTTGGCTTTAGAAATTGACCGGGAATTAAGTAAAGATAAAATTCTTGAGTTGTATTTTAACAAAATTTTTTATGGTTATCGGGCCTATGGCATTGCAGCCGCTGCAGAAGTTTATTATGGAAAGCAATTGGATCAATTAAATCTGCCTGAAATCGCTATGCTGGTTGGGTTACCTAAAGCGCCATCTGTCCTGAACCCCATTGATCATCCCAAAGCTGCCATAATACGGCGAAATCATGTATTAGAACGGTTACGAGATGTAGGTTATATTGACCAAGCAACGTATAACTTATCTATTGAAGCGCCTTTAACCGCAAAATATCATGAGCTTACCCCCTCTGTAAAAGCTCCTTATGCGGCAGAAATGGCGCGTCAGGCAGTAGTAGCCCAACTAGGCGAATCCGTTTATGATCAAGGATTAGATGTTTATACGACGATTCAGAGTAAAAACCAAACTATAGCCAATTTTTCCTTGGAAAAAAATCTATTAGCTTATGATCAACGCCACGGCTACCGAGGCCCCGTGGGCAACCTGGGCCAAATTGACCTCAATGATCTAAAAACTTATGTCACTCAATTAAACCAATTTCCAACAATTAATGATTTAAATCCCGCATTAATTATCAACATTGATGATGCCACAGCTTCTGCTTTATTAAAATCAGGAACGATTATCTCTATACCTTGGGAAAATATGCGTTGGGCTCGTCAACAAATCATGCATAATGACCAAGAATATTTAGGTGCAAAACCTTCAAAGCCTGCCGATGTTTTAAAATCAGGCGATGTGGTTTATGTTCAACAAAAACTGGGTCAGACATGGGCTTTAAGCCAAATACCTCAAGCTGAATCCGCATTGATCGCTCTTAATCCTAACAATGGAGCTATACTTGCGCTTTGTGGTGGGTTCAATTTTTATCACAGTAATTTTAATCGCGCCATCCAAGCTTTAAGACAACCAGGATCCGCCTTTAAACCTTTTATTTATTCTGCCGCTTTAGAAAAAGGTTTCACTTTGGCAACTGTTATTAACGATGCTCCTGTGGTTATGTCCGATACGGGTGCTAATATGTTATGGCGACCAGAAAATGATACGCAAAAATTTTATGGTCCTACTCGATTACGCGTTGCATTAAGAAAATCACGCAATCTAGTTTCTATTCGGTTACTTCAGTTGATTGGGATTCCATATGCGATTGACTACGTGACACGATTTGGTTTTCCCTTAGAACAAATGCCCACAACGTTATCACTTGCGCTCGGAACAGCAACATTAACACCCCTTCAAATGGCTACAGCATATGCCGTATTTGCGAACGGGGGCTATAAAATCAATCCTTATCTCATTGATCACATTACTAACAATCAAGGCCAAGTAATTTATCAAGCAAATCCTGCTATCGTACCTAAAGATATTATTAATAATAATGGCGATTATTTCGAACTTAAACATAACCAAGCACCAATGATGATGCCAGCCCAAAACGATACTGCTCGTATTCAAACATATGCACAAAGGGTGATCACTCCGCAAAATGCTTATCTTATGACCTCCGCCATGAAAGACGTTATAGCGCGCGGAACAGCCCGAGCTTCGCTCATATTACATCGATCTGATCTTGCAGGAAAAACGGGGACAACGAATCAAAAAATGGACGGCTGGTTTTGTGGGTTTAATAGTAATTTAGTGGCCGTAACTTGGATCGGTTTTGATCAACCACGCTCTCTGTATGAATATGCTGCAAAATCAGTCCTGCCCACATGGATCGATTTTATGAAGTACGCATTAAAAGGATCTTCTCTCGCGTCCATGCCGGAACCGGATGGTATTGTTTCCGCACGTATTAATAAAAAGACAGGATTACTCACAAATGCTACCGATTCTGATGCAATATTTGAACTTTTTAGAAAACAACATGTGCCTAAACAATCTAACCATACCCCAACGTTAGAAGAAAATTCAGAAGAAATGGGCAATAATGGGCTTTATTAATGAAGATTCTGTTTATTCATTAAATGTTGACTAAGTATTTTTTCAAGTTCCTCACATCCCGTTAATTTTGAAGCGGAAAAAAGCTGAACATGAATTTGGCCTTCAAAATTTTTAAGCGCTGCTCGAACTTTTTGTAGAACCCCTAAAGCCCTACCTCGACTTAATTTATCTGATTTGGTTAAGAGCACATGGACAGGAATAGCGCTTTGAAAAGCCCATTGAAGTATCATTTGGTCAAATTCCATTAAAGGATGACGGATATCCATTAACAACACGAGCACTTTCAAACTTTTGCGTGAACGCAAGTAGATATCAACTAGCTTTTGCCATCGTTCTTTTGTATCGCCAGCCACTTTCGCATAACCATATCCAGGCAAATCGACAAGGCGTTTTGTCTCATCAAGCTCAAAAAAATTGACCAATTGTGTCCTTCCGGGTGTTTTACTTGTTTTAGCAAGTTTTTTACGATGCGTTAAAGCATTAATGGCACTTGACTTACCGACATTTGATCGCCCAATAAAGGCTACTTCTGCGCCCACATCCTCGGGAAATTGCCCAGACTGTGCTGCACTGATTAAAAATTTCGCTTTATTAAAATAAATTGGGTTCATTTTTCTATCACTCATTTCGTATAAGGTAAAAATACGATAAATTGTGTTTTTACGGAAACTAGGTCATTTTTGGTTCATAGCGTGTTTTTGTTCATGTACAATGTATTTCCATTATGTTACAGGAGACTAAAAATGCAATACAAAGAACTTATTCAAGAAATCTCTCAATCCTTAGGCAAAATGCATAAAGAAATACCCGCAACCATGCAAGCTTTTAATAATCTTGCTCATGCGGGGAAAGTCAAAGGCGCTTTAGATCCAAAAACAAAAGAGCTCATCGCTCTTGCTATTGGCATTAGCTCCCGCTGTGATGGCTGTATTGGCTTTCACACCAAAGCACTAATAGAACTAGGCGCCACGAGAGAAGAAATACTGGATATGATTAGCGTGGTCACTTATATGGGCGGTGGTCCAGCACTTATGTATGCAGCTAATGCTTTGCAAGCTTTCGAAGCACTACAAAAATAGCAATCTTGTGTTTTATCTACTATAATTAAACACGTCACGGGGGCGACCTGGCTTCGACGCAAATTGCGAAACTTTTGAGTGCATGTCGAGGATGTAGCTTACCTCGTAAAAATATGCTGCAAAAAAATAGTCGCAAATGACGAAACCTTTGTTGACGATCTAGCTGTAGCCGCTTGAGGCTTTCCATAGTTAGATTGTTTTGCTGACAATAGTTCAGCCAACCCATCGATCAAGTGTGCTTGTGCGCTTGTCCCGATGGTCATACTACACAAGATCGTCCTACTGTCTGCCTAAACAATAGGATTAAACGCCTAGGCTCGCTATTTATGATCCCTGCCTATCGGGGAGTAACTAGTTAAACACAAAGATACGGCTAAACATGTAGAACTTGAAGCGTAGAATTTGCGGACGCGGGTTCAATTCCCGCCGCCTCCACCAAGAAACTCAACAGAATCCCTAATATTTAAGCGCCATTAATCTAGCTGAAACCCTATTGAACGTTCACAAAAATGGCAGGATAGCCATTTTTGAACAGCTCACGAAGATGAGCTGGCCCGCAAGGGCGAAGCTACAAGGATGTAGCGAGTAATTCCCGCCGCCTCCACCAAGAAACTCAACAGAATCCCTAATATTTAAGCGCCATTAATCTAGCTGAAACCCCAAAAAGATAAGTTTATCTTATCAATGTCATAAGGTATTCTGCGGTATTCCCGTCCAACGTTTATTCCTTGGATATCTTGCGAATAACCCCGTTTTTTCATTTAATGATCCAGGAACTGCACCGCGTAAGTTAGAGTCACCAAAACATAATATCGTTTTCATAAAGTTTATCCTATTTTTCTTCTTTCAACCGATAAACCAAATTACTCGTTGCCCCGCTACTCACAATAATTCCTTTATCAATTAAATCTCTTAGCTCTCTCTGCAATGTTCTTCTTGTTACGCCTGGACAGATTTTTTCAAAGTCTTGAATTGATAAGCTGCCTTCTGTTGTCATATATTCTATTGCTAACTTTTGTCGTTCTGATAAATGATGTTGCTTAGCTGAAATGCTTTGTTGAATCACTTGTTTCCCTAAATCTTTTATCTCTCGCAATTGTGTAGCCAACCCTTCTGAAAAATATTCTAACCATTGTGTCATATCCATATCTTGCGTTCGAACGCTTTGAATGGCTTTGTAATAATCGGATCGATTTTTGTCATAATATTCACTAATAGTAAACAGTTTTTTAAAATCATAACCTTTGCGATAAAGACATAGCGTTGACAACAATCGAGCGGTACGGCCATTACCATCTAGAAAAGGATGAATGTGAACAAGTTGAAACTGTGCAATACCTGATACAAGGACAGGATGAATATCTTCTTCTTTATTTAACCAATCTATGAAGGCTTGCATCATCGATGGAATTTCATAAACCGGCGGTGGTGTATAAATCACTTCTTTCGTCTTAGAGTTAACGACGTAATTTTGAATTTTGCGATAGGCGCCAGGAGTAGCTGAATTTCCACGAACACCTTCCACGAGACGTTTATGAATTTCGCGTATTAAGCCTTCTGTGATTGGGCCGCCATCATTAACATAATGAGAGACTAATTCAAAAGCTTGGCGATAGTTCAATAATTCTTTGGCATCATTTGGATTAACTTCAGCCAAATGTTGGCCATCCCAAAGTTGTTCCGATTCCTCTAAAGTTAATTGAGTTCCTTCAATATGTGTTGTATGGTGTGCTTCTAAAACTAATGCTTTGTTTTGCATTTTCTCAAGCCATTGTTGCGATAAAGATGTCGCTTCTAGAAAGCCTCTTGCTCGCTCAATGGCTGTCAATGCATTCGCTGTTCGATTAGAAATTTTAAATTTTGGATGAAACATATTACAAGCCTCTCTAGGAGGGAGCCATCATAGCAGTGTCGCAAGAATGTCGCAAGCCATGTCGCAAGAATGTCGCGAGATAAGTCACAAGCGTGTCGCAAGCTTCCAAAAAAAAGCGGAACAAGCCATCAATAATTAAAGGAATTCGCTAAATCATTTAATTAGTGACGTAATCTATAACCCAAAACTCAGAGTGCTCATATAGTGCTCATTTGCTGCCAATAAACGACAATCAAAGACAAATTGTGGGGCTGTTGCGATCTGACCATTTTGTCATTCAGAGCGCAGCGAAGAATCTTTAAAATCAAAGACTATAAGTCTTTGATTTTTATTCGTCTCATCCGTGAGACTCTCGAGCTCGCTTCCTTGCTCGTTAAAATTCGTTCC
>JAFGHQ010000087.1 GCA_016930035.1 Gammaproteobacteria bacterium | reverse complement strand
TTGTCATCCTGAACTTGATTCAGGATCCAGTAAAATCAAAGACTTATAGTCTTTGATTTTTTAAAAAAGTTCAGATTTCAACAGCCCTTAATTGTAATACTATATAAGTTTTTAATTTTACTGGGCCCTTGCTCCGCGCCCCGTATCCAAGGCTTTGGGTGCGGGTCAGTACGACAAATGGGCAGATTTTATTTTCAAACTAAACGCTATATTTTTAAAAATATGATGATCAAAAAATTAACCATCAAAAATTGGCCAAAAGCGGAAAGACCGCGCGAAAAATTATTATTAAAGGGCGCGGGAAATTTATCCGATGCGGAATTACTAGCTATTTTTTTACGCGTGGGCGTTCAAGGAAAAACGGCCATTGATTTAGCCCGAGATTTATTACTGAAATATGGATCGTTACAAAAATTATTAAGTATAGATGCTAAACAATTTTGCGAAATAAAAGGTTTAGGTCCTGCCAAATATTGTCAGTTGCAAGCCATCTTGGAAATGAATCGACGCTACTTATTTGAAGACCTGAATCATCAAAAAATTCTAAACGATAGTATTCAAACTAAACAATATCTGGTGAGTGAATTATGCCTTTACGAACGCGAAGTTTTTGGATGTGTTTTTTTAGATACCAAACATCAAGTTATAGCTTTCAAGGAGCTTTTTCATGGCAGCATTGATCGCCTTAATATTTATCCGCGAGAAATTATCAGGGAAGCATTAAAACATAACGCGTCAGCTGTTATTTTTGCTCACAACCACCCATCGGGGAATCTCACGCCCAGTGAATTGGATGTAGGGCTGACTAAACGCTTACGGGATTTATTTTTTCAACTTGACATTAAGGTACTAGATCATGTTATTGTCGGGAAGAATCAGGCGATATCTTTGACGGAAAAAGGATTGATATAGAATAAAAAGGTCAAGCTGCGTAGTATTATTGCAAAGGACACGGCCTCCAATGCCTTTTTATTTATGCATATAATCACTACGCAAGCTTGACTTTTTTATTCTATACATAAAATTAAACGGCTTACCAGCAAAAAATTATTATTGTCTTTGAAAATCTTTACTGACACTAACGCCCACCAATCTATTGTGAAAGTTTATATCACCATTTCTACGCGTTGATGAATTTTTCTACGTGATCTTCATATCCTAAAATCAGCACATCAGCACAACGTTTTGCAAAGATCCCATTTTCTACAACTCCTGCAATATTATTTAAAGCGGCTTCAAGTTTAGGTGGATCTAATAAGTTTAGATAATGCACATCGAGGATAACGTTACCATGATCGGTCACAAAACCTTGGCGATAAACGGGCATACCGCCTAATTTTACTACTTCACGAGCAACATAACTTCGAGCCATGGGGATAACTTCAATAGCAACAGGAAATTTCCCTAAAAGTTTGACGCTTTTTGCGCGATCGGCAATACAGACAAATTTTTTAGCGACTGATGCGACAATTTTTTCACTTGTTAATGCCCCGCCACCGCCTTTTATCATCTGAAAATGTTCATTGATTTCGTCGGCACCATCAACATAAATAGGGATTTCATCAACGCCATTTAAATCGAGAACGGCGATGCCTAGGGCTTCTAGCCTTCGAGAGCTTTCTTTGGAGCTAGAAATAGCCCCTTTAATGGAATCTTTTCTGCTCGCCAAGTTTTCAATAAAAAAATTAACGGTGCTTCCCGAACCGATTCCTATAACAGTTCCTGGCACAATAAAATCAAGCGCTGCACGCGCAGCATTTTGTTTCATTTGATCTTTTAGCATAGGCTAATTCCTGATTGTAAGGACAGGTTCCGCCTTCGCACATCCATGTGCTATGGCGGACAGGCGCGCTGCGTCCGTCGTAGCATGGGGAGCGAAAAGGGAAACAATCCAATAATTTAAAATTTAGAATGGCATTGTTGCATAAATAATACGTATCCGTCATTCTGGCTGGGAAGCCAGAATCCAGTTGACAGGGATGTTAAATTTCATATTTCTGGATCCTGGATCAAGTCCAGGATGACCAAGCCTGGATCCTGGATCAAGTCCAGGATGACCTTAACGACGATTTGTGCAACAATGCCATTTAAAATTCAAAATTTAAAATTCTATAAAGAGCGCAATTGCGCTCTTTATAGAATATATCGGCTTAAATCCTGATCCTTAAGTAATTCGTTTAAGTGTTCATTCACATATTTTTTATCAACCGTGACAGAATCGCCTGAACGATCAGAAGCCTCAAAAGAGACTACTTCTAACAAGCGCTCCATAACCGTATACAATCGGCGAGCACCTATGTTTTCCTGCTGTTCGTTCACATACCAAGCAATTTCAGCAATACGCCTAATCCCACTTTTGGTAAATTTAATTTGGAAATTTTCAGTTGCTAATAAAGCAGTATACTGTTTGGTCAAGGAAGCTTTGGGTTCTGTTAAGATACGCGTGAAATCTTCAATGGTAAGCGCTTTCATCTCGACTCGAATGGGCAAACGACCTTGGAGTTCCGGCACCAAATCGGAAGGTTTAGACATATGAAAAGCGCCTGAACAAATGAATAGAATGTGATCTGTTTTGACCATTCCATATTTGGTTGAAACCGTACAACCTTCAATAAGCGGCAATAAATCGCGTTGTACACCTTCTCGTGAAACACTGCCGCCCGATACTTTCTCAGAACGATGCGCTATTTTATCGATTTCATCTAAAAATACGACGCCATTTTGTTCAACACTTTCAACGGCTTGGTTTCGTAATTCTTCTATATCAACTAATTTAGAAGCCTCTTCATCACGCAAAATTTTGAGCGCATCTTTAATGCGTAATTTTCTTGGTTTTTTACGTTCCCCCGATAAATTATGCAACATGCTGGTTAATTGACTCGTCATTTCCTCCATGCCGGGAGGAGCCATGATCTGCACACCTATTGCGGAAACGCCTATATCAACCTCTATTTCTTGATCATCAAACTTCCCATCATGTAATCGTTGACGTAATTTTTCTCGCGTTTTTGAAATATCGTGAGGTTTTATCGTTTCTTCTTTTTTGGTATCATCGACCTTAGGCATAGGTAATAATTTATCTAAAATTCTTTCTTCCGCGGCTCGCTGTGCTTTTTTCTTGATAATAGAAAACGCTTTTTCTCGTTTCATTTTAAAGGCAGCATCCACCAAATCGCGAATAATAGACTCTACATCGCGTCCGACATAACCGATTTCTGTAAATTTCGTTGCTTCAACTTTAATAAAAGGCGCATTAACTAAGGCGGCCATACGACGAGCGATTTCTGTTTTACCTACTCCCGTGGGGCCAATCATCAAAATATTTTTGGGCACTACTTCTTGACGCATATCTTCAGGTAATTGCATGCGCCGCCAGCGGTTGCGCAATGCAATCGCCACAGCTCTTTTGGCATTTTCTTGGCCGATAACAAATTTATCTAACTCCTGAACGATTTCACGTGGAGTCATCATCGATTGTTCATTAAAATGATTATTCATGTAGCTATTCATTTTTTATTAAATCCAATGAGTTATTTTTTACATCATACGAAATATTTAGCATGTTTTTCTAAGGACAGGTCGCGACCTTTTGCCACTTTATTATTTAAGTATAAAGACCCAGGAAACGGTATCTCTATGATATGGGCTACAATTCCTCAATCACAAAATTTTGATTGGTGTAGATACAAATGCTTGCAGCAATAGCTAAACTTTTTTTCACAATATTTTTGGGGTCTAAATCAGTATTTTCAAGTAAAGCCATAGCTGCTGATTGAGCATAAGGACCACCTGAGCCGATCGCAATTAAACTGTTTTCAGGTTCAATAACATCACCATTTCCTGAAATAATCAAGGAACTTGTACGATCTGCAACAGCAAGTAGTGCTTCCAGACGACGTAACATACGATCAGTCCGCCAGTCTTTAGCAAGCTCAACCGCTGCTCGCGTGAGTTGACCGTGATGTTCTTGTAACTTTTCTTCAAATCGTTCAAACAAAGTAAACGCATCGGCCGTTGCTCCAGCAAAACCTGCGATTACTTTATTATCAAATAGACGACGAACTTTTCGCGCATTGCTTTTCATAATCGTATCGCCAAATGAAACCTGCCCATCGGCGCCAATAACGACCGTATCGCCGCGACGCACGGATAAAACCGTTGTACCGTAAAATGTTTTCAATGAAATATCCCCCTCTAGCTTTTTAATTAATTAAAAGTTCCTTAAAAGTAAGTAATACGCTATTAACATTCTTATCATGTAATTGCTGTTGTGTTGCTTTTGCTTGATCAAAATTTTTAATAGGCCCCATTTGTATTCGATACCATTGCTCACCATGTTGAACGATCAGTAAGTTTTTGGTATCAAAACCTTTTTGTTTCATCTGATTTTGAAAGAGCTTAGCTTTATCTAAATCCTTAAAGGAAGCAATCTGTAAAATATAATATTTGACATTTTCTTGATTTTGGGTTGTGGAAGCATTGGCGGCCAAATTGGATACTTCCACTTTCATTTTGGGTAATGTTGTATAAAAATCAAACTTTACCTTTTGGGTTTCGGCCCTTTGATTTTTGTCAAACTTAACAGGAGTTGCAGTTTCAACGACTGCCCCGGATTTATATTGTTCAACCTTGACTATAGAAGTGCTTATTTTCCGAGGCAATCTAAAATGAATTTTTCCTCGGGTATAAAGTATTCCCAAAATAAGTATACCGACCAGAAAGATCAAAATAAAAAAAGAAAGCCAGTGAAATTCTTTTGAGGATTTTCTGGAGTAGGGTGATCGTGATTTTCTTGCGCTGCGATTGTCTGATCTGTTTGATCCTCGACGAACGTAATCTTTAGGCATATGACATCATTTCCAAAAAAATTGAGCTATTTCAAGTCAAAATCTCTTTTTATATAAATTGCTTAAAATGAGGAAAAAATTAGCTTGAGATTTTGCCGATATGAATTGAATTGCTTTAATAATCATACCACATCTATTCGATGATCCAAGTAGAATCATGCGGGGTTTCTTTATAGAAATTTTGAATTCTAAATAATTATAAGAAGCTTCCTATTTTAAATAAATTTTGTTGCCTATCTTCAACTGATGTTAATATAAGAAAAAAAGTATGGGATCTGTAAAAAATGACAAATGAAAAAAAATTGGCCTACCTGGATGCGATGGGAATTGAAGTTTGGCGATTACGAGATAAACAAGAACAAAAGCCCCATCAACCCGAAATTCAGATTGGTGCTCCAATAACTACAATACCTCACCCCAAAGCACCGCGCAATGCTAACAATCCTGGCTGGGATGAATTGGCCGAGAAAGTTTCAACTTGTACTTTATGTGAACTTAGTCAGACAAGAACTCACGTGGTTTTTGGAGCAGGCAATGCCCATGCAGATTTGATGATTATTGGCGAAGCGCCAGGAGCCAATGAAGACAAACAAGGCAAACCTTTTGTAGGCCGAGCTGGTACGTTACTGACTAATATGTTAAGAGCGATTGGTATTAATCGTGAGGATATTTTTATCACGAATATTTTAAAATGCCGCCCCCCGGGAAATCGCGATCCGAAACCTCTTGAGGTCGAATTATGCACCCCATATTTAAAACAGCAAATAGCGATGATTGCTCCCAAACTTATTGTTGCTGTTGGCCGTATCGCCGCTCATTTTCTATTAAATACCGACGAATCAATGAGCAAAATTCGGGGGAAAATGCATTATTATGAAAATATTCCGCTCATAGCAACTTATCATCCTGCTTATTTACTGCGCTCGCCTGCCCAAAAAGCAAAAGCTTATGATGATTTATTAAAAATTCAGGAATTGGTCACATAAATACTATATATGATTTTTTTTGATATTGACGATACATTGCTCGATCATCAAAAAGCAGTAAAAAATGCGCTAACTCATTTTAACCTATTTGGTAGGGGCAAGTCGCGACCCGTCCCTACGATTTTCAATAAATATTTTAATCTTTGGATCCAACTCTCGGAAAAATATTATGCACTATATCTATCGCATCAATTAACTTTTCAAGAACAACGACGTTTGCGTGTGCAAGAATTTTTCTTAAATTTTAATATAAAACTTTCAAATAAAGAAGCCGATGAACAATTTGAACGCTTTCTTCATAGTTATGAGAAGGGTTGGCAAGCATTTGATGATGTAATGCCATGTCTTAATCAACTTAAATCACTTAAATTCCGGTTAGGTATTATTTCAAATGGGAATGAGTCACAGCAATATAAAAAACTCGAAAAATTAAAACTTTTGGATTATTTTAATCCGATTGTGATTTCAGAGGATCTTGGTGTTTCAAAACCTGATCCTAGAATATTTCAAGAAGCAGCAAAATGCGCTCAAAAACCTATCAACGAATGTATTTATATTGGAGATCGTCTGGAAAGTGATGCTGTAGGGAGTGTGGCCGCTGGGATGCGTGGAATTTGGTTAAATAGAGAAGGGAAAAAGAACAATAATAACACGGTGGTTATTATCAAAACACTTGATGAATTAGTGCAATCAATTTCAAAAAATCAAAGCCTATAAGGGCACTGTTGGGATCTGCCCATTTGTCATCCCGGACTTGATCCGGGATCCAGTAAAATCAAAGTCTTATAGACTTTGATTTTGTGAAAAATTTTAGATCCCAACAG
>JAFGHQ010000086.1 GCA_016930035.1 Gammaproteobacteria bacterium | reverse complement strand
GGGAGCACTCTATTACAAAAAGATGCTGTAGAAAAAATGTTGATTGAGCTAGACGGATGTGAAATTCGGACCGTTGAACATGTGCCGGTTGATGATAAAACACAAAGAACGCCAGTGTACAACAATGTCAAAAAAGAAAAAATTATAAACTGGTGTGATGTCCGCTTAGGGTTTGCCAGAGCCTTGGATTCGGAATCAAAAACATATGTTGGTAAAATGGGTTCGTATACAGAGGTTATCACTCAGATTCACATTGCGGCGGTTTTATCCGGCATGAGATCGGAAACCAAGATTATCGGTGTAGCCGATGGCGCTGTGGGTCTCAGTGAGGAGTTGAAATGGCAATTTCCATCCATGCAATTCATATTGGACAAGACGCATTTAAAAGATCATTTTTATGAAACAGCGGAAGAAGTGCAGATAGTATAAAAGAAGCGTAAGGTGTGGGTTGAATCACGCATAAAGGCAATTTCTGACGGTAAGGTTGGAACAATTTTGAAAGAGCTTGAAGAAGCAAATTTAAACAAACCTAATAATCGCTTAAGAAGGCTGATTGGGTATATTAAACGATTTCGTGATGCCTTGGATTACAAATATTTCAAAGAAAAAGGATATCCGATCGGTTCCGGCAAGATAAAAAGTGCTCATAAATCAATCCCACAAAAAAGGCTGAAAATTCCAGGTGCGGGCTGGATGGCCGAATCGATAAATCCCATGTTAACTTTACGCATTTTGAGGGCTAATAATTGATGGACTCGTAAAAAGTCAAAATATATATCTACTTGAAATAATTATATAAAGTTAATAAAAAGACTTGCCTTTACCCTTGAAATTTAGTATGAAAAGACTAAATAATCAAATGGTTAAGGGCAAAATCATGATTAAAGTGAAAAATCCAAATCAGCTTAACATTTTCGACCCCTGGCACTGGCTTACTCCCAAAAGACGGCAGATGCTCGATGCCGGATGGCCCGGCATATTTCGTGAGCAAATACTGCCTTTCATTCCTGTCCATAAGGTCGGCAGACATTTCAGCGATTCACTCGGCCGACCCACAAAGGAACTTTATTCTATCCTGGGAGCTCTTATTCTTCAGCAGGCTTTCGATCTCACCGACGAAGAAACCCTGCAGCAATATGCCTTTAACATTCAATGGCACTATTCACTTTCACTCAATATTTACGAAGAGTCCGATACGGCCAAATACATCTCATTAAAAACGTTATGGAATAATCGAAACATCGTTGCACAAAACAATCTTGAGAACGACATTTTCAGTGCCGGCACGGAAAAGTTGGCCCAAATTTTTAACGTTTCTATCGATAAACAGCGAATCGACTCGGTCCATATCAAATCAAACATGCGACGACTGGGGCGAATCGGCATCTTTTCTGAAAGCATTCACAAGTTTTTAGTGAACCTGAAACGAAGTAATCGAAGCCTGTTTGACACCCTTGAGAAAAAAGTCATTCACAAATATCTATCTGAAAACGCCCTGGGGTGTTTTTCTAGAGTTAAACCGTCCGAATTGAGAAAAACACTCACAGAGGTCGGCAAAGACCTGTTTAATCTGATACAGGAGTTTAAGCAATGCCCCGAAGTAGCGGCCATGTATAGTTACAAGCTGCTTGAAAGGGTTTTGAAAGAACAATGCAATCTTGTCGATGATAAAGAAAATCCCGTTGAGCTGAAAAAACCCAAAGAGATCGTTTCCGATTCTCTTCAAAATCCTTCCGATCCGGATGCAACCTACAGTGGCCACAAAGGCCAAGGCTACCAGGTTCAAGTCATGGAAACTTTCTGTGAAAAAGAAAAATCGCTTAACCTGATCACCCATGTCAATGTTGAACCTGCTCATAACAGTGATGCCAATGCTCTTATTCCCGCAATCGAGTCTGCAGAAAAACGGAATCTGAAACCCAAAGAATTAACAGCCGACTCCCTTTACGGAAGTGATGATAACTGTGAACGCGCAAAAGCCCATGACGTTGAACTTATCGCTCCGACGATGGGTTCAGTTCAAAAAGGGCAGCTGAGTCTTGCTGATTTTAAGTTTTCTCTGAAAGGTGAAGTTGTTGCCTGTCCGCAGGGTCACCCTCCGGTAATAGTGAGAAGGAAAAAAAGAGTCAGCATCGGATTTGCTTCCCATCACTGCAGGAACTGTTCTGAACTGTCAAAATGTCCTGTCAAGAAGGGGAAGAAATATTATTATCTCCGTTTTACCGATAAAGAGATGCGCATTGCAAAGCGTAGAATATACGAACACTCAGACCAGTTCAAAGACCGTTACCGGTGGCGGGCAGGTGTGGAAGCCATGATGTCTGAATACGATAGACGAACCGGTGTCAAGCATCTTCGAGTTCGAGGTCTGAAAGCAGTCCGGTTCAGTGCCGTCTTAAAGGCCTTGGGAATAAATCTCTTTAGGGCAGCTGCGTTCAGAGCATTGAAAATGAGACCGGAAGAAGGCCTCTGTGCGGCATAAGGTCGTCCGGAACACTATAATTTTGTTTTTCAAAGAGCAAAACAGTGTAATAATCGATATGCTCACAACATAATAGGCGTTAACATTATTAATGCGATTCAGTCGGGCACATATCGTATTCGACTTTTTACGAGACCATCAATAATTGGTGGGAAGATTTTTGGGATCAACGGACTAAAGCCTTGATGGCTGCATAAGAACTACAACAGGGATGATTTGCACCCGATAAAATGGGAATAACGGCTCTCATTATTTTAAGTATTATTATTTGCTTATTTTTAAGCTCATTGTTTTCTCCAATTGCCGGGGTTATCGGTTATCTATGTGTCTATATGTTATATAATCCTAATATGTGGTGGATTGCTCAAATTTCAAATATTTTAAGAAAACCATCATTTACTGCCGTTTTTTTTATAATTATTAGTAGTGTAATACAACGTAACAAACTTAAGTGGAATATTTCTAAAAGAGAAAAAATGATTTATTTTTTCATAGGTATTGCTTGGTTTGTTTCATTTGTTTTTGGAGTTGAAATCCATGAACAGACATGGTTCTATTTAAAAAAATTAACTAAGGTATCCTTGTTTATCTTTTTTTTTATTAGAATCGTAAATTCAATTAATAGTTATAAAGTTGTTATATGGTGTCTCATTATTGGCGGTTTATTTTTATCATATCAAGCACAATTAATTGGTGAATTTTCAGGGGGTCGGCTGAATAATATGGGAGGTGTGGATTTTAATGAAGCTAATTCTTTTGCTTCTTTTTTATTTTTAGGAGTTATAATGGCTGGCTTTAACATGATAATGCAGAGGTCCTGGTATAAAAAAATATTAATTATACCAATAATTGTCTTGATGCTAAATACAGTCATTTTAACTCAATCACGTGCAGTATTTGTTGGTATAGTATCTGCCACTATTTTTTTGTTTATTAAGTCTTCTGGTAAGGTACGGAAGCAGATGAGTTTAATAATAATTCTTGGGGGGATATTATTTTTTATTCTAGTTGATCCAAATTTTATTAACAGAATGCATACGATAGATGATGAAACAAATTCTTCAGGAGCGGATTATAATTCGAGTGAAACTATTAAGTTAAGTCGTATTGATTTTTGGAAAGCATCTTTAGATATATTCCATGATCATCCCTTTGGGATTGGTGTGAAGAATTTTGAAAAAGTAATTCGACAATATGATACAAGGAATCCAGGCTTAGACGCACACAATACTTATGTATTATGCTACAGTGAATTAGGGATCTTGGGGATATTTTTCTTTTTGATAATTATTTTTCAAGCCTTCACTCAATTAAAACGTATTCGATTGATGGCGAAAGGTACTCAATATGAGTTTGAAACCGAGATTTACACATTAGCTTTACATACGGTAATGATAATGTATTTTACTGGTACTATGATGACACACAGTATCTTATATTCTGAAATACTCTGGATTATCCTTGCATTACCAATTTGCCTTGAAAATGTAACAATTAGATTGCTTGAGTCTTAGATTTCGCTCTTCGAAAAAAATTCCGATTTCCGGACCTCGTTAAAATCGCGTTTTTCAAGCATGTTTTTTTGGACATTTTTTTCAAATCGGTGATGAACCAACTTCAATTTGTAGTCTTTTCCCCAGCGGAATATATGCGTTTAACGCATTCAGGCTGTTGCAAAATTGCTCTTGCGCTTTTCGGCGACTGGGTTGCTGTAGGGGTTCTAACCGGACGACAACTTTGTCTGCTTCAGATTTGATCCACCCATGGCATTGAGTAATGGTATAAAACAAGTCCACATATTCATTTTGATTCGGGTAATGGCAAAGCAACCAGTCAGTCATAGACTTGCGCGCATTCCACACTGAAGTAGTAACTAAATCAAAAAATGATTTGCAAAGCGTTACGGAACGCTGAAAATTACAAGCAGCATAAAACAATTGCCAAACATCCTTTTTATTAGGCAATCTGTTGATACCTAAGATAAGCCCGGCTTCTTTTTGGTTAATATTTTTCAATTGTTCTATGGATTTGATATTGCGGGCAGCCATAAATAAAAAAACTAAAAAAATTTTGCAACTAGATCCGAAATACCTAATGATCCGCTTCAACCATTGATTCGTATTGATCAAAACGATCAGATAAGGAAATAGCCCTGCAAAACGACTGAATTTCCAATCATGAAGGCTGCTAAAGGGCTGGTCGTCTTTGGAAACGGCTTGTTCGCCGAATGTAAAATCAAACTCCAGCCGTTTCTTCTGATTTTCAAGGCGTTTAGCTTTTCTTTCTTGGGCAAGGATGACGGCCTTATTGCCTTGTATGCGTTTGTGTTGTGTTTGCTTGCGATGTTCTGCAAGGTTTTTGCCCATTTTGGGATTGTATCCCGCCAACAGACCTTCTATTCCAAATTTCTTTTTGATTTCTATGTAATTATGTATCGTTTGTCTACTAATATTAAGAGCGTCAGCCAATCGAGATTTAACGGCGCCTAATTCAACGGCTTCAACGACAAATATCTTTTTTGCCGGTTTGTCGGAAAGATCCACTTTCCGAATAATGATATCGCAGTTTTTCAGGGTAACCAGATTTTTATTTTTTCTATTAAAAACTAAAGATAGTCTTCCACCAATCATTTTGGTGTTATAATCTCTTTTTTGCGGTACAACCGGAAACATATTTTTTTGCATAATCGATACTCTCAATGTGATAATTCTTTATGAGGCTATCATGAAAATATAAAATATACAGTAATATTTAACATAAATTCAGTAATGTCCGGTTAGGTTTTTGCATCTGACCGAATGTGTTCTTGTTCTTTGAAAAAATACGAATCTGCAGAACTGCCGGAATCG
>JAFGHQ010000085.1 GCA_016930035.1 Gammaproteobacteria bacterium | reverse complement strand
CAAAGCGCCAATCGATTGCTTGGATTATGTTTTGGTTCATGAACTTTCCCACCTGGTATATCCATACCACAGTCCAGAATTTTACCAGTTGATGGCGATCATAATGCCTGATTGGCAAAAGCGGAAAGAAAGATTAAGCCGGGTTATAATTTGATAATGGCTCTTTATTAACTCAAGGAATAAATGAAATGCCAAAGAGACGTGGATTTAGCTGGAAACGAACACTGGGTGTAACGAAACTAAAGCGGGATATCGGTCGGAAGACGGGGTTACCCTGGACAAAAAGTGGCAGGAAAAGAAAAATTAAGCGAGAAATCAAAAGAGGTTGTGGAATACCTTTTTTAATAGCATTAATAATGTTGTTACTATTAATATTCATGATAATTATTTTATAAAATTATCTTTCACCGGATAATAATTAATATTTTTAAGGTTTACCAGAATTTTTTACATCATGACCTCTGGTTTGCGATTTTTTTATTGATTTTGAGAATGCATTGGTTGTAAATTTACTGGAGGTTATATGTCTAAATACGATCCATTAAGATATTTCCTAAGTAATTTGTCGCCAACAAATAATGAGATTACTTTGTCATTTGAGCAAATTAATAAGATTCTAGAAGCAGAATTGCCAAAATCAGCCTATGAATATAGTGCCTGGTGGTCAAATGAGATTGACGGACAGCATGTCCAAGCACATTCATGGCAGGATGCTGGCTGGAAGGTGGAATCGGTTGATTTTAATCGAAAACGCGTAAGGTTTATTAGAAATTGAATCCAGCGGAAAATCGCATAGAAAAAAGCCTGATTTAAAGAAGTTTGGAAAGACTTGAGGACAACTATGAACGAACTTCTGGTCATTATCCCCTGCGGCAAGTCAAAGATTTGGAAAAAAGCACCCAATCGTGGACAGGTGAAGGCAAGAAACGCATACACAGGGGCACCTTTTAAGGTCAATAAAGAATTTGCGGAGAAATTTGCTGATCGTTGGATGATCCTAAGCGCTCGTTATGGCTTTATCGATCCAGACACACTCATCAATGATTACGAAGAAACATTTTTAAAGCCCGGACCTAACACGGTAAAATTAGAAACCCTGATACAGCAGATTAAAGATAAAGATTTGTTAGGTTTTAGACGAATTATCTGTCTTGGGGGAAAAGCGTATCAGGAAAGAACAGCAAAGGCTTTCGGCTATTATGGCATTTCTGTTGAGTTTCCCACAAAGGGCATGCCGATTGGTAAATCAATGGGGTTTATAAAAAGATATGATCCATTTGGAGGTCATTAAGCAATGACGCTTAGTATAGATGAACGTGTCGAAAAGTTTTATAATCTGCTCTCTATTCTGAAATCTCACTTGGGGGGCTACAGAAAATTGGGAGGCTGCACAGGTAAGATGAACTGGCCTGATAAAGGAGTTTACTATTTCTTCAACCCTAACGAGAAACGTAGAGGTGACGAGCAATTGCGGGTTGTCCGTGTCGGAACACATGCAACCATTCAAAACGCACAATCCACACTTTGGGGGCGATTAATTCAACATAGAGGAACATTATCGGGAAAATACGCTGGTGGGGGCAATCATAGGGGATCTGTTTTCAGAAGGCATGTTGGTGATGCCCTTATGAACCGTGACGGCTGGCCTGAATTTGTTCAGCATACCTGGGGCGTACGTAGTTCTGCTGAAAGCGAAATTCGTAAAGCTGAACACCCCTATGAGCAAAAGGTGAGTGATTATTTAGGAGACCTGTTTGTATTATGGTTGAGAGTAGAAGGTTCAGAATCACATAAAATGCGTTCCTACATAGAGCGAAATTCGATTTCCCTTTTATGTCTTAGTGAGGATCGCCCCAGTGAAAGTTGGTTAGGGAATTTCAGCTCAAGCGACGTTATAAGAAAATCCGGCCTTTGGAATGTGAATCATGTAGGGGAAAGCGTCGATACTGATTTCTTAAGTGTTTTTTCTAATTATGTAAAAATGATGTGATTGTAACAATTCTAGAAAAATTCACATACCCAAAATCCCCATAATAATTAGTGATACACTTGGCAGCCGCAAACAATAGGGGTTTGAGAAATAATTTGCCGATTTAAATTACCCACTCAGTTTTGCGGGCGTTACTGACGAGGTATATTATCATTAACAGAATGAAATAAACTGCATTTAGATCATCTTGAAATGCCGAAATGCTTTTTTGATACATCTGATTTTATTTTTAGGGCAAGGCTTCACCCTCTTTTTACCTTTTCTATTGTGTGCCGTTCTCATCGGCAGTCTGCACTTTTCTTTGACATCAGCAATCCAGCAAGTTTCAACTGAAAAACCATACTTCTTTTTTATCCATTGTTGGATTTCTTGATATGTCGCCATTTTTTCCTCCTGAAACTGAAATTTCTGTAATTCCAGTATAGAAGAAAAAGCAGCGCTTGACAATTTCTACAATAAATTTGGTGTATAGGGGTGTACTTAATATTTGCTTGTGTAGGGGTGTTTTGAAGAGATGGAAAATCTGTCAAAGGACGAGTTGAGTGAAGACGCTTATCTTTTCACAATACCCTGCTGGGCACATGTGCCATTTTTGGTGGTCGTTAAAGCTTTAAGGTTTTAAGTGTGCTGATGTTTTCCAGGTGTTGATTTCACTTCGCCTCCGGGTTCACATACAAAAACAGCTTGCTCATCCGTGCATATAGTGGGCAGTCCCGGTCAATCCCTAACTGATTTTCCATTTTGTTTATTGTATTTTCCCAATCCTCCCTGGTTTCAGGGCAATGCTGATCTTCAAAGATATCCCCCAAAAAATAGATATACAGCAGACGTACCGGGACGGGGGGCTGGCATATCTCCCTTAGAAAATACAGCGCTGCCAGGCGGTTGGCATACTGGTAGTATTTTTCATACCAAATTTCCAGGGGCGTTGACGCCGCAGCAAAGGCGGCTTTGGTTTCCGTCAGCGCTTTTTTTATTTTTTCGATGCTGCGAGCGCTAGTTGCACCGCAGCGGCTTTTTTCTTCATGCAGGTGGGCTTTCGCCTCCACCAGCAGCCATTCTTCAGTGCCATTTGCCAGCCTGAGCTTTCCCACCGCATCCCAATTTTGTGATCTACCCGATGTTGGCCAGAAGGCATACCAGTTACGGAGGACGTCCGGGTCTGTGATGAAATCTAATCCGTTCCATTCGCTGTCCCGCAGGCAATTTTTGTTTTCGTTGGAAAAATTGAAGTCCAGCCAGGAGAGCTCTTCACCGCCGATTTGTTTTATGATTTGTTGGTTCAGGTAAGCTCGATGCCGTCCTAAATACCGCAGTAAGTGCCATTCGCTACCATAACAGCGACCGATTGTACCCATCAGGTTTTCTCCAATCTGTTGTTTT
>JAFGHQ010000004.1 GCA_016930035.1 Gammaproteobacteria bacterium | reverse complement strand
CACCCCCAACTGGGGAACGCCGGTTTTCGCGTCGTAGCGCGGCCGCAGCCGGCCCTGGTGGGCGTCGGCAACAACCTGCGGCCAGAGGGTCTCGCCATCTCCGGTAAAGACGGCGTCCGCGTGCTCAGCCACCTCGTCAGGCACGAGGGTGGCATGCATCCCGCCGATCACCACCGGCACCTTGCGCGCGCGGTATTCCGCGGCGATCTCATAGGCGCGGCGGGCGGTGAAGGTTTCGATATTAATGGCGACCAGATCGGTTGGCTCATCGTAGTCGATCTCGTCAATGCGGTCATCGAACAGGCGGCAATCCACACCGGATGGGGTCAGCCCCGCCAGGACGCCCAGTGATAGGGGTTCCATGCGCGCTTCATCCACAAAGTGTTCACCGTCGTCCAGGCTGCCGAGCGTCGGCTTAATAAAGGTGACCTGCATCTATGTATCTCCCACGAGGATCGTCCAGGTTTTCAGCCGCCAAAAAATCATTATAACGGATTTCGCGCATGCATCAGAAAACAACTTCACTGCTCAAAGAATTGTTAAAGCGGCTTGCAGAGGAATGATATACTCCTTTGAAGCATGAAAATGGAACGATTGGCGCGAGAACGTGCCTTGAACTTGGGGAAAGAATGGATACGGTTATCTGAATATCGTAAGAATTATAAAAAAAGATTGCTTAAGTGAACATTATCCTAGACCACTGCTTTTTCAATCTCTGGCAATACCCGGTTTTGAGGATTGGTTTTTGAAGATTGATTTCCTGTAAGCCTTCTTCTCCTTGTTCTTCATAGAGCTTCTTGAACCGGTAGAAGCTGTCTCTTGAATAGCCCATCACTTCACATGCTTTACTTACATTTTGGAGCTCTTGGGCGAGTCGCAACAAACCTACTTTATTCGTTACTACTCAGCCATAGTAGTGGTGGCGGTTGTTGGCCAAAATAGCACTTTTACTCTACAGATTGGCCGCCAGATATTGGCAAAAAAATCGATTTTTAGCTTTTTCGCCACATCTAGTGTTTTTTGTCTAAATTAGGCTGAGCAGTTACCTTTATTCTTGATTACTTTCCGATCCTTAGTCATCTGTTCACTCCGTTCTTCTACACTCATATTTTATTCGAAGTGTCAGATTAAGTCATGTGATTTACGAATTAGATGAAAGAGATTCAAATCTTTTTCGTAATTCTGCCATTTGATTAACATATAAACTATACCGGTCGCTAATTGTTGATTTACCAGCTTTTTTATAGATCCAATGTGCAGCAGCACCATATTCAGCAACTTGGTGCATGCGCTCTGTGCGTATTTGGACTTCGAGAGGTTTTTCCTTGAAATTTACCGTGGTATGAATAGATTGATAGCCATTTGGTTTGGGATTAGCCACCCAATCACGAAACAATTTATCTTCCTCGTAAAAACCTTCCATTGGTTTTAAAACAGAAAATAAAATGTCACGAACAGTATAGCATTGAGCGCTTGATGCACTTTCCTCTGGTAAATCTTTTATTATGATGCGTATTGCATTCAGATCATTAATTGCATCAAACTCAAAACCTCGTTTTTCGATTTTTTGATAAATACTATAAATATGTTTCACCCGACTTTTAACACGTGCTTGAATGTTAAATCGGGACAGCGTTGCTTCTATTATTTCACGTGCTGCATCTAATTCATTTTCTCTTTGTTCTCTTGTTTGTATTAACGCTTCAGAGATCTTTTGATATTCGTCTGGATTAGTGATTTTAAAAGCTTTATCTTCCAATTGCCATTTAATAATCCAAATTCCCAATGCTTCCGCAACAGGTGCATATATATCTAAACTTTGTTGTGCTATTTGAGAAATTGTTAAGGGGAATTGTTGATTGTGCAAAGATAAATTTGTATTTCTACAATATTTCAAGAAACTGTATCGATCGACTATTTTTAGTATCGCCTTTTCGGGTGAGCCAGCAATAGCAAGAAATGCATTCATGCTCTTCAACGCATTGTCTTCATCCCATTTCTTTTGCCTTTTTTGGATTTTTTTGTCATTAGTGTTAGTGATTTCACTTTTGTGAATTGGAATGCTATCAATCAATATGCTAATCTTCTCAAGGGAGTTAAGAATATCTTTAACTTTTTCATTTCCAATATCTATTTTACTTTCTTCAGAACGTTCTTTAAAGTATAAATAAGGATAATACAATAGTGCACTGATAATATATTCCAACGAAAATCCCCATTCGGCTAAGCAAGAAATCGTTTCAATGACTTGATTTTCATTCACTATAGTATTCTTTGTTTGGTCTTTAGCATAATCTAAAAATATGTCATAAGCAATTTGTACACTATCCCTTATAAAACCAGAATAAGGAGAATATCTTTCAAGTTCAAAAATAACTTTGGAAATTCGATCTTCATGTGACATGAAATTAGCTCCAATCTACCCAACGATCAATATCATTGTCAAAACTGGGGTCATATTTCAGCCATAGAGTTTCAAAGTATTTCTTGAAAATGATATAAAGAGAGTTTTTTCCGTCTTTAATTTTGTAGACAGGTGCCTGATTATCATTTTTACTTTTGTATAAATAAGCACTAAGATAAACGATGTCATCGAAAATGAAAATTCGCCAAAGGAAGGGTTCTTTATGTTTTCGGTCGGTGATATTTACTTTTTTGCTCAAATGTTTGATAACATTGCATAAATTATCCAGTTGCATTGCCCATCGATCGTAACGATCTGATTTGCCTCTAGAGAGCGCTCGTTCTTTTGATAAAAATGGTGAATCTATAGAAGCCCGTAACACTCGTATTGAGGTATTAGGTGATACTTTTCCTTCTTCTATCAAGGGGTAAAAGAATGAAGCTGTGTTTGCCCCTAATTCCTGTTGTCCTATTTGTAGCAATAAATCAATGTGATGAGCCTTTATGAAGTCAGCCCGAATGTCATTTTTACACTCATCAAGATTTTTATATGTGCAGATAATGCCCAAATCAGAATTCGAAGATATTGGCCTTTGTTCCACATTTTCAGGATTTGTTGTATTTTCTTTTTGGGGGGATTTCGTTTTGCTTTCTGGTT
>JAFGHQ010000084.1 GCA_016930035.1 Gammaproteobacteria bacterium | reverse complement strand
TTTTTAATTTGATTTTTGGTTTTATTATCGAGCATTAATTTTCCTCCAGATCATTTAGATTCCGCACTGAAGCTTTTTGCCAGATGAACATGGCGGATTCAGGTTCCAAGCGCAGCCTATGCTTGGCTGCCATAACACTAAATATTTGCAGTTTTGAAAATAGACAGTTGTTTGGCAGCCTTTGAGTTTAAATCATAATTTGCAATAAAAAGCTCTTTGCCAAGTTGGTTTGAGTTTGTTGTAACATTGCGCATCCCATAGGTCAAATCCCAGCTTTTAATATTAGCAAAAGAAAAAAGCTTTCTAATATAACTACTATCATCATAAGTGATTAACCACTTATGTTCCAATTTTTTCATGATAGATGCAAATCTCTCGTGATTAAAAATTTTATGTAAATTACCATTCTTGCCATATAATGCTGATTTGGTTGCCGAGTAATATGGCGGGTCAAGAAAAATGAAAACGTTCTCACCTGGTTGAGTAACTACATCTTCATAATCTAAATTTGTGATTTTAGTATTCGGCAAGATTGATGATAGCATAGCAACCCTATCTATACTTGATTCAGTAAAACGCTTATTAAAGGCAGCGATTGAAAAACCTCCGCTTTCAGTAGTCCCAGAAAAAGTAATCCTGTTGAAGACAAAAAAGGCAGCCGCTTTTTTTAAAGGATCAAATGTATCTATATTTTCTATTAAAAATCTGTGAAGCGCCTTCCCATCTCCAAATTCTTTTTTCCAATCACGAATCTGTGAAATTAGTTTTTCAGGATTATCTCTGCACTCAATCCAAAAATAGTATAAAGATTCATAAATATCATTGATCCAGAATTTCTTTTTAGGATATTTTTTTTAATTAAACAAAATCAGACCCGCCACCGATAAATAATTCTCGAAACCAATTAATGTGAAGCAAAATAAAAAAAATCTAAATTTTAAAATTGGAGTTCCATCCACCAATATTTCTATCTTCGTCCAACTTTTCTTCAAGCATTTTAATCCAGGATTTGTCTTTGAAAGCAGAAACTGATTTTCGAAAAAGTTCAACTCCTTTTATCTCATCCAAAAAAATAGTTGTATCAATATCTGAATTTTTTATTGTTGGATAAACTAACTCTGAAATAATGAAGTTCAGATTTGTTATTGCAGATTTCTGATTTGTCTTCTTATATAAGCTTAATATTTCAAATGAATATTTTTTGCCAGACTTTTCAAGTCCAATAAGGAAGTTATATCCATCACCAAATATTTTGGTTTTCATTATATGTCACTCTTGTATTCTCTTGAAAATTCATCAAATACTACTCTTAAAACCTTTAATCTTTCTTCAAGGTCAAGCAAGGTAGCCAAATTTAAAATTTCATCCTTTGATAAAGATTGAATTTTCATGTTGATGAGAAAGCTTTTAACATCTTTTGAAATGTCATCAATGATCAAAACCACATTCCCATCTTTAATTCTATCTTCTGAAAAATTTGTTTTTATTTGCTTAAATACGCTATCAGCGCTTGTCTGATTTAGCAACTTCAGTTTTTTTATCTGATATACCACTCCGAAGTTTGTGCTTAAATCGACACCTTTGTCATTAGAAGATGTTCTTGTATCTCTATATAGCTTGCAAGCAAATTTTTCAAGGTGTGTCTTTAAAATTGCAAATGAAAATATCTCAAAATTAGTTGGATTAATAATAATTTGGTGAGATAATAATTCTAAGAACTTGCTTTTGTCCGTCGCGAAATTAAGTCTTTCATTTAGATTTTCAAGATTGGGAATTAATCCAATTTTATGTTTGATATAATCCTTGATGAGTTGAGGAATTATTACAATTAACTCAGAGCAAGATTCTTTATATGGTTCAGTTAAAATATATTTTTTGTTGTCTACAACTCTCAACACACCGTATTTGGGCAGATTTCTTGAAGGGTAAGCATCATAATATTTTCCTCCAATATGCAAAGAATGCCCGAGGTAGTTTTTGAAATAATTTACTGAACTTTCATAGAGTAACTTAATTTCATTATCGGAAAAATATTCTTGTTTATCATCAGAATATTTTTTTAATAGACCAAAACTAATAATGGGAAAAATCACTTTTGTCTTAGAACGTTGAAGCATTTTCTCAATTTGTTCTTTGCAATATTTTAGATTGTTCTTCATAATGTTTTAACTTATTGTTAATTCTAAAAACTTATTAGTTGAGTACCAACCGATTTTCTTTTTAATTGCAGTACCACTTTGATTGTTTTTCAGCTTTCTCATAAAGATTTGCTGCTCTTCCACTGATGAAAGAAAAAAGTTTTATGATTCTATAAGGTAGTTCTTCTGGGAAAGCGGCAATGTTTTTTTCGAGATAAGAACCAGGCAATACATTTGTAATTTCCCATAATGTTTTATGCCAATTATTATTTTGGAATTCTTTTTTATCAACTTTAGAAATCTCTCTGATTTCTTTTGATATTGAGCGATAATTAAATTTACCTTTTTGGAAAATAACGATACTTTCCAATAAGTTATCTGGATAAAAATACATTGGATAAGGATTTTGTAACAACACCCCGCTACGTTTACTTATCCTTAGATAACCATCTGGTTTTTTCCATACAATTTTATCACGATATCTAAAACCAGCATTTTGCATAATTTTTGTGGAGTCAGCAACAATGGGATATTTTGTTCCATCAACAAGCATATCATCAATATTAAGAACGAAAATCCTGCCTTCCTGCAAAACTTGAAAAGCTTCTTTTGAAAATTGAGTTAAGACATTCAAATATGTTTCGTAACTTGTAAATAAACCTTGATAATCAAATGGCGCATTAAAATAAGGTGGCGAAGTGACTATCAAGTGGATGCTCTCATTTGAAAGCTCTTCCATACTCATACAGTTACCAAAAATCATTTTATGACAGGTTTTCATTTTTTCATTTTCCATTTACGATAGTATCCATTCAATATATGGCGATGAAGAGTTGATTATTTCGGTGCATTTTAAAATTAAAAAAACACTATATTTTTTTGTAATTAATCTCAGCCACGCCGCATTTGCCCACTTCACCCAGGGAGCGGGCATGATCGGAATCGTAGCCCATCAGTGTTGGCAAATCAAAGGCAACGGAGAGACCCGTCTGTCCCTTATTCAGCAGAAAATGATAGCGCTCATTGGTTTGCTGCGCATTGCCCATGCCAGAATTGGAATCATGTAGAGAATATTCAATCATGTAGAGAAAATTCATGAATTTTCTCTACATGATTCGCATCGTCCACAGCTTGCCCCGATACATGTTGGCATGGACGCCACGGGTGTAGGGATAGGCGCCAGGAAAATTGATATCCCGCTCAAAATCGATGCCCTCCAAATCCAGGGGAGTGTACAACGGATTAATTTCCTCGCCTGAGACGGTGATGAATTTTTTGTTT
>JAFGHQ010000083.1 GCA_016930035.1 Gammaproteobacteria bacterium | reverse complement strand
TAAAAATATAATTTCTTTTAACCTTTTAATTCTCTGACCTGCCTCTGATGAGCGAAGGAAAATAAATCATAGATATTACGGGAATATGAACCTTCCACAGAAATTAGATTTTTTAATACTTACTTGATTTTGCTTTTTTGCGATGATAAAGTCCTTTTCAATGGTTCCAGCCAGTAACGTGACATGCATTTTATCAGTAATGGAGTGTAATGTTAGTTATTTTCCGATATGTAAAAAACTAAAATTAAGGAGTTAAAGTATGAAAAAGATTATTACCATAATTATCGTTTTAATCTGTATGGCAGCTTTTCTCCCCGCCGCGTTTGCGGGCGACACAGAAAACCGGCGGCTGTGGTTCCAGCCAACACTGAGGACCGGCATCGCCTTTGACGCGGAGCCGGCGACTTACACTTTTTCGAGTTCGACAAACTTCCTCGGTTATTCAAAAGCCGAGCTGGAACTTGATAGCGTCGCTCGACCCTATCTTGCCCTTGAGCTCCCGTTTTTCGTAACCGATCGCCTCACTGTTTCGCTTAAAGGTGACTGGTCTTTTACCTCATCGGATAGTTTGGGCGATAGGGTGCTCTATACAAACACCGTCGGTACCACTATTGTGGACAGGGTCTACGAAACGGATGGTATGGCCCACTGGGTTTCTGCCGAGCTTCTGGTATCGTATGCGCTGATCAAGGACAGGCCGATCATCAAGGACCTCTCCATCGTCGGCGGTGTACGATGGGACTATCTCAACATGAAATTTGATAACCCCTATGGCGTGGTCACAAGTAGTGTGGATTGGCTCCACTTCGAAATGCAGACCCTCGCGCCTGTTCTAGGGATCAACGGAACGTTTAACGGCTTCAAGAAAGGGATCTGGGGAGGCGACATGCACCTCAGCTTCCTGGGCGGACCGATCGTCTGGGGGGATCAGAGCTACAAGGAACGAATAAATAACGTAAACACTCTCGTATACAAGGGCGACCAGTCTCCCGGCTATATCTTGAAGCTCTACGGTGACGTGACGATCCTGTCAGGCAAGATCATCCCGACAATGGAAGGATCGCTCGCTTTTTTTGCTCAATTTACCAAGACCGACATAAACGGGACGGTGGATTGTAAAGACCTTTCGCAGCCTTTCGTACCTGCTCATGAATTCGACTTTGATGGCGGCGGCACGGTGGGGGTCTTCGGGCTTTCCGGTTCAATTTTGTTTTGATATCTGCAAGCTGATAAGATATTACTTGAAAAACGCTTAACCGAAAACGGGCGGCAAAAAAGCCGCCCGTTTTTTTATCACCCCGTTGGCGAACAGCAAACGCTGGCACCGGCAATCTTCCCATAATCGGTTTAATCATTATTTTCAAAATGAAACCAAAAGAAATTGAACGGATTCAAAAATTGGGGATTAATGAGGAAAATGAAAATGTGCCTATTCTCGATTAATACCAATATTTCACTTTTGGATGTATGACGCTATCAAAGACGTTTTAGTTTTGATTCAATATCCTTTAGTCCTTCATATACATCTAAAAATTTTTGCTGGATTACTGATGGCGAATCTATCCTTAGCGTTGTGCCTTTAATATGTGTGTGTGCTAGTTCACCTCTTGGATTCCTGAGTGTCCGCAATGCAGCTTGCATTTTATCAAGTTTTGTTTGATTTAATCTTTTTTCAATTACTTCCAATTTAATTATACCTACAACTTGCATTAACATTTTCCTAAAGTGATCATTGTAATCAAACCCGTGCACTCTACTAATTATATTATCATCTAAAAATTTAATGTTTGATTGGTTTTTTAATTTTCTTTTTGCGTATTTTTTCACAACTTCATCCATAGATTCTTCTATCCAACCACATAATTCAAGGATTGCGAGCTTTGAGTAAAATAGAGTTTCTTTTTGTTTTATCGACTTATTAAATAATGAATTGATATCTTTTAAATTTTTAGATATTGATGATTTATTAACCATTTATTTACCAGAGAAAATATTAATAGCCACATTAAGCCTTCCAATAACTCTTGCTTTCCCAGATAATCCTTCTATCAACTTACTCTCTGATAACTCATCATCTGAAAGTAATTTTTTATATAATTCTTTTACCTTAGATGCCGGTTGAGATTCCAAATATTTTATATTATGAGAAATGCCAACTAGTGCTGTCTCTAAAACAGTGAGGGTCAATTTCTCTGGCACTTTTCCATCAAATATCTTTTTAAGCATTAAATCTATTGTGTGATTAAACAATTCTCTTTTCTCTTCTATAAATTTTTCGTCAGGATCTTTTTTGCTACTCATGTAATCATTTAAAAATCGCGCAAGCCTACCTTTATATTCTTTATATCTGTCATGAAAAGCAAAAATTCTTAGAATCAGTTCTTGTTTTGTAAATCTAAAACCAATATCTTTTTTCATTTTGTTTAGTTTCATCCATGAAGGATTACTATTTAATTCTTTCAATAATTTATTTAACTCTCCTGCATAGATACAATTTCTTATCTCTTGATTATTTAACTTCATTCCACCTGTATTAAGACGATGAAATATTGTAAAAAGATAGTGAGTATGAGTTGTATTTGAATAATCACATCTCAAAACCGTTATTGGTAAAGTTAGATTTTCAACTCGCTTGTAATAATCATGGAGATCAGAGTTTTCATCAACAAATTTAGACACATACTCACCAGATAATTTGGGGTCAATATCTTCGAGTTTTGAAAAAATCCATGTTTCACCGGATAGAAAACGAACTATTGTAGACATACGCTGGAGGCCATCAATTACTTGCCATTTTTGGGTTTTATAATCGAGACTAAAACACATACTTGGTATAGGTAATTGCTTAACAAGCGAATCAATAAAGCGCGTTTGATCAGAATTTTTCCAGACAATTTCTCTCTGAAATTCAGGCCGTATATTTAGGATACCTTGGTTATGCATCCTGTAAAGATCAGCACATGAGCGAAGTTCGTTATACGCAATTACATCCGGTGGAGGAATTTCCGGGCTATCGTTTTCTTGATAACTTTGTTCTTCAATTTTTTTTAATTTTTTTGTCATATTAAAAACCCCATTATGAATTATTGAAATATTTGTCAAATTTATAAATAAGGACAACCTTCTCTAAACACATTCAATTATCTTTATGGTTACTTCACTTTTCCCGCCGCCGGGTTTACCGTCATTCGATTATAATTTCATTAAGCCCTAATCTTTTCCTGGCATCAGGAGCTTCTGCCGGATAGCCGATAGGCATTAGAGCAACAACATAAATATTATCATTCCAGCCAAAGACATCTTTGACCATTTGTTCTTTAAACAAACGAATCCAGCAGGTTCCCAGCCCAAAATCCAGCGCCCTTAATACAATGTGCTCAATGGCAATCGCGACATTAGAAGCAATTCGAGGGGCAAGCTCGCTACGTTCAATTGTCTTAAAAGCTTCAGCCCTTCCTTCAAGAATTGTTACAATTCTTCCTTCAACAGCCCCTATTTTCCCCAGATCCTGCGCGCCGGAAACCGTACCGTCAAAATAACCCTGAACATCCGCACAGCAGACAATCACTACTGGAGCCTGACCAATAAAAGACTGATCAAAAGCGGCTTTAGCCAGTTTAGCCTTAGTTGCCGCGTCTTTCACTATTTTGAACCGCCACGGCTGGGCATTACAGCCTGAAGGCGCTAATCTCGCCGAATTCAGCAATTCCCGAATATGCTCATCAGGTATAGAATCCGGCTTAAACTTCCGTATGCTTCTTCGCTTCTCAATCGCTTCTTTTGTAGTTAGCATATTAATT
>JAFGHQ010000082.1 GCA_016930035.1 Gammaproteobacteria bacterium | reverse complement strand
TGTTGAAATCTGAACTTTTTTAAAAAATCAAAGACTATAAGTCTTTGATTTTACTGGATCCTGAATCAAGTTCAGGATGACAAATGTGCAGATCCCAACAGCCCTAAATTTGAAAAAATATTTTTACTATGGTGAATTCAGTTAATACTTTGAAAAAAGATAAACGATGCTTCGTCAGGGGGGGCTGGGGGGAATTCCGCCCGCTCTACAGATTTTAGGCGAAATCAGTTCGAATTTTTTCGAAAGGTAATGCTTGGCGGAGAGGGTGGGAGTCGAACCCACGTGGGAGCTTTCGCCCCCCATCCGATTTCGAGTCGGCGCCGTTATGACCACTTCGGTACCTCTCCATGCCGGGAAACGGTAGACGGAAGACAGAGGACAGACACTTATATTTAATTCTTAATCCTAATCACTAATACATCACAGTCGGCAGATTGAACAACTCCGTTAGCTGTCGATCCAAGAAGATAGTTTAGACCATGGCGCCCATGGCTGCCAATGACAATTAAGTCCACATGATTTTCGCTCGCGATTCGAATAATTTCATGCTTAATGGAGCCAAATTCGATGAATTGTCTTGTTTTAGGAATATCATATTTTTTGGCTTCTTTTTCTAATTGTTGGCGAGAAAGCTTCATGAGTTCCATTTCAATTTCTGCTGAGCTGATCATCTCAAAACCAATGCCCGGTAATGGTTCAATCACATGAACAGCGCTTAATTTGGCACCATTAAGTTTGGCGATTTCATAAGCTTTTTTAATAACGGGTTCTGAATGATTAAAAAGATCAATAGCAATTAAAATATGTTTATATTTAGACATGACTCTTCACTCCTTTTACTCACCTGAATATGATCGCCAGGGCTGAATTTGCCTTGGAGCATTGCCTGTGCCAGCGGATTTTCAAGCTGTTGCTGAATGACTCGCTTTAACGGCCTTGCACCATACACCGGATCAAATCCAATTTCAGCTAAATAGTTTAACGCTTTATTGTCTACTGTAATATCAATATCCTTTTCTTTCAACCGTTTTGCTAAATGGGTAATCTGAATTTTTGCGATTTCTTGAATTTGTTCCGCTGTAAGACCATGAAAAACAACACTTTCATCAATTCGATTCATGAATTCTGGACGAAAGTGTTTGCTCACGATTTCCATCACAGCCATTTTCATTTTATCGTAATCCTCTAGCGCCATTTCTTGAATAATATCGGATCCTAAATTCGACGTCATCACAATCACAGTATTTCGAAAATCCACTGTTCGTCCTTGTCCATCCGTTAAACGCCCGTCATCAAGAACCTGAAGTAAAATATTAAAAACGTCATGGTGCGCTTTCTCAACTTCATCTAATAAAATTAAAGAATAAGGCCTTCTTCTCACTGCTTCCGTCAAGTATCCACCTTCTTCATAGCCAACATATCCCGGAGGGGCACCAATTAGGCGGGCAACAGAATGTTTTTCCATAAATTCGGACATATCAATACGAACCATAGCATCTTGAGTATCGAACAAAAATTCAGCGAGCGCTTTACAAAGTTCTGTTTTACCTACTCCGGTGGGCCCTAAAAATAGGAAAGAGCCAGTGGGACGATTAGGATCACTTAACCCTGCTCGTGAACGTCGAATAGCATTAGCAACAGCATTAACGGCTTCATTCTGTCCTACGATGCGTTTGTGCAGAAAATCCTCCATTTTTAGTAATTTGTCTTTCTCGCCTTCAAGCATCTTGGATACAGGAATATGAGTCCAGCGTGAGACAACTTCAGCGATTTCTTCGGCGGTAACTCGGGTTTTCATTAGTTTGGTTTCTTTACCCTCAACTGCGGCAGCAGAAGCTAATTGTTTTTCAAGTTCTGGGATTTTGCCGTATTGAAGTTCAGACATTTTAGCCAAATCACCCGCACGATGTGCAACTTCCAGATCCAGCCGTGCTTGTTCCAACGCTTCTTTAATATGTTGCGTGCCTTGGATAGCTGCTTTTTCCGATTTCCAAACTTCTTCTAAATCACTATATTGTTTTTCATTTTCAGCAATCTTGGATTCTAAATCTGCTAACCGCTTTTTTGATGCTTCATCTTTTTCTTTTTTTAACGCTTCGCGCTCAATTTTAAGCTGAATAAGATGGCGCTCTAATTTATCAAGCGGTTCGGGTTTGGAATCAATTTCCATTCGAATGCGGCTAGCTGCTTCATCAATCAAGTCAATGGCTTTATCCGGTAAATGTCGATCGGTGATATAGCGATGAGAAAGCGTTGCGGCAGCAATAATAGCAGGATCCGTAATTTCCACACCATGATGAATTTCATAACGTTCTTGAAGACCTCGCAAGATGGCTATTGTGTCTTCAACAGAGGGCTCATCCACCAGAACTTTTTGGAATCGTCGTTCAAGCGCGGCATCTTTTTCGATATATTTTCGATATTCATCAAGTGTTGTAGCGCCCACACAGTGTAATTCGCCTCGGGCTAAAGCAGGTTTTAACATATTCCCCGCATCCATAGCCCCTTCCGCCTTTCCCGCACCAACCATCGTATGGATTTCATCAATAAACAAAATAACGCGCCCTTCTTGTTTGGCGAGATCCTTTAAGACTGCTTTGAGACGTTCCTCAAACTCACCTCGGAATTTCGCTCCCGCGATCAGCGCCCCCATATCTAACATGAATACGCTTTTATTTTTGAGACCTTCTGGAATTTCATTATTTACAATACGCTGCGCTAATCCTTCTACGATAGCTGTTTTTCCCACACCAGGCTCGCCAATTAAAACAGGATTATTTTTAGTACGTCTTAATAAAACTTGAATAACCCGCCGAATTTCATCGTCACGACCAATAACTGGATCGAGCTTACCCTGCTCTGCCCGAGCCGTAATATCGATGGTGTATTTCTCTAAAGCTTGTCGATGTTCTTCCACGTTGGGGTCTTGCACCGTTTGTCCTCCACGAATATTTTTAATGGCCACTTCAATAGCCTCTTTATAAGCACCTGCGTTTTTTAACATTTTACCTAATTCGCCACGATCTTCTAAGACGGCAAGCAAAAATAATTCGCTGGAAATATATTGATCGCCTCGTTTTTGCGCTAATTTATCCGTCAGGTTCAAAAAACGATTTAAATCATTGGAAACATGAATATCGCCACCTGACCCCGATACGGTGGGCATTCGAGCGATCATGTCATCAATTTCTTGACGTAATTGACTGACATTGACATTTGCTTGAGTCAGTAAAGAGGTCACGGTACTGCCTTCTTGTTCTATCAATGCTTTCATTAAATGAACAGGTTCTATAAAGGCATGATCACGACCTAATGCTATAGATTGCGCTTCTGCCAGTGCTTGTTGAAATTGGCTTGTTAATTTATCAAATCGCATATCGAGTTCCTTTTTTAATTTTTAATTTTTAATTTTTAATTAATATTATGAGACCTCTGCAAAATAGTAGATTAAACAGGATAACGAGGCATAAAATTTGCGAAAAAGCGCAGTTTACATAGAAGTAAATGAGCATTTTGAGCAAATTTTTAACAAAGTTAGCCTGTTTAAGATGCATTTTGCAGAGGTCTCATTATATGGGACTCATTTTTAAAATTATCAATAGAGATCTAATTTTTGGGCTCATATACAGAATAGAAGTTGCTATTCTTGAATAACCTTTGTAAAGTTTGAACAAACAGCAGCTATCGGAGTAAACGTTATGGATATGCAGGCATATTATTTAGGCCTTAGCCTTAAGAATCCTATTATTGTCTCTTCAAATCCCCTATCCGAAAAAATTGATTATATCAAAAACATGGAAAAAGCCGGGGCAGCTGCCATTGTTATGTATTCTATTTTCGCAGAGGAAATCCATTACGACGATGAGTTTGTCGATTATTATAGGGAGTTCGGCACAGAAAAATTTGCTGAATCTTTAACTTACTTCCCTAATCTAGCCAAACAATCCAGTTTTCTAGACTATCATTTACATCATCTTGAACAAGCGGTTAAAGCCGTCAATATCCCAATTATTGGTAGTTTAAATGCCACATCAAAAGAAAATTGGTTTGAATATGCTTTAAAAATGCAGGAAACAGGCATCAGCGCTTTGGAAATTAATTTATTTACTTTACCTATCAAACCTAAATCTAGCGAACTTATTGAACAAGAATATATCAGTATTGTTAAAGATCTTAAAGCTGCCCTGAACATTCCTTTGGTTGTCAAACTAAGTCCTTACTTCACTTCGATAACAGATATCGCCTTAGCATTAGATAAAATAGCCCATGTTGACGGCTTGATATTATTTAATCGATTTTATCATCCTGATTTTGATATAGATCAACTCAAAATAAAAACAGATATTCAATTGAGTAACCCTTATGAGGCAAGATTACCACTACGTTGGATCGCTATTTTATACGATCAAATAAAAGCTTCTATAGCCGGTTCAACTGGGGTTCATTCGAGTGATGATGTCATTAAATATATTCTTGCCGGAGCGCATGCTATTACTTGTGCTTCTTGTTTATTGCAAAATGGAATTCCATATATCGACCAATTGACCGCAGGCCTAGAAAAATGGATGAAAACTAAAAATTTTAAATCCATTGATCAATTTCGAGGACTGATGAGTTATAAAAAAATATCCCACCCTACCGAATTAGAACGCGCTCAGTATATGAAAGCATTAAGAAGTTTCAAACACGACGAACTTTATTAACTTAAAAATATCCAGTAATGTCCAAGCTAATTAACTTATAAAAAGTTAATTGGCTCGAGAATCGCTGAAAAATATCATTTAATGCGATAGAGTTCTCAAGGTATAGGCATCACTGTTGATCGTCAGTACATTACTGATTAAAACACCAAACAGAATAATCACCCAAAGCATATAAACCCAAATAAGAAACAGCGGGACAGCTGCAAGTGCTCCATAAATCAAATGATATTCGGAAAAATGTAAGATATAAAATACGAAAATTCTCTTGGCAATATCCAACAAAATCGTAGATACCAATGCCCCAATAAAACCATACTTAATAGGAACATGGCAACCCGGTATCACCACATAAAGTAATGTAAATAAAAGAACCGTCAAACTCAATGGTACCCCTTTAAATAGAATTCCCTTAAGTCCTAACACTTGCGCGGTTTCCACAATCAAAGGTAGCGAAATCACATAAGATACTGCAGCTATACTAATGCTGATAAAAATTGGCGCACTGGCTAGCAAAATCCAATAACGTAACCACTTTAAAATACTGCGATATCGCTTCTTAACTTTCCAAATATCATTAAAAACACGTTCAAAACTAAACATCGTCAACAAAGTAGTTACTGTTAAAACCAACATGCCCCAGAATGATAATCGCCCCGCTCCCCGAACAAAATCTTGAATATATTGACCAATAAGGTGCCCGGTGGCAGGAATAAAATTTTGAACGATGAATCGCTGAATTTCAAACCGATAAGCGTGAAAAATAAGGGAAACTGAAAGAATCTTGATACTCAGCGCTAAAAGTGGAACGATCGTAATTAACGTAATAAAACCTAATGCGGCGGCGGATTGCTCGAGCCGATCTTCAAAAAACCGTGAAAATAATTGCCGAAAAATAAACGGCCATCCTGTAATGATTCTTGCCATAAATTACGTTCTTGGTAAAGTTACTCCTTTCTGCCCTTGATATTTTCCACCCCGATCTTTATAAGATACTTCACAAGACTCATCCGATTCTAAAAAGATCATTTGAGCAATGCCTTCGTATGCATAAATTTTCGCCGGTAGATTCGTTGTATTTGAAAACTCTAACGTCACATGCCCTTCCCATTCCGGTTCCAGTGGGGTGACATTGACAATAATGCCACAACGAGCATATGTGGATTTCCCTAAACATATCGTTAATATATTGCGAGGAATACGAAAATATTCAATCGTCCGAGCTAACACAAAAGAATTAGGCGGAATAACGCAAACATCCGATTTGAGATCTACGAAACTACGCGCATCAAAATTTTTAGGGTCTACAATCGCAGAATGTATATTGGTAAAAATCTTAAATTCATCAGCACATCGTACATCGTAACCATAACTCGATAATCCGTAAGAAATGACTCGCACTCGATTGTTTTGCCGGATTTGAGTCTCCTCAAACGGTGCAATCATTTGATGTTTTTGGGCCATCTCCCGAATCCAACGATCGGATTTAATAGACATTTTATAATAGGTTCCTACAATTCTTAATTTTTAATGAATCACCCGGGTGGCCAGTGCATCTGGCGGCCGCCTAAAAGATGCAAGTGAATATGATAAACCGCCTGACCCCCTTGCCGATTACAATTCATCAATACACGATAGCCTTTTTCGTCGATACCGAGTTCTTTTGCTAATTTCTTAGCCACTTGCGTCATATAACCTACAAGCTCAGTATGTTCCTCGGTCAAATCATTTAACGTTGCCACATGTTCTTTTGGGATAATCAATACATGAACAGGGGCTTGAGGCTCTATATCATCAAATGCAACAACCCGATCATCTTCATAAATGATCTTAGCAGGAATTTCTTTGTTGATAATTTTACAAAAAATACAATCAGGCATAGGTTATTCCCTTAATAAAAGTTGCTAAAACGTGTTATTTCTACACCAGCTTTTTTCATATCCGCTAGGAAATCCTCACTCAATAAATATTCTAACTCAATAGGGCGCGTCAAGGCCAGTTTATCTTGCCGATCAAAAGATTTTAATCCCGGGTGGCACATAATGAGACCTCGATGCTTTATATGCTCCAAACAATTTATAAACACATTTTGATACTTCCCATCCAATTTAAACTCGTAAATGCCTTCAAAACTCTGATTATAGGATATATTTAATTTTTTTAATTTGTTTTTAAAATTCCAATCAGTAACAGTCATAATAATAATTTTTTTAAACCATGATTGCTTTGGAAAGCCAAACAAATTCGGAACGACATACCGTACATAAAATGGATTTTTCAATAATTTAGCACAACCCGGCAAAACGATATCACTAATTACAGGAAACTGATGAATATGCTGATGCCCATCGACAAAATCAGGTAATTTACCCTCTAAGGCTGTCTGAAATCGAAGAAGTTGGCTTTGAAATTCCGCTGCTATTTTTTTTCTTGAAATTAACCGCAGATGTGTTCCTAAAAGCAATTTAACTAAAGAGTGAACCGGATTTTCCTCAGTTAATTTCTCCGTTAAATTAAAATGCAAACCAATATCGACTTGATCAATATAAGGCCTTAATAGTGAAGCATAAAAAGGCCAATTCTCCTCAGTTACCATACAACTGACGGCTGAGATTCTGTTTTGATCAACTAGTTTAAGAATGCCTCGTGATATAGCTTCGTTCTGGCCATAGTCATCTGCACAAAGAACAATCTGGCGCATGCAATATTCCCCTTGTACAATATATGCAGACAATTGTTGGGTTGCGCTGCCGCTTAACCCAAACTATCATTGTTTCTGAGGTTAACTTATGAATTTTATTCCCGCTCCTAAAAAATCTTTTCTTATTTCCTGTGTGGTGCCTGTTTATAATGAAGAAAAAAATATTACCAATTTTATCACAGCATTAAAAATTCAGCTCCAACAATTGGGCCAATCTTTTGAGATCATCGTCGTCGATGATGGTAGCTATGATCACACGAGTAAAAAAGTCATTGCCCTTTTAAAAAAAGATCGTTCCATTAAATTATTATCTTTTTCCCGCCATTTTGGAAAAGAAAATGCACTCACTGCAGGCCTAGAACGAAGTTCGGGTGACTGCGTGATCATGATAGATGCGGATTTTCAGCATCCTGTGGAACTCATTTCAACATTTGTTCAATATTGGATTGAAGGTTACGATATAGTCTATGGTATTCAAAAAAATCGTCCACGCAAAAGCTTACTCAAAAATTACCTACCACGTCTCTTTTATTTTCTCATAAATAAGTTCTCAAAAATCAACATAATGCCTGATGCAGGAGATTTCCGACTTTTAGATCGTAAAGTAGTCAACGCATTAAATAGCCTTAAAGAATATAATCGCTTTATGAAAGGCCTTTATGCCTGGGTAGGATTTAAATCAAAAGGCATTCCTTGCAATACCCCCAAAAGGCGGGCTGGAAAAAGTACTTTTAATTTATCTCAACTTACTGAGCTAGCCATAACAGGTTTGACATCTTTTTCAGATGCTCCCCTTCGTATTTTAAGTTTTTCAGGATTTATTTTATCTTTTATTGCGCTCATTTGTGCCATCTACATCATTATTAAAACACTGATTTTAGGAATTGATGTTCCTGGTTATGCCACCATTGTCGTTATCATCATATTTTTTGGTGGAATACAATTGTTCTCTATAGGCATTTTAGGCGAATATATTGCGCGCATTTTTACTGAGGTCAAACACCGTCCTCATTACATTATTTCAAAAGAATATGGTTTTGAATAAATACCAAACCCTATTAAAACAACTCATACGATTTGGGATCGTGGGCTGTATTGCAGCCATGGTAAATATGCTTATAGTTATCTTGTTAGTGGAACAATTTGCATGGCATCCGTTAGTAGCAAATATTTTGGCTTTTTTAATCGCTTTTCAGGTGAGCTATTTCGGACATTGTTACTGGAGTTTTAGCAATCGAACGGTTTGTCATAAACACTCAGTTCCTCGATTTTTGATTGTAGCAATTGTAAGTTTTATTTTAAACGAAGGGCTCTTCTATCTTTTTTTAACTGTATTAAATCTCTATTACGTCTTAGCGCTCTTCCTCGTACTCATCATCGTTCCTACTTTCACGTTTATTAACAGCAAATGGTGGGCGTTTAATTAATTAAAAATGAAGAATCATTTTCTTATTAATAAAATATCATTTATATCCTTAACGATATGTCCGCTTTCCCCGGTCAGTGATTTTAATAATGGTAGTTTTCTAGCATTGAGAACCACAAAAACGCGTTGGTTGCTATTCCACAGAGTTTGAAACGTATTAAGATCCATGAGTTGAGATTTTGATGACGTTTGAAAAGTTGCCCCTACGATAAATGTATGTTTCCAATTGTCGCGATCATATTTTTCTAACTTAGCCCAATCTCCAGCAATAAAAACTTTTCTCTTTAAATAAAATGGCAAATCTTGATAATAATCCAAAAAAGCGATTACAGTATCTTTAGGTTGAATGTTTTGCTTTAGCCACAAAGCTATTGGTTTGGTACTAGGAAGGCTTAAATAAGGAATAAGGGATACTGCAACTAATATAAAAAGACCACTGGTTATCAAAAAACTTATCCATAAATGCGTTAACGATTTTGCTTTTAAACTGATGAATGACCATAGCGCTCCTAATATTAGCATCCCTGAAAGCAAATATTGATAATGGCTAAGAACATGAAACCTAGCACCATATTTGCTTAAAACATAACCCAAAATAGGAAGTAATAAAACAACAACCAGATATATTAAAACACCGATAAGAAAGCCTTGCCGTTTTTTTTCATGCCAAAAATGATCCCAATAAACCCCCATCAGTAACGCTAATGGTGGAAAAATGGGAATAATATAGCCCACTAATTTCGATTTTGGGATTGAGAAAAAAAGCGTAATAATGAAAACCCAAAGCAACAAAAAAATCTCTATGCTATATTTTTTTCGATCCCTAAAAGCACGTTGAATATGGAATGTAAACGACTGAATCAAAAATACAGACCAAGGAATAAAACCTAAAAGGATGGCAAAAATATAAAAGAAACTCGATTGTTGGCAATTAAAATCCTGAGTTAAATAACGCAAAAACTGTTGATCAACAAAAAAATAATTCCAAAACTGAGGAATAGCGCGTTGTTCTAAAATATACCAAGGCGCTGTTATCAACAGAAAAATGATTAGCCCCTCAAACAACCTCATTCGTTTAAGCACTTCCCATTGATTTAACAATATCATCCAGCTTCCAATGATCATGGCTGGAAATACGATCCCAATCAAACCTTTAGTTAAAAAAGCTAATCCTATAAATGCATAAAACAGCCATATAAAAATACTCCTGGGCGATTTAGTTCCATTTAAAAAAGCTAACATAAAAGAAAAAAGAGCAATAGAAATAAAAACAGCGACCTCTAAGTCCATATTGACGTAATGTGCCAAAGCATAATAAAGCGGAGCCGTACTAAGTATTAATGCGGAAATAATACCCGTCCGACGATTAAATAAAAAACGTCCTGCAGCATAAGTAAAAAGGCATCCTAATACCCCAATAAAAGCTGGAAATAATCGTGCAGACCACTCGCTAATACCAAATATATAAAATGCAAAACTTTCGAGCCAATAGAATAAAATAGGTTTGTCGAGAAAAACGATGCCGTTAAGATAAGGAGTCAAATAATTTTTATGGGCGATCATTTCCCGCGCGATTTCGGCGTAGCGACCTTCATCAGGCAACAATAAATGGTGAGCCCCAAGAAAAAGAAAAAAATACCCGCCAATAAATATAAACAGAAACGTGAGATCGAAAATCCAGGAAAAATTTTCCGTTCCGATTTTTTTACTCGAATTCATTCACACCCCATAAAGGGGCTATTGGGATCTGCCAATTTGTCATCCCGGACTTGATCCAGGATCCAGTAAAATCAAAGACTTATAGTTTTTGATTTTGTAAAAAATTTCGGATCCCAACAGCCTCATAAATAGTAAGGACAGGTCGCGACCTGTCCCTACATAAAATAATTATCGCGTAAGCGACTCATTCATTCAAAATTTTATTACCATTATTGATTTTTAATTTTTAATTATCACGATTGTTGGGTTGTACTGTAGGGGTCGCAGGACCGCGACCCCTACGATTAATGTTGTCGCTTATCCAAAACGGACATCAATTACTCATCACGGAGGGTTTCATACTGAGGCGAATGCGACCTTGGCGATCAAATTCAACAACTTTTACTTTAACTTCCTGTCCTTCTTTTAAGTAATTAAAGATGTTATCTACGCGTTCATCAGCGATTTGTGAAATATGCAAAAATCCATCTTTCCCCGGTAAAATCGTGATGAAAGCTCCAAAATCCACAATTTTGGCTACTTTACCTTCGTAAAGAGTACCTACCTCAATCTCTGCCGTAATTTGTTCAATAATCTTTTTAGCTTTTTGACCACTTTCTGCATTGAGTGCAGCTATTTTGACAATCCCATCATCTGAAATGTCGATAGAAGCCCCTGTCTCATCGGTAATCCCTCGAATAGTAGCACCCCCTTTGCCTATCACTTCTCGAACCTTATCTGGAGCAATTTTTATAATTTCAAGGCTAGGGGCAAAATCCGAAATTTTCTTTCGGGGTTCATGAATCACAGCAGTCATGTGCTTTAAAATATGTAATCGAGCTTCTTTAGCTTGATCTAGTGCACCTTGCATAATAAATTTAGTAATACTATCAATCTTGATATCCATCTGCAGTGCACTAACCCCATGTTCAGATCCAGCAACTTTAAAATCCATATCACCTAAATGGTCTTCATCACCTAGAATATCAGTCAAAATAGCAAATTTCTTTTCTTCTTTAACTAACCCCATGGCAACACCAGCAACAGGCACTTTAATAGGGACACCAGCATCCATTAATGATAAACAGCCGCCACAAACACTCGCCATGGAGCTTGATCCGTTAGATTCAGTAATTTCAGAAACGACTCGAATCACATAAGGGAAATCTTTTTCAGCAGGCATAACAGCTTTCAAAGCGCGTTTTGCTAGATTCCCGTGACCAATTTCACGTCGTTTCGGGCTTCCTACTTTCCCCTCCTCCCCGACACAATAAGGAGGAAAATTATAATGTAATAAAAATCGATCTTTATATTCACCGGCCAACGCATCAATAATTTGTGCGTCAGTCCCCGTACCTAAAGTTGTGATCGCCAAAGCCTGAGTTTCACCTCGTGTAAACAATGCTGATCCATGGGTACGTGGTAAAACACCGACTCGAATATTCAGTGGCCGAACAGTTCTGGTATCTCGACCATCGATTCGAGGTTCGCCATTTAAAATGCGCCCCCGAACAATTTTTCTCTCCAGATCAGCAAAATACACATGGATCATCTCGGCTGGGAACTGACCTTCTTTCTCGCCACTCAACGATTCAACGGCCAAATTGCGCAATCGATTAACTTCATCTTGCCGTTTTAATTTATCGGAAATTTGAAATGCCGCGCCTAAATCTTTTTCAATTTTTTCAGCTAATGCTTTTTTCAAAGCTTCATTCACAACAGGGGGCTCAAAATCCCAAGCAGATTTTCCTGCTTCTTCAACTAATTCGTGGATCGCTTCAATAGCGGGCTGCATTTTTTCATGACCAAACCAAACAGCTTCCAACATGATACTTTCAGGTAAAAGATCTGCTTCTGACTCTACCATCAAGACCCCAAGCTCGGTTCCTGCTACAACTAAATCCAACTTAGAATCTAACAACTGGGTACGCGTTGGATTTAAAACAAATTCATCGTTAATATAGCCGACTCTGGCAGCAGCAGTCGGGCCATTAAATGGAATACCCGCTATCATTAATGCTGCCGAAGCACCAATCATGCAAGGAATTTCAGTTGAAATCTCAGGATTCATGGAAAGAACAGTAGCGACAATTTGGACCGTATTATTGAAACCTTCAGGAAACAGCGGTCGAATGGGACGATCAATTAATCGTGCCACTAATATTTCATATTCACTGGGACGACCTTCTCGTTTAAAAAAACTACCGGGAATTTTTCCAGCCGCATAAGTTTTTTCTATATAATCTACGGTTAATGGAAAAAAATCTCGGGAAGGATCCGAATCTTTTAGACATACAACAGTTACTAAAACAACAGTGCCTTCCATCTCAACGATCACCGATCCTGTTGCCTGTTTTGCTATTTCACCTGTTTCTATGGTGACAGTATGTCCACCATACTGAAATGTTTTTTTAATTAAAGACATATAATGTTACCTTTTAAATTTTGGAATTTTGGAGGGTAGGAGGCAAAATTTTCGCCCTGTACAGTAGAGATGTGATTTATTACATTTTTTTTTGTGATAAACCACATTTTTATTCTTTCTCACGCAAATTAAATTTTTCGATTAACGCGCGATAACGATGAATATCTTGGCCTTTCAGATATCTTAATAAACTTTTGCGCTGATGGACTTTTTTGATCAATCCAGTCTTAGAATGATGATCCTTCGGCGCAGTTTTAAAATGTTCAGTTAACTTATTGATATCTTGAGTTAATAATGCGACTTGAACCTCAACCGAACCCGTATCATTTTGGGCAAGTTGATGCTCTTCGATGATTTTTTTCTTTTCAGTAGTAGCTAACATGAATACACTCCTAAAATATTTCTAACTTAATCACTTCACAAAAAATTCTCGGGTTTGTATGAGTGTCTGCCATTCCCACGAAACTAGAAAACCCAACTTTCTGGGAATGACAAAGCAGCATCTCCAAACCCTAAAATAATAAGGTCGCGGATTGTACTCGGTTTTTGCGCGGCTCTCAATAGGTTTTCTTTTGATCCCTAGGGCCCCCCATTACAATTAAGACAACAATAAAAGACCGCAACTTCGATGCATTGCTTGATTTATTTTAAATTTTAGATTTTACATTTTAAATGAATGAATCGCGCTTCG
>JAFGHQ010000081.1 GCA_016930035.1 Gammaproteobacteria bacterium | reverse complement strand
TTTAAATAAATATTACTTTATATCAATAAGCTCATGTTTTTTAAAGCTTTATTTCCTCTTCTCATTTTTTTTGTCGTGTAGAGTGGTGGAAAAGTAAACGTCCGGTGAATGACCTGTTGACAGGATTGAGAAAGCGGTAGTTGGATTCCTTTTTCTCACCAGTCGTTCCCCTTTGCGTTCCTCAAAAGCTTTCCAAACTCAAGGATCCATAAATTTTTTGAATGCTTATTTTATAAATAAGTATTCAAAAAATGTATTTTACCTAGGAGTCTGGTTGATCTTCTTCCGGTACTCAAGGGTCGCTGTGTCTTCTCGGGAGCTGGATTTATGGGGTCAGATCCACGTATTCGCGCGTTGTATCTGACCCCTAAATCCTAATAACCACTGTTAACGTGCGAAAAAGGAATCCAACTACCGCTTTCTCATCAAACTTTGGTATTCACACTCAGTTTTTTTGGGATGCCCAGTTCATGGGAATCAGTTCGTCGATATTTTTAGCAAGATGCGTGGGTAGGCGGGTTAATACATCTCGAAGATAGTCGTAGGGATTGATGTGGTTGAGTTTGCAGGTTTCGATGAGGCTGTAAATGATCGCTGCATTTTTGCCTCCTTGGTCACTGCCGGCAAAGAGCCAATTTTTGCGCCCGATTGCAATAGGACGCATCAGTCGTTCGGCTTTGTTATTGTCAATATCAAGCATGCCATGTTCCAGATAGCGATTCAATGCTTCACATTGGTTGAGGGTATATTGTATGGCTTCGCCTAAAGGACTTTTAGGCAATATGCGTGGTTGTTGTTGCAAAAGCCATTGGCGAAATGCTTTTAATATCGGTTTCGATTCGCGTTGTCTTTTGAGTTTTCGTCCAATATCGGTTAGGTCTTTAATGCTTTGTTCTACTTTATAGAGTTTGCGAATATAGCGTAAGGCTTGATCGACCAACCCGGGAGTTTTGGATAGTTTGGTTATGTCAAAGAATTTTCGCCGAGCATGCGCCATACAAGCAACCTCGATAATGGCTTCGTTTTGATAAAGTCTATTATACTGCCCAACTCCAACTGTGCATCCAACTTCCGTATCGGCCTTGGTAAATTCAGCCGATAAAACCCATACTTCATTTTCTGTTTATTCAATCCTTGTTTTTTACAAAACAACGTTAAGGATTGACCACTCAAATACCAACTCGTTACTCGGCTTATCCAATAGCCCCGTTTTTCCTCATATTTTAATTTCATCTCCCGCTCCTCTTTTTTTTTCTCAGGTACGCTATTGTTTCATCTTTTTTTATTTTTTATAGAGGCCATTCACCGAACGTTTACTGGAAAATACGTATTTTTTGCTGGCCCTTAAGGTTTTCTTAAGAATTGGATACTATAATTTCGCATATGAAGGTGAGTAGAGTGACACTATATTCTTCATGATAACTTTTATTAACTAAAAATACTAAGAACACAAACTATGGCTTTTAAAATAACAGTTACTAAAGCTGATCAGAGAGAAACACAAAATAGTGTTGACACAGAAATGACAGAAAATTCGGACGGATTTTTAGATATATTATTAAATCGCATCAACTCTCCTCAGAATTTGGAAGAACAAGTTAATAGTATCTTAAATGATGGGCAAGCATTCGATAAAGTATCTAAGATTATACAGGCCGCTATTGGAGTTATGCAGCAAGAAATTTCCAGGGAAGAAATTCCAAGAAATTTATCTGACATTAATTTTAATGGTCGTCGAGTTTTTAATTTCAAAAACCAGATGACAATCGCTTTTGTACCATCGGATTCGGAAATTTTTTCTGCTACAGATTTACATGGTAAACCTGGGCCTCTCATAAACTTGATCAAACAAATAAGATTGTTCGAGGAAACTTTTATCACGCAAAATAAACAACTTGTCCTTCTAGGTGATTATATTGATCGGGCCCCTTTTTATCAATTTAAAACAATTTTGATGCTATTACTAATCAAATTAAAATTTCCCAATCACCTAACATTATTACGAGGTAATCACGAACAAGGCTGGGTAGAAAATCAACCAGTTGATGAAAGTTTCCTAAATTCGTTAGAAACATATTGCTATAGCTTTGCAATTAAAAATAAAGAATTAGTCCGAAGACCAGCAACACAAGGACGTCCAAAAGTATCCATTTCTTTTTTTCATACCGCACAACGATTAGCACATAAATATTTTCTTTCATTATCTGAGCTTTTTAAAAAATTATTTTCTACGCTCCCTATTATGGCCCTTTCTAAAACCAATTCTTTTTCTGAATCTGAAGAAAAAATCTTTTTTACCCTTTTTATTCATGGTGCCCCCTTTGTTAAAGGAGAAATTAACACACTCGCTGATTTATTGAATGAAATTGTGTCAAACGGTCTAAATTCAGTACTCTGGAGTGAAGGTGCAATAGATTTATCATCACCGTTTTTACCCAATGATCAACGTGGATTCTTTCATGATCAAATCAATAGTGCTTATAAAATTCAGAACTCGTACTTACTCGGGCAGTTAAGGAAAATAGTTAAGCTTATTGTATCGGGCCATCAGCATGAATATAGCTATTTTGAAGATGAGGAAGGAAGAATTTGGGTTGTCCTTGAAACAGCTTCAAAAGGTGTAAGTAACCATGCGCTTTTATGTATAAAAAACGGTGAAATAACATTTCTTCCCCTAATAACAGAAGACCGTCATGTCATCAGAAATGATTCTGATGAAGTTCCCAAACCGGATTCAAGTGATGAAGCAAAACCTGCCCCTCCAGCAACTCCACCAACCCCATTAGAAAGTAGCAGTTATAATACTTCGTCCGATAATCCAATTGTACGCAGCCATTCTCAATATTTTTATCAAATATCCCAGCCGCAACCGAAAAGATCTTCAAATCCCCAGTTACTCCCTCCCCTTCCAAAAAATGGCTGTGCGTCTGAATCTCCCGAATCCACACCTCCTCGCCCTGATCGGCCTAATATCCTCGAACAAGGAGCATTTACGCCAATAAAAATAACGGCTAGGATTTAGCGGAGGAAAGGTCAAGGCAAATGCATTTAAAAAACAAATATACGAAAATCACAAGACTTTGATAAAGGTTTAAGGATTAATATATCAATTAAAAATTAGAAATTAAGAATGGTGTTGTCGCATAAATCAGATCGTGAATTGTACAGGTCGCATATATGCGACCTGTACAATCCTCATTCTCCTTACTTCCCCGTTAAAAGATCTGTTGAAATCTGAAATTTTTGAAAAATCAAAAACTATAAGTCTTTGATTTTTATTCGGCGAATCCTTTCGCCTCTCGAGCTCGCTTCCTTGCTCGTTAAAATTCGTTCCCGACGAATTTTTGATGAAAACCGTCCAAGGTTTTCACCCTCCGGGCGTACTTCGTACGCCAAAATTCGTTCCCAACGAATTTTTGATGAAAACCGTCCAAGGTTTTCACCCTCCGGGCGTACTTCGTACGCCAAAATTCGTTCCCAACGAATTTTTCTGGATCCCGGATCAGGTCCGAATGACAAATTGGCAAATCTCAACAGCCCCTAAATATCAATACTCTGCGCTGGCTAATAATTCTGCTTGATATTCGCGGATTAGTGGTTCGATGAGTTGATCCAAATCCCCTTCCATAATCAAATCCAATTTATATAAGGTTAAATTAATGCGATGATCGGTCACACGATTCTGGGGATAATTGTAAGTTCGAATGCGCTCAGAACGATCACCGCTACCGACCAAACTTTTGCGTGTAGCCGCTTGTTCTGATTGCTGCTTTTGACGCTTCGCATCTAATAAACGCGATTGCAACAATGCCATTGCTTTAGCTCTATTTTTATGTTGTGAGCGTTCGTCTTGGCATTCTACAACAACCCCGGTAGGAATATGCGTAATCCGAATAGCTGAATCCGTTTTATTCACATGCTGCCCGCCAGCCCCTGAAGAACGAAAGGTATCAATTCTTAAGTCATTGGGATTAATATCAATTTCATCGACGGATTCTAATTCGGGTAAAACAGCAACCGTACAAGCGGAAGTATGAATGCGCCCTTGAGCTTCGGTCTCTGGAATACGCTGAACGCGATGCGCTCCTGATTCAAATTTCAATCGAGAATAAACCTGCTTTCCAATGATTCGCGCAATCACTTCTTTATAGCCACCATGCTCACCCTCATGAGCACTAACAATCTCAATCTGCCAATTTTTTAATTCCGCATAGCGGGCATACATGCGAAATAAATCTCCAGCAAAAATTGCAGCCTCGTGCCCACCTGTACCAGCCCGAATTTCTAAGTACACATTACGTTCATCATGAATATCCTGAGGCAATAATAAAATCTTAATCCGTTCCTCTATCTCTTCCATTTTTGTTTTTGCTGTTTGGAGTTCTTCTTCTGCCAGATGGCACATTTCAGGGTCTGGATCCGCGAGCAAAGTTTCTGCATTTTCCTTCGATTGCTTGGCCGCTTGAAAATCTTGAAAGTATTTTACCAAGTCTTCCAAGTGGGCGTGTTCCTTCGATAAAGAACGAAATTGTTGCTGATCTTTGATGATTTCAATATTACCGAGTAATGCTGAAATCTCATGATATCGATTGGTTAATTTGGTCAATTTTTGTTCTAATGATGCTTTCATACTATAAAAATATAGCGCAATTTCGTCTTAGATGCTAAAAATCATTTCCATATCTTGTGCTTTTTTCGTAGAATAGCGCCCCTTTGAAACAATGTCGCGATAAATCGCAATTTTTTTAAGCTAAAAAGAGAGAGTAAAAAATAACCATGGTAGTCATTCGTTTATCCCGTAAGGGTGCTAAAAAACGCCCTTTTTATCATATCGTTGTCGCTGATAAACGTTGCTCGCGAGATGGCCGTTTTATTGAAAAAATCGGTTTTTTAAATCTTCTTGCAACAAAAAATGAAACTCGATTAGAAATTGATCTTGAACGAGCGAAGTACTGGATTTCCCAGGGGGCTCAACCTTCTGATCGTGTGGCCACTTTAATCAAAGAATTTCAAATGCCTAAAGATGTTCTTGAAAAAAAACAAGCTAAAAAGGCAAAAAAGCAGGCAGCTCAAAAAGCTAAAAAAGCATTAGAAGAAGCAGCCCAAAAATCTGCAAAAGCGCAAGCTGCTGAGACTGAAACTCCTGCTAAACCCGAAAGTATTGAAACAGAAGGCGCAAAGTAAGTAAAAACGATAGTGTTACAAACAACATGACCGATAATTCCTATATCGTTATAGGCAGATTAGGCAAACCTTTTGGTGTTCAAGGCTTTATAAAGATATACGCTGAAACTGAAAAACCCAAATCGATGATTCATTACCAACCCTGGTACATAAAAAGCAAAAAAGGTTGGCAGGAAATTAAATTACACAACATTGAGCACCAACGGGATAATATTTTTATAGGGCAAATCCAAGGTGTTGAAACCCCAGAAGAGGCTAAAATATATTCAGGCAAATGGATTGCTGTAAACCGTGATCAGTTACCTAATTTAAAAAAAGGGGAATATTACTGGTCTGACCTTGAAGGTATGACCGTTATCAACCGTCATAACGTCAAACTAGGCATCATAGATCACCTGATGGAAACCGGTTCTAATGACGTTTTGGTGGTTAAGCAACAAAATGAAACGGGGCACAGTATAAAAACACGGTTACTCCCCTTTTTGAAAAACGACGTGGTACTTAACATTGATTTAAAAAATAAAACGATGACTGTTGATTGGGACGAAAATTTTTAATGGAAATAGGAATCATCACGTTATTTCCAGAAATGTTTGACGCTTTAAATTACGGCGTCATAAGAAGAGCGATTGAAAAAAAAATCATTCATTTTAAATTTTTCAATCCTCGGTATTATACCCAAGATAAACGAAAAACAGTTGATGATCGCCCTTATGGTGGCGGACCTGGCATGTTAATGAAAGTCGCTCCACTCAGAGCTGCTATTTCGGATGCTAAAAAACAATCGAAAACGCTAAAAACTAAAGTATTATATGTTTCTCCAAAGGGCAAAAATTTTGACCAATCAGGAGCTTTGACGCTTAGCCAGCGTGACGCTATAATTTTTGTGGCGGGGCGTTATGAAGGGATTGACGAACGCGTATTAATGACGGATATTGATGAAGTTTGGTCGATTGGTGATTTTGTATTAACAGGCGGCGAATTAGCTGTCATGTGCATGATTGACGCTATTACGCGCTTGCTACCTGATGTTCTGGGCGATGAGCAATCAGCAATCCAAGATTCATTTTCAAATGGGTTACTAGATTGCCCTCATTATACCCGCCCAGAGGTAATTGATGGCTTAAAAGTTCCTAAAATATTACTTTCCGGGAATCATCAAGCTATCGAAAGATGGCGATTAAAGCAAGCTTTGGGCCAAACTTGGAAATTTCGGCCCGATTTATTAAAAAAACGAAAACTAACGTTACTAGAACAAACTTTATTAAACGAATTTATTAACGAACAATCGTAGGAGATAAACTTTTTATTCTCTAACAAAAAAACAGTCGCATGACGACGGGTACATGAGGAAAAAACGATGAAAAATCCCATCATTCAATCTATTGAAACTCAACAAATACGCAAGAATATCCCTGATTTTAGGGCTGGGGATACCGTTGTTGTTAAAGTTAAAGTGATCGAAGGCGATAGAGAACGTCTACAAGCATTTGAAGGCATCGTCATCGCTAAACGTAATCGTGGATTGAATTCTTCATTTACCGTACGCAAAGTAGCTCACGGCGAAGGAACAGAAAGAACTTTTCAAACGCATAGCCCGCTTATTGCTAGTATCACAGTAAAACGTAAAGGTCGGGTGCGTCGCGCAAAATTATATTATCTACGTGAACTCAGTGGACGCAAAGCACGTATTAGAGAAAAAATACCGAGTAAAGGAAAACGCACCATCCTACTGGAAGAGCCAGAAGAACCTGCTTTACCTGAAATCGAAGCCAAGCCATCTGTAGAACCCCCTGTAACTGAAGCTCAAACACAAGAAGAAGCGTAATTTAACTAACGTAATTTTAAATCAAGGACACTCGATAAAAATAGCGCTATGCGCTATTTTTATTGTTATCTGTAAATTCAGACCTCGTCATCCTTGTAAAAGTTACTTAATTCGTTGACAAAAATCATCAAAAAATAGTTTCTATTTAATCAACTATTTTTTAGTTTTTA
>JAFGHQ010000080.1 GCA_016930035.1 Gammaproteobacteria bacterium | reverse complement strand
TAAATGGTTTGATGGGCAACAGCGAAACCAATTCCGCTTCTCTTTCGCTAAACAGCATTTTCAAAATTTTGAATAATAATTCAGATGGCGGTGCGCCCTGGGGAAAACGATTGAGACGGTCAATTAATTTAGAGTAAGCAGATTTAAGAGTGTGGTGAGCCATATTATTTTCCTTGTCTAGTGCGTTGAGCGTGGCGCGTTGGGTGTCGGGCGTGAAACTCTGATCATTTTACACAACGAACTATAGCCCACGCCCTACCATTTTTTACGATATATAAGTTTAACGACTAAATGAACACAAGAAAGTTGGATTTAGGTAGAAGACAACTTATAAACCCAGAAAATGCACTTGAGAAAAATTATTGTCACTAAGGCGCTAAGACACCAAGAGACACAAAGACAAATTTGTGTAACGTTTTATTATAGGTTACATAAAAAGTGAAAAAATTTGTTTGAAAATGTTGTCTTAATTTTTTATTAATCTTTTCTTTGTGACTTGGTGCCTTCGTGGCTATTGCATTATTTGGGATAAATATGCAACCGTAATATTTTGCTCTGTTTTAATTTTAGATTTATCACTGATAGTGATTTCTATATGTTGATCTAATGCTTCTAAAAAAGAAAATAAACATTCCATAGAAAAACTTTTTAATCTTCCATTTTCAAGATCAGATATTTTGGATTGATGGATATTTAAAATCCTGGCAATTTCCTGGGAAGCATATCCTTTTTCCTTTATGATTTTATTTATTATGGCAGCAAGTTTTGCCTTAGCGAATTTTTCGTCCGCATTCGCAAAGCCTATGTCTTTAAAAATATTGCCTGAGCTTACTGTATAATCTTCCATTTTATTTTTCCTTTTTATTTAAGGCAATTTCTTGAGCTCTTTTTAATCGTTGTGCAATTACTTCCAGTTCTTCTTTTGGTGTTTTAATTCCTCTTTTAGACTTCTTTTTAAATACATGAAGGACATAAATTTCATTACCCAATTGTGAAACAAAGACAGTCCTGTATGTATCTTTATCATAATCGGTTTTAATTTCCATAACCCCGCCAGAAAATCCCTTTAATGGTTTTATATTCGAATGATGTTCTTTGTTTTGCACTAGATAAAGTATATACCCTATTTCATCTTTTACATCTTCTGGAAACATATTCAGATCTTTTAGAGAAGAACCAATCCAGATTAACTGTTTTAGCATCTCACCTCAGCGCTAAAAATATTTTAACGATTTTTTTAAAGTTTCGATGTCGCAATCTTAATTCATTCTATCTAATCTGTTAGATTCTATAATTTGGTAAAAGCAGCGTTGCTTTTTTAATGTCAATTAAATGAGTGTACCCATAAATTAAAATAATAATTTTGAAATGTCAAGGAATTTATTCAAAAATGAAAAATACAAAACAAAATTTACAGAGCATCGATCGTAACAGTACCTGGTCTTCACGCTACGCCCCACGCGCCACGCGCTTCAATTTGATCAGGAAAAAATTATGCTTTTTTTATTTGAAATTTACTTTCGTGCGAATCGAACTTTCGTTTCAGATACTACAACAAAACGGTCAGTTAATTGATCAGAATATTTTTCAAGTAGTTGTCGGATTGTATTAATCTTGACGACGGCTCTTTCGTCTTCAAGCCTTAAGAAAACAACACCTTTGTGCAGACGTCCATCTCGATAGACTTTTTCTCCGAAGCCTTTATCATTGGTAATCAGAATCCATTCCTCGAAATATGCCTTTTCAATAATATCCTCATCAAGCATACCCCGCGCTTGTTCATACACCGAAAAAACCTCGTGATTCTGTTCACGTAGCCATTGCGCGACCTGAGGACCAGTACATTCATCGACAAGAAAACGCATCTATGCCATCTCCATTTCAAGCGGCATGAAATCAGTATTTTCAAGGGATTTTGTTGCGAATAGTAAACAAGCTTGAATATCTTCTGTCGTAATACCTTTGTATTCTTCCAATATTTCCGTTACTGTCGCCCCATGCGCTAACAAATTAAGGATGAATTCAACTGTCAGGCGTGTTCCTTTGATAACGGGCTTTCCTACCATAACTTTGGGACTGAGGGTAATTCGTTCAAGTAATTGCTGTTCTTTCACAGGATGAATCCTCATTTTAATGAACCTTATAGTATTACAAGTTAAATCTTCGTTTTTTTTGCAAAAGAATTTTCAAACACAAAGTCACCAAGAAACCACAAAAGATCATGCCTAAGGCAAATCCGCCTTGTGCGGACACGAAGAAAGATTAAACTGATCTTCATTTTTTTCTCTTCGCGTACTTCGTGTCCACTTTGTGACTTTGTGTTGAGTGTTTTTTTTGCAGCATCGCTGCGCTGGGATCTATCGAAATTTATAGTTATAAGTTAAATCAATAAACTGGAAATGTCAAGGGATTTATTTAAAATGAAAAATATAAAACGCAGTGTGTGGAGCGAGGTGCGTAGGGTGTAAAACATAAAACCTGGGTCGTTACCTGCTCAACGCTCCACGCGCTGCACTTTTTTAATACCGTATCCAATTAATCAGCTCCGCCAATGTCGGTCGCTTGCCATACATTAAAATTCCCACCCGGAAGATCTTTCCAGCCAGCCAGATTAAAAAGATCGTGGTCAAAATTAAAATCACGATGGAGAGCAAAATCTCACTGAATGGCGGCATTTGCACCGCAATGCGCGTAAACATGGTAATCGGTGAAAAAAACGGGATCAGGGAAATAATTTTGCTCAGGTTTGCCGTGGGATTTTTGATGATGTAAAAT